>JAHCIA010000001.1:901250-1201666 GCA_026129465.1 Flavobacteriales bacterium
GTTGTACACCACGCCATAACGGGCGGATACGCTTTGGTCCACATCGCTGAGCATGCCGAAACGCACCCCGATGCGCTCCACCATGTCCTTGTTCACGCTGATGTCGTCCGGGCCGATGCCGAGCACATGCACCCCTTTCTCCAGGAACGCGTGCCTGTTGCGTTCATAGGTGCGCAGCATCATGTGGCAGCCCGGGCACCAGTCGCCACGGACGAAGATGAGCAGCACGGGGTGCTTGCCACGGAAGTCGCTCAGCCGGACGATCTTCCCATCCGCATCGGGCAGTTCGAGGTCCGGTGCTTCACGGCCCACCTGCACCTTGTAGCCGCCCTGTACGCTGCGCCGGATGTGCATGCCGTCCTGCACATAGCTGGCCGTGAGGCCGATGGCACCCAGGATGGGCAGCAGGGGCGGCAGCCAGAGGTCCCATACGAAGGGATCGCCCACGATGGCGAACAGGAAGATCCCTGCGGACAACAACGCCGTGCCCGAGTCCAGCCAGAGCAGGTTGATGTAGGTGAAGCGCTGCATGTACTTCTGGCGGGCGATGGTGGCCATGGCGGCGAGCAGCAGGGAGGTGGTCACCAATGGCCACGCTTGGTGGCGCAGGTCGATGGCGATGCCCAGGGCACAGGCGCTGAGCAGCAGCATGGCGAACTGGTAGTCGCTCGTGTACTTCTTGAATTCCATGGCCGTGGAGCCATAGGCCAGCAAGAGCAGCACGATGCCCATTTGTGGGTGGTCCAGCATGAAAAAGGGCGGTGCGGCGAGCAGCAGCAACAGGCCCAGGCTGGTGAAGGGGTGGATGTACTTCAGCATGCGCACGCGGATACGCGCGAAAAGCCCCTCCGGTTACCGCCATGCAGCCCTTGGCACCCCTGCGAATACCACGATCGCGCGATACCCGGGGCCCTATCGGTCCGATACCTTCGCGGCCACCGGTGCGGCATGCCGTACTCCACCTTGGAACACATCGCCGCCGCCCCCCCATCCCGACATGCGCCCGATCCATACCACCGCCACGCTGCTGCTCTTCACACTCCTGGCCTGTGAAGCACCCGCCCCTTCCGCGGAAGCCACGGAAGTGAACGTCTATACGCATCGCCATTATGCATCGGACAAGCAATTGTTCGAGCGCTTCGCCGAACTCACCGGGATCCGTGTGAACGTGGTGCAGGCCGGCGATGATGAACTGATGGCGCGCCTGGAGGCCGAGGGGCGGAACAGCCCATGCGACGTGTTCATCACCGCTGATGCGGGCCGGTTGGGCCTGGCGAAGAACCGCGGCCTCTTGAGACCCGCCCGCAGCCAGGTCTTGGAGGCGAACATCCCCGCCGCGCTGCGTGATCCCGAAGGCCATTGGTACGGGCTCACCCGCCGCGCCCGTATGGTGGCCTACCACAAGGACAAGGTGGATGGCGCCTCCATCGCCACCTGGGACGATCTGACGAAAGCCGAGTGGAAAGGCCGGGTGCTGGCCCGCAGCGCGGAGAACATCTACAACCAGAGCCTCGTGGCGGCCATGATCGCGCATCAAGGCCCGGATGCCACGCTGGCCTGGGCCAGGGGCATCGTGGGCAATCTGGCGCGCGACCCGGTGGGTGGTGACACCGACCAATTGCTGGCCGTGGCCGAAGGGATCGGCGATGTGGCGATCGCCAACTCCTACTATATCGCCAAACTCATGGCCAGCGACGACCCTGCGCACCAGAAGGCGAAGGCGGTGTTGCGCGTGGCGTTCCCCACCATCGGTGAGCATGGTGTGCATGTGAACGTGAGTGGTGGTGGCGTGGCCAAGCACGCCCCACATCCCGAAGCTGCTGTCCGATTGCTGGAGTTCCTCAGTGGACCAGAAGCGCAGGCGCTCTTCGCCCAGGGCAACAAGGAATATCCCGTGCTGCCTGATACGCCTTGGCCCGCGGAGTTGGAGGCCTTCGGTCCCTTCGAAGCCGATGGCCTGGGTTTGGATGCGCTGAACAAGTTCAACAGCGAGGCATCCAAAGTGCTTCAGGCCGCGGGATGGCGTTGAGTCGACCAGCATCACGCGTTCCACGCAGCAGGAAGCAATGGGGCATCTCCCTGCTGGCCATGCTGATGGCCGCGCCGCTGCTGGTGGTGGTCACCTCTCCCCTGCACGCTCCCGCACCGGAATGGGCACATGTGGCGCGCGAACTGCTTCCTGCGCACCTGCGGGAAACGCTCCTGCTGCTTGGCGGAACGCTCGCCCTGGCCCTTCTGGTGGCGGTACCCACCGCCTGGCTGCTGGCCCGTTTCGACCTGCCCATGCGTGGGATCTTCCGGTGGGCCCTGGTGATGCCGCTCGCGCTTCCCACCTACATCAGTGCCTACACCTACGCCGCGATGCTGGGTCCCACCGGTTCCATCAGCGTGTGGACCGCGGCACATTGGGGCTTCAGGCCGGACATCATGGGACTGCCCGGCCTGTGTCTGGTGCTGGCCCTCGCGCTGTTCCCCTATGTCATGCTGCCGGTGCGCGCGGCCTTCTCCGTGGGCATGACCCCCCAACTGGATGCCGCGCGGCTGCTCGGTGCGCGGCCCCTGCGGCGTTTCGGCAAAGTGGCGCTCCCACTGGCCCGGCCCGCCATCGCGGGTGGTGCGTTGCTGCTGGCCATGGAAACACTCAATGACTATGGCGCCGTGAAATACTACGGCATCCGCACGCTCACTACGGGCATCTTCCGCAGCTGGGGCGGCCTCTACGATCCCGGTAGCGCGCTGCGGCTCGGGCTGGCGCTGATGGGCCTGGTGGCCCTGCTGATCTGGATCGAACGCCGCACGCGCCGGATGGCCCGGCAGGATACCGCGCAGGTGCGGGCGCGACGCGAAAAGCTGCGGGGCTGGCAAGCCTGGATGGCGACCGCGTGGTGCCTGCTTGTCTGGTGTGCCGCCGCTGGCCTGCCCTTGGGGAAACTGTTGTACGATGTGCTCCAGAGCACGGGTGATGCGATGCCGGATGGCGTGCTTTCCGCCATGGGCAACACGCTGTTGGTGGCCTCCCTGGCGGCGTTGGTCACCTTGGTGGTGGCCGTGCTCTTCGCCTATCGGGAACGCCACGGCGACGCGGGCGACCCGGCCATCCGGTTGGCGCGACTCGGCTACGCCATACCCGGTGCCGTCATCGCCGTGGGTGTCATGGCCCTGGCCGGTGCCATCGACCGGCAAGGCGTGCTGTTCTTCACCCTCATCGGCAGCCTGGGCCTGCTCACGTACGCCTTCGCCGTGCGCTTCGTGGCCGTGGGCACCCAGCCACTGCTGGACGGTCTTCGCCAGCAGGGCGCTGAACTGGACGAAGCGGCGCGCCTGATGGGCGCGTCCAGGCCACGCACCTTCCTCCGGGTGAACCTTCCCCTGCTTCGTCCGGCCATGGCAGCGGCCGCCACGCTGGTGGCCATCGATGTGATCAAGGAACTCCCGCTGACGCTCATCCTGCGGCCATTCAATTTCCACACGCTCAGCACGCTCACCTACGAGATGGCCAGCATCGAGCAGCTTCGCGAAGCCTCATGGCCGGCCCTGCTCATCGTACTTTGCGGGCTGCTGCCAGTGCTGCTGTTGGAGCGGTCCCTGGCCCGAAGCCTGCGATGAACGAGCCTCTGTTGCGGATACGTGGACTTTGCTTCGCCCACGGCGGCCACGCCGTGCTCAAGGACCTCGACCTCGATCTGGAGGAAGGCGGCATCCTGCTGGTGGTGGGACCGAGTGGCAGTGGCAAGAGCACCCTGCTGCGCACCATCGCCGGCCTGGCGCGACCCGGAGCCGGCAGCATCCACTTGGGCGGCCGCTGCCTGAGCAACGAACGGACCTTCATCCTGCCCGAAGCGCGATCGGTGGGCATGGTGTTCCAGGGTCTCGCGCTCTTCCCCCATCTCACCGTGGCCGGCAACGTGGGCTTCGGCTTGCACGACCTGGATCGCGATGAACGCGGACGGCGCGTGCAGGAGGAATTGCGCAGTGTGGGTCTTGAAGGATTCGAGCGGCGCTACCCCCATGAGCTCAGCGGTGGGCAGCAGCAGCGCGTGGCCATCGCGCGCTCCCTGGTGATGCGTCCCGGCCTGCTGCTGATGGACGAACCCTTCAGCGACCTGGACAGCGAGACCCGTGTGCTGGTCAGACACGAGGTCCGGCGCATCCTGCTCGCCCACGGCGTCACCGCCATCATCGTGAGCCACGACCCCGAGGATGCGGTCCACCTGGGTGCGCGTGTGGCACGTATGGAGAACGGTCGCTTGCGCATGCTGGCCGTGACCGATGACGCCACACGCGGCCAGACCGCCACGCCATGAGCGAAGAACGGCTGGAGCAACTGCACGCGATGCTCGCCGAGGAACCGGGCGACGCCTTCCTGCGCTACGCCATCGCCCTGGAGCACAGGCGCCGCGGTGAGATGGAACAAGCCATCGCGGGCTTGGAGTCCCTGCTGGCGGACGACCCCGCGCACATCGCCAGCTACTACCAACTGGCGCTGTTGCTGGCCGATGCGGACCGCATCACCGAAGCGATCGCCGCGTGCGAGGCCGGCGCTCTTCGCTGCATCATCGCAGGAGAAAGAAAGGCCCGCGCCGAACTGCTCGCACTCAAAGCCTCGCTGGAGGACGCCTTATGACGCGCCGGTGGCGAAGACCGCTCCTCGCCTTCACCAGCCTCACGGCCCTGCTCATCCTTTTCGCGCATCCCTGGTTCGCGATCACACGGCCCGTGGGTGGCGGCGTGCTGGTGGCCGAAGGTTGGATGCATCGCGACGGCCTGCTGCAAGCCAGGCGGATCTTCCTCGCCGGCGGCTACGATCGCTTGTATCTCACCGGCACACTGCGCCCCTTCACCTACCAGTTGCACGGCGGTGAAAGCTTCACCATAAGCACCAGCCGGGACCTGCGTGAGGAGATCCGCTTCAAGACCACCGGACTGCCCGGCGCCCAATGGGCGATCCTGGGTGATGGTGACACACTGCATGCCGGCGCGGTGACGACACGGCTCGTGCGGCATCGCGTCACCTTGCCACGCGCCGTGCGCGAGATCCGCTTCGTGGAGACCAGTGGTGGCGGACCACCCGGAACGGCCGTGGTCTTCGTAGGGTCGATGACCGGCGATGGCGATGACATGCACGCACTGGTGGACACCATGGTACTGCACCACGCCGATGGCGGCACAGAACCGGGGTGGCCCACACATGCCGAACATGCACGTGCGATCCTCCTGCGCGCGGGCATGCCCGACAGTCTGCTGCGTGCCGTACCCGTCCGTGCCGACCGTGCGCGTACACGGGCCTCGGCCAGGGCTTTCGCGTCACTCGCCAGGGTGGAGGGGATCGCACGTGTGGATGTGGCCACGCTTTCGGTCCATGCCCGCAGAACCCACCACGCCTTCGTCAAGGCCCTGGGACCGGCAAGCGAAACGGGCATCATCGCACTGGAGGACCACCGCTGCCCTCGCTGGACCTGGTGGACGCGGCCATACGGCTGGCTCCAGGTGATGAAGGAAGTGGTGGCCGCGCCCTTCATGCTCATCCCCGATGAAGAAGGCTGAAGGACCGTGTCTATCTTGTCCGCATGGAACGGCAGGGCAAACCGGCGATCGAAGAAGTACCCCGTTTCTACCAGGGCTATATGCGCCTGGCTGAAGGCGATGACGTGCTGGACGCTTTGCGCCGTGCGTCCGATCGCGCCTGGCGCACCGTGGAGCGGATGCCACCGGGCCACGATGGCTTCCGATACGCTCCTGGGAAGTGGAGCATCAAGCAGATCTTCCAGCATCTGATCGACAGCGAGCGCATCTTCGCCTACCGCGCGTTGCGCTTCGCCCGGAACGATGCCACCGAATTGCCTGGCTTCGAGGAGGACGCCTATGCCCTGCATGCCGATGTGGACCACCGCGGTTTCCACGAACTGATGGAGGAGCACGACCGGGTGCGCGCCGCCACCATCGCCCTCTTCGGCAGTTTCACGCCCGCGATGCTCGCGCGCGGCGGCCGGGCCAACGGGCAGGATATCGGCACGCACGCCCTGGGCTGGATCATCGCCGGGCATGCCATGCACCACATGAAGATCATCCACGAACGCTACCTGCACCATGGCGAAGCGTAGCATGCAAGAATGGTTCGACGCCTATGGCGTGAGCCACCAGAACCCGACCAACAAATTGGTGCACTGGGTCTGTGTGCCCACCATCTACTTCTGCGTGACAGGCCTGTTGTGGAGCATTCCCGTGCCAGGTGCCTCGGATGGCATCGTGGCCAAGGTGGTCGTGGCATTGGTGGGCATCTTCTACGCCCGGCTGTCCCTCTCCATCATGCTCGGCATGATGGCCTTCAGCATCGGCTGCCTCTTCCTCGCCGCCTGGATCGACCGCACCGCGCCGTGGCCGCTCTGGGCCGTGTGCCTCACGCTGTTCGTGCTGGCGTGGATCGGTCAATTCATCGGCCACAAGATCGAAGGGAAGAAACCCAGCTTCTTCGAGGACCTGCAGTTCCTGATGATCGGCCCGGCCTGGCTGATGGGCTTCATCTACCGGCGGCTGGGCATCGGCTACTGAGCCAGCGCGTGGAAATACTTCGGGCGGTGGCCTTGCAGGCGCTCCGGATGGAGGATGCGGCACAGGTCCAGCAGCACGGTATCCGGTTCCAGCAGCGCCTGGCCGAAGAGATCGCTCATCATGCTGTTGGCATGGAACCCGCTGCGCCGGGATGCGATGGCCTTCGCGATGCGCGTATCCCCACCTGCGACGATGGAAGCGTCCACCACCCCCGCATGGGCCACCACCTGCCCGAACCGATCCACCTTCAGCGCATGGTGCAGCACCACCTCCCGGTCCAGCGCTATGTTCTCCGACCCTGTTTCGGCCAGGACATACGCGCCGCCCGCATGGTGGATCAGCGTGGCCATGTAGCTGTCCCCGCTCGGCGCATGCCATCGGTCCTGCCAGGAACTGCCGAAGAACACCGTGGGTCGCTGGAGGTCATCCCGCACGATCAGGTCGGTATAGCGGCCGGCGATGGTGCGGAACAGGCTGTCGGCCCTGGCCTCCACACCCAGCAACACACCGAAGAAGCGCAACCACTCGGCGCGGCCCAGCGGATGCTCCTCCAGGTACTCGGTGATCTGGACCACCGGGACGCCCGCGGTCTCCAGACCGGGATCCTTTCGGCCAAAGGGATGGTCCAACAAGGCCTGCGGTCCCAACCGGAGGAGCAGCTCACGATCGATCCCGGCCGCCGTGCCGATCTCCTCCACTGGTGGATCGCGATGCCGCCATCGATCGGCATGGTGCATCCGCCCCAGATGCGCCGCCCCTGCCACGGCGTCGCTCGCACCCAAGGCCGCGATGTAGGCCAGATGCGTGGTGCTGGCCACGGCGATGCGCTTCAAGGGGAAGGCGAGTCCTTGTGGCGATTTACCATAAACGCCGATCGTATCGTGGGCGCCGCCCGGCCCGAGCACCACCAGCAGCTTTTCCACTCCTCGCTCCCCGATGCGAAAGCGGGTGGCGTAGGCATTGTCCCGGTAGGTGATCGGCCCGCTGGCGGAGTCGCTCACCTCCGGGGTGGTGCAACCGCACGCCAGCAGCAAGGCCAGGATCGGAAAGCGGGCTTTCATCGCAATTCGCCCACGAGCTGCAGGACGGCTTCGCGGACGGTGTCGCGCCCCTTCACCAGCCCCACGGGCAGCGGCGTCAATTCATAGTGGGGCGATTCGCCGCGATCGGCCGGCCCCGTGGCGTTGCCTTCCGGCACATAGCGTATCAGCGGAATGCTGAAGCGCAGGCCCGCATGGGGCGTGGTCACGGTCAATTCCCTGCCACCGGTGAAGCTGTGCGCGTTGGTGCCCGTTTCCTCGCCGATGATACGCCCCCGCCGTTCCCGCTTGACCATCATCACGAAGGTGGCACCCGCATCCCGTGTCATCCCATCGGCCACCACATACACCGCTCCTTCGAAGGCCTGGTTGGCGGGCGGTATGGGCAGCAGGCGCACGTCATCGGACCGCAGATGCGCGAACCCGGAGGGTGCTTCCACGAACTGGTCGCGCACGGTGGCATAGAACTCCGGCTGCGGCGTGGCCAGGTCGTAGCGCGCCGGAGGAGACAGGCTGCGCACGGTCATGTCGCGTACCACACGGAAGGGCTTCTGCGCGATGGCGGCGAATACCAATTCGGCCATCGCCAGCTCCCGGCCTCCCGCACCCCGCACATCCACGATCAGCGTCCGCGTCCTGGATCGCCGCAACTCCTTCATCAGGCCGGCGAGATATTTCTCCGGTCTTTGGCCCGACCTGGTGAGACTGTCCCTATCGAAGGTTCGGATGGTGAGCCAGAAGGCCGCCGATCCCTGGACCGGCACACCGCTCCATGGCGCCAACTTCTTGCCGGTGGGCTTGCGCACCCGGGACATTTCCTCCGCCGTGATGCCCATGATCATGCGTTCCTCAACGGTTCCATCCGGTGCGGCATAGCGGACCAGATGTTCATGGCCACTGGATACATGCCGCGCCAGGAGCAGCGGGAACTCCTGCTCGATGAGGCGGTGCTTGAAGGTGATGTTGGCCCCTTCGGCCACGACCGCGCCGCACAGTCGCTCAATGATCTCCGTGGCCGGAAGCCCATTGATGGAGATGATGCGAGCGCCCAATGGCAGGCTGCGGAAGCCCTTCAATTCCTCCTCCACGTACAGACCGTCCTCCAGAAGACGCACCCGCAGCGGGATCAACGGGGTGCCATTGTCCCATCCACCACTGGCCGCGGAAACGGTCGGCTTCAGCCGGGGATCGCCCACGGCATGGAACACGGGCATGATGGCCTTCAGGAAACCGACCGGGGTCATGGGCACATCCACCGAACGCCGGACGGAATCGACCACAGCATCGATGCGCTCCTTCGGCGTGAATCGATAGGGATCGGGATGCGCTTCATGGATGAAGGAGCGCAGGACCTCCAGGTCGTCATGCAGGCGTTCCGGGTAGATGGCCGGGTTGCCCCCGGCTTTCTGGGCGTGTACCACCAACATGGGCATGCCCATCAACACCAGACCGGATACCGCGCGCCACATGCCTGTTCGGAGGGTGTCAAAGGTAGGCCCCATGGATGCCCCGGAAGGCCCGGAATGACACGGCCCCCGCCACGGATGGTCCGCTGCGGGGGCCGGTCGCTGCGATCCGCGATCAGGCTTGGGCCGCCACCTTGGGCGCGGCCTCCAGGATCTCAGGGCCAGCGCCATCGGCGTATCGCTTGAAATTGTCCACAAAGGCCTTGGCGAGGCGCTCGGCCTGTTCCATGTACGCGCTCTCGCTCTTCCATGACTTGCGCGCATGCAGGATCTTGTCCGGCACGTTCGGGCAGGTGAGCGGGAATTTGAGCCCGAAGATGCGGTGCTCATCGTAGGCCACGTTGTCCAACTCGCCACGCAGCGCGGCGGTGATCATGGCGCGGGTGTATTTGAGCTTGATACGTTCGCCGATGCCGTAGGCACCACCGCTCCACCCGGTGTTCACCAACCAGATGCGCACATCGTGCTTCTTCATCAACCCGCCCAGCATGTCGGCGTACTTCGTGGGATGCAGTGGAAGGAAGGGCGCACCGAAGCAGGCGCTGAAAACGGTCTTGGGCTCGGTGATGCCCGCTTCCGTGCCGGCCACCTTCGCGGTGTAGCCGCTGATGAACCAGTACATGGCCTGGCCCGGCGTGAGGCGGCTGATCGGTGGCAGCACGCCATAGGCGTCGCAGGTGAGGAAGAAGATGTTCTTCGGATGCCCTCCCATGCTGGGATGAGCGATGTTGTCGATGTGGTGGATCGGGTAGCTCACACGCGTGTTCTCCGTGCGGGAGGCATCGGTGAAATCCACCTCCGTGCTTTCCCCCTTGAAGCCGATGTTCTCCAGGATGGCGCCGAACTTGATCGCGTCCCAGATCTGGGGCTCCTTTTCACGGCTCAGGTCGATGCACTTGGCATAGCAACCGCCTTCGAAGTTGAAGATGCCCTTGTCACTCCAACCGTGCTCGTCGTCCCCGATGAGGCGGCGATCGGGATCGGCGCTGAGGGTGGTCTTGCCCGTGCCACTGAGGCCGAAGAACACCGCCGTGTCGCCATCCTGGCCGATGTTGGCGCTACAGTGCATGCTGAGCACGCCACGTTCCTGGGGCAGTACGTAGTTGAGCACCGTGAAGATGCCCTTCTTGATCTCGCCGGTGTAGCCCGTGCCCCCGATGATGATCATCTTCCTCGTGAAGCTGATGATGGCGAAGTTGTGCTGGCGCGTGCCGTCCTTCTCAGGGTCGGCGTGGAAGCCGGGCGCACAGACCACATGCCACTCGGGCTCGAAGTCGTCCAATTCATCGCGCGTGGGGCGCAGGAACATGTTGCCTGCGAACATGGCGCTCCAGGGGTACTCGGCCACCACACGCAGGTCCATCCGGTAGTCCGGGTCGGCGCAAGCCTGGGCATCCTTGATGTACACCTCACGGCCGGTGAGGTAGGCGCACATCTTTTCATACAGCGCATCGAACTTGGCCGGGTCGAAAGGGGTGTTCACGTCGCCCCACCACACGGTGTCGCGGGTCTTGTCGTCCTGCACGCAAAACTTGTCCTTCGGGCTCCGGCCGGTGAATTCACCGGTCTCTATGGCGAGCGCGCCAGTGGAGGTGAGTACGCCCTGGCCGTGCAGGATCGCGTGCTCGACGAGTTCTGCGGGTTCCAGGTTCCAATAGGCGTCGCCCACGCGGCCCAGGCCGAGTTTTGAGAGGTCGGCGCGTTTCGGTTTCAGACCGAATTCGTTCATGTCCTTGGGTTTGGTATGAGGGGGGCAAAATTAGCCCCGGCTGTTAACGCAGGGCTAACGCGCATCAGCCTTGCGCAGGGCCGTTATCAACAGCCAGGCCCAGCCCAGCATGAAGAGCAGGCCACCCAAGGGGGTGATCGGCCCCAGGATGGCGGCCGCGTGGTCCCAACCCACCAAGGTTCTGGTGCTCAACAGGTAAAGCGACCCACTGAAGCAGATGACACCGCCGATGAAGGCGAACCGCACAACGCGATGGGTACGGTCGGGCAGCCGTTCCCCCAGGCTGGACAGCCCCAGCAACCCAAGAGCATGGATGAAATGGTAGAGCACGGCGGTGTGCCATTGGTCCAGGGCGGCGGGTCCCAGCAGCGGCTTCAGGCCGTGCGCCCCGAAGGCGCCCAATGCCACACCGAGCAGCAGCAGGGCCGATGCCCAAGCGAGTGATGCGCGATCCATGGCGCGAAGTTCCGCCAAGCCGGAACAAGAAAGCCCCCCGGGTGGTACCGGGGGGCTCTTGCGATGCGTTGTAGGCGATCAGCGGCGAAGCTTGTCCATCTCCTTGTCGAAGGTCTCCTTGAACTTCTCGTAGTCGTAGTCGATGCGCAGACGCTCATCACTGGAAAGGCGCTCATTGTAAGCGCTGAGCAGGTCCTGGGCGCTGAGCTCGATGGCCACGTAGCTCTTGTAGTTGTTGGTGGCCGTCTTCATCATCTTCTCGCAGATGGTCTTCACACCGGAGAGGCGCTGGTCGACCACCTCGCGCATCAAGCTCTCATAGCGCTCGCCGACCTCTTCGCGGTTGTTCATCTCGCGGCTGTTCACGTAGTTGTCGATCACGCCCTTCACCTGCGTGTTGATGGCCTGGGCCAGGTCGGCGCGGGCGTTGCTCATGGCCTTCTTCTTGGCGGTGGCCTGGTCCATGCTTTCACCCAGGTTGTTCGCGCGGAACACCTTGTCGTTGGTGAAGTACTCCGGGCCCGAGCAGGGGATGATCACTTCCACCTCACCGGCGGGCAAGGGATCGGGCTTCTCGGTGACTTTCTTCTTGCTCTTGCAGGCGGTCATGGCGCCGGACAGCATCAGCGCCGTCATCAGGACCGTCAGCGATCGGTTGGTGGTCAAGGTCTTCATGGTGGTTGGGACGTTGATGTTGTCTCTGGTGTGGGTTTGTCCAATCGCGTGCCAAACTACATCATCGCGCGGAGATCCTACATCAGCGCGGCGATCAGCGCGGGGATAAGGTCGCGGCGCATCTCCTGGGCGCCCCGCTTGTAGGCCTCTATGCCAGCACGCAGATCGTCCAGTTGCGTGCCTTTCACGCCCTGGCGGCCGCCCTCATGGATCACATGGCCCGTATCACGGTCGCGCATGGTATAGGTCATGTCCAGAAAGGCCGTATGGAAGCCGCTGGCCTCACCTCCCATGCGGGTGCTGCTGCGCAGATCAAGCAGCAGATCGGCATCGGTCTCCCGGTCCACGAAGCGGAAGCCGCGGCGGGTGAGCTCCTCGCGCATCACGGTGGCAAGTCCCACGTCGTTGGCCGGTCGCGACATGTTGGTCTCATCGGACCGCATGAACACGCGCGGCATCACCAGGTCTATGGGGGCGCGCTTCTCGGGTATGGTCAGGCTGGCCACGAGGGGCTTCACCAAGGCGGGTTCATGCTCTTTGCTCACCAGCGCCTGGATATCCAATCGGACGATGAGCTCGCGGCTCTGGGCCTCCACATCCACACGTTGCACGGTGGTTCGCAGCTGGCCGGAGGCATCCGTGCTCCGCATCTCGGTGACCATGCCCGCCTGTCCGGGGTAGGTGATCACGAGCGGGAGTTGCACCAGATCGCGCCCGCCACCCGCTCCGTTGTGCTGGGCGCTGATGAGCATTTCCCGGCGGAAGGAGCGCGCATGCTCCAGCACGCATCGCTCCGGCAGGATGCCGAGCCGGATACCACTGGTGAGGGCCTGCAGATCGCCGTAGATCTCATTCACGAGCGAAATGTCGCGGCCGTCGAGTTCCACTTTGTCGTTCTCGCCCCAGTGATCGCGCATGGCCAGAAGGGCACGCAGGTCCTGATCGAAGGCCATCCGCAGGTCGCCCGCAGCGAGACTCTGCCGTGCGCGCAGCAACAGGTCCTTCGCCGATCCGATGGCGCGGGCCTTGCGCTCGGCCTTCAAGCGCGCATGTTCGCTCTTCGAAAGGCGGTAGTAGGTCCAATACTCGGTCTCATTCTCCCAAGTGCCCACCAGGTCGAAGCCTTCCAGTTGCTCACTGGTGCGTGTCTTGATCGTGCTGGTGAAGGACTCGTCGAAACGCACACGCTGGTCAAGCGTGTAGAGCAGGCTGTTGCCCTCCACCACCACGCTGATCTCGCTGGCCAGGTCGTTGAGCGCGTTCTTCTTGGCCGTTTCCTGGTGGTCGGGCCGGCTCTTGGAAGCCAGACCGATGCCGATGTAGTAGGCGGAACTCACCGGTCGCGAGCGCACCCAATCGGGCCGCGTGGACATGGTGTCCTCAGCGGGTGGCGGCACCACCTGCCTGCTCCGGCATCCTGCCACCAGGAGCAATGCGGCCATGAACGCGATCCTGATCATGGGATGCGTTGGGCAAGTTCCTGTTGCACGGCGCCGGCCAGGCCGGAGGTGGCCTCCTCCAGCAACTGGTTGCCCAGTGCCGCGCTGGATTTCAGATCGCGTGGAGCGCCGAGCAGGCCGCGCAGATCGTTGCGCGCCCGGCTGCCAAGCTCCACGGTGTTGTTGCCCGACGCCGGGAAGAGCCGGTCGCGGTTGCCCTCATAGTGGGCGTAGTACATGTGGTCCTTGGCCTCGCGGTCCACCACCTTGCTCACAAGCACCTCGCCGGTCTCCAGGCTCACCAGGCGGTAGGAGAAGGACATGCGGGCCACGTTCTCTTGGAAGAACTCCGAGTACTTCACGGGCTTGTAGCGCGTCTCGAAATATTTTTCGCCGGTCTCCTGGTTGGTCATCTGCACGCTGTAGCTCTCGAAACCGTTCTTGGTACTGCGCCGCAACTGGCCGGGGGATTCATTGTAGGACAGGAGTGTTCCGATGAGCACCGCCTGGGCGCCCATGAGGTTGCCCACGCGTACCGCGGTCTGTTCATCCACGATACCGCTCAGGCCAAGGCGCTGCTCCTCCAGGATGCGGTCCATGTTCTCGCGGTCCACCACGCGCAGAAAAGGATCCGTGGTGCGTGTGAGCGAGGTCATGGCATAGGCCTGGATCTTGGCCGCGACGTCATCGCGCTTGTTGGCGCTGGTGAACGGCAGCACGGCGATGGAGTAGCGGCCCTTGTTGAGGGCCTCCTGCCTCAGCGCAGAGGCGTCCTTGTAGCCGGCATCACGCTTCACGATCCGGTCGAACTCGTCGTAGGCCTTGCGGTAGCGGCCCGCCTCCAGATCGATCCTGCCGGCGCGGTAGAGCGGCTCCAGGTAGGCCAGCGTCTGCAGACTGCTCGCATCACGGTAGTTCGGCTCCAGCTTGGCGATCCGCGCGAACACCTTCTCCGCACCCATGAAGTCCTGCTCGGCCAGCCGGGCTTGTCCTTCCTCGTAGAGATCCAGCAGGTGTTCATCCTTCACCCGTGCGAAATCGGTCTGATAGTGTTCCGGTATGGTGAGCATCACACCCATGCGCTGCACCCGGTCCCTGAACATCTCGGCTTCCTGGTAGGCCGCGACAGAAGCCGCCTTGTTCCCGCCGGTGGCCATCGAACGGAAGAAGGTCCCGAGCTTCTCGTCCAGCACGATCTGCCCGGTCTTCTTCAGGCCGATCTTGGCGTCCACGTTGCGGTTGTTCCGCATCAGCGATTGCAGGTACATCTCGGCGGCCTCGCTGTACATGCCGGCCGCATCCAGCTTGCCGGCCCGTTTGGCCATGGGTTTGGAACCCGTGCAGGCCAGCAGCAGGGCGGAGATCAGCAGCAGCGCTATGTGCGTCGTGTGGCGCATCGTGCAATGCTCGGTGGAGGATCGTCCCGGATCAGCGCGTCTGGATGTACTTGTTCAGTTCATCCACCGAACTGGAGAAGGTGAAGGCCTCGTTCACCTTGTAGTAGTTGCCGATGTCGTGCGTGCGGTCGTAGGCGTACTTGGCGAACTCGAGCTTGGTGTCCTCGAAGCTGAACACGCCCATGATGCCCTTGACCTGATCGGTGGTGAAGCAGCGGTCACGGCCGATCTGCCGCGCCAGGGTCATGCGGGTCTCCTCGAAGCTCTGGCCTTCGATGCTCTTGCGGGCATCGGCGAACTCGGTGCCGCTCATCGGCATGCCGCAACCCACCGGGCCGCTGTAGCCCGGCATGCGATAGACCTCGGGCTCGCGCACCGGTGCAGGGGCGGGTGTCACCGGCGCTGTGGTCACCGTTCCACCGGTGGTGGTGGTGGTGGTGGTGCGCGTGGTGGTGGTGGTCGTGGTGGAGGAACCGCCCATGCCCATGCCGTCGTCCACGCGTACGCCCATGTTGATGCCCATGCCGTTGATGCCCATGTTGATCTGGATGTTCTCGCCACCGGTGGTGCCGCTCTGCTCGACCACTGTCACGGACGTGGATTGCTCCACGCCACCGACGCCAACGCTCTGCTCCACGGTGGTGGCGGGCGCTGGGCTGGCCGCCGGTCTGTCGTCGGCGAAGCCTTCAGGACGGGGCTTCACGGGCGCTTCGGGTTTCGCCGTGCCCAATTCCGCTTCACCGGTGGGGCGCAGCACGCGCTCGCCTTTCTTGTTGGTGGTGATCATCACCGTGTACTCCTTGCCCAGCGGGAAATAGCCCGGCTTGCGCATCTGGGGGATGCCCGCATCGGCGAAACGCACGATCACCACGGGCGATTCGTTGCGGATGCCGGTGGCCACCACGCGGGTGGCGGGTTCCTCGTTCTTCACGTCACCGTCCACCACCAGGGTGAACTTGGTGCCGTCGTCGGTGAAGAAGACCAGATCGCTGGTCTGTTGCGCCGCAAGAAACGTGGTGGTGAAGAACAGCGCGGCGGAGAGGGTAAGAAGGTGTTTCATGGTGGTGCTGGTGGATGGTTGGCGAATTTAGGTCGTGGCGGCTGGGGGACAAGGGCCATGCCAAAGGACGGCGGCACCAAGCCGGACGCGGGCTTCCACCGCAACAAACCTGACCTTCGCATCTTCGCGGCCACAAAGGGCTTGTAGCCCATCATCCATGCGCAAGATCCTTGTCCTCGGTGCCGGGCGATCGTCGTCGTCCCTGATCCGCTATCTCATCGGCAACGCATCGGCCCAGGATTGGCGGATCGCGGTGGCCGACCTGGATGTGGCCCAGGCCGCCAGTGCGATCGGCGATGGTTCAGCGGTGGCCGAAGCGGTGGCACTGGACGCGGGTGACCCGCGCAGCCGCCGCGCTTTGATCGGCGCGCACGACCTGGTGATCAGCATGCTGCCCGCCACCATGCACCCGGATGTGGTGCGCGACTGTCTTTCCGAACGGCGGCACGCCATCACACCAAGCTATGTGAGCGACGCCCTGCGTGCGATGGACCCCGCCATCCGCGAAGCAGGCTTGATCATGCTGAACGAACTCGGTCTGGACCCGGGTATCGACCACATGAGCGCCATGCGCATCCTCGATCGTGTCCGCGGCGATGGTGGCGAAATGATCGCTTTCGAGAGCCACACCGGCGGTCTTGTGGCCCCGGAAAGTGACACCAACGCCTGGGGCTACAAGTTCAGCTGGAACCCGCGCAACGTGGTGCTGGCCGGGCAGGGCGGTGCCGCGAAGTACATCCGCGACGGACGTGTGAAGTACGTCCCCTACCACCGCCTCTTCAGCAGTGCGGGGCGCGTGGAAGTGCCGGGCTACGGTGCGTTCGACGCCTACGCCAATCGTGATTCCCTGAAGTACCGTGAGGTCTACGGCCTGGAGGGCATCCCCACGCTGCTGCGCGGCACATTGCGGCGCCGGGGCTTCTGCGCCGCTTGGGACGTGTTCGTGCGTCTCGGCTGCACCGACGATGGATACCCGATGGAACTGCCGGCCACGGCCACCTGGCCTGAGTACCTGGCCGCCTTCCTGTCGGAGCATGGTCCAGGTTCGGTCCGCGAAGGTCTTGTCCAGCAATTGGGCATCGAGCCTGATGGACCGATCATGATGAAGCTGGAGGAACTGGGCCTGTTCGGGAAGGACGCGATCGGTGTGGCGGGGCTGAGCCCTGCCGCCACCTTGCAGCATCTGCTGGAACAACGCTGGAAGCTGATGCCTGGGGACCGCGACATGGTGGTGATGTGGCACCACTTCCGTTACCGAATGAACGGCCGGGAACACGGACTGCAAGCTTCGTTGGTGGTGGAGGGGCAAGATGCCGTGGATACCGCGATGGCCCGAACGGTGGGCTTGCCGGTGGCGATGGCCGCCAAGCTGGTGCTCAACGGGGCGATCTCCGACCGCGGCGTGTTGCTGCCCCTGTCCCCTGCCATCCGCGATCCCATCCTCGATGAACTTGAAGGCTACGGCATCGTGTTCCAGGAGATCGGGGAAACACGCTGAGGCAGGCTCAACGGTCCAGCAGGTCGGCCACCAACGCCTGCACCGCAGGGCTGCGGTCCCGGGCCGCATCCCCTTCCACCACCAGTTCCTCCCGCTCCACTACCAGTGGCCCATGGGAACATTCGAGCATGATCCGCTTCGCCGGACGGTGCGCGACGTAGCGCAAGGCGCATCGGCGTGCAGGCAGCAGACCCCGCCTTTCAGCGATCCCCAGGAACTCCACCTCCCTGTCGGCTGGGATGATCACGGCGAAGCGGCCTGCCGGGGCGAGCAGACGCGCCACGTGTTCCAACAACTGCTCGAAGCTGAGTTCAGCACCATGTTTCGCCACCCGCGTGCGTTCGTCGGCCGGGACCGACTGGCCGGGATAGTAGGGCGGGTTGCACACGACCAGGTCGAAGGGCCCATCACTTCGCATGCGCCGCACGTCCATGCGATGCGCACGCACCCGATCGCTCCAAGGGCTGGCGGCGAAGTTCTCCGCGGCCTGTGCTGCCGCATCATCATCGATCTCCACCGCGTGGACCTCCGCTTCCGGTGCGCGCTGTGCCGCTATCAGGGCCAACAGACCGGTGCCGGTGCCGATGTCCAGAATGCGCATGGCGCCCGCGTGGCGCACCCAGGCCCCGAAGATGATCGCGTCGGTGCCCACCTTCATGGCGCAGCGGTCCTGCCGGATGCTGAACCGCTTGAAATGGAAAACGGACGCTGACATGGCTGGGATCAACCCCGATACAGCTCGATCAGGCCAGGCGGGGTGCGCACGGTCAGCAGTCCGGCATCGGCGTCGATGTCCACGATCATGTCCTCCACCAAGGGCACCATCACCTCGTGGCCGCCGTGCAGAATGGACAACACCGGATTGTCCGCGGTGCCTTCGATGCCGGTGACCTCGCCCAGTTCACCGTGCTCCACATCGCGCACCAGCAT
Organism: Flavobacteriales bacterium; assembly: GCA_026129465.1. NCBI lineage: Bacteria > Pseudomonadati > Bacteroidota > Flavobacteriia > Flavobacteriales > Flavobacteriales bacterium. The sequence continues at coordinate 919,490 of JAHCIA010000001.1, forward strand.
GCCGATGAAACTCTCAGGGTCCCAGCTTTCATCACTGCCATCGGCCAGCAGTCCGGGTGGCGCGTACACATCGCGACCCACCAGTATGCCAGCCGCCTCCGGATCATGGAAGTCCTCGAATTTCACCAGTACGCCGGCCCGGCCCTGGTCGCGCAAGCTGGTGTAGCGGAAGGGGACCCGCTGGCCTTCGATGTCCACGAAGAGCCAGCCCTCATGCACCAGGTCGTCCAGGTCGTCAACCTCCAAACGAAGGCTCAATTCGCCCCGGTGGCCCCATGGTTTGCCCAAGCGGCCGATGAAATGCAGGCTTTCCGGGTCCATGGGGGGTGGAAGTTAGGGGCTTCAGGGGTTGAGGACGGGGCACCTGCAGGCCTGGTGGTTAGCGGCCCCATGAAGCAGGAAGCCCGCGTCCGTGGTGGACGCGGGCTTCGCGAATGGGTGCGGGTCGCTTACTCAGCGGCCGGAGCTTCCGGCGCAGCGGCTTCCTCGGCGGGCGGAGCGTCAGCTTCGGGGGCGGCCTCCTCGGCGGCCGGGGGTGGCGTGCTCGCCGCGGCGAGCTTGGCGCTCAGGGCGGCGGCCATCTCATCGGCCTTCTTGGTCTCGGCGGCGATGCGGGCCTTCAGGGCGTCGTCAGCGCTGGCGGCCAGGCGGGTCTTCTTGCCCTCGATCTTGGCGTTCTTCTCGTTCAGCCAAATGTCCAAACGGCGCTGGGCCTCGGCCTCGTCGAAGGCGCCCTTCTTCACCCCGTTGGCCAGGTGGTTGCGGTAGAGGATCCCCGTGTAGCTCAGGATGGCCCGGCAGGTATCGCTCGGCTGGGCGCCTTTCTGAAGCCAGTCGAACGCCTTGTCGCGGTCCAGTTCGATGAACGCGGGGTTCTGGTTGGGATCGTAGGCTCCGATCCTTTCGATGTACTTCCCGTCGCGCGGTGCGCGGGAGTCGGCCACCACCAAGTGGTAGTAAGGCCTGCCTTTCTTGCCCTTACGCTGAAGGCGGATGCGAGTCGGCATGTCGCGTTGTTTTGGTTGTTCCCCGGAATTGGGGCCGCAAAGATGGGGTTTTGGCCCGACCTGACCAACGGTGGATCATGATCCTTCGCCATGGACAAGGCATTGGGCATCTTTGGGGCGATGCGCGCCGCCACTCCGCTCTTCCTGCTGCTGGCCACCCCTGCCCTGGCCCAACCCCCGACACAGGTGGACCTCATCCCACTGCCGGTCAGCCTCCAATACGAAGAGGGCGTTTGCACCCTCATCTGCCCCTGGCAACTGGAAGTGGACGAGGCCGCCTCGAAAGAGCTCTTCGACCTGCTGCACGCGGAGCTGATCCCCCTGCAACCGGCGCAACAAGTGCAATGCATCCTGCCCATCCGGATCGGATTCCGCCTGATGGACGTCGACACGCTGATGCCTTCGGAAGGGTACCGGCTCACCATCCGGCCCAACGAGATCGAGGTCATGGCCCCTTCGTCGGTAGGACTTTTTCGCGGCAGCCGCACGCTGGTCCAATTGCTTGAACAGGGCCGCTCGCCCGGTGCCCTCCCCTGCCTCACCATCATCGACCACCCCCGCTTCCCCTGGCGCGGCATGCACCTGGATGTGTGCCGCCACTTCTTCCAGGCGGGCTTCGTGAAGAAGTACATCGACCTGCAGGCCCGCTACAAGATGAACACCTTCCACTGGCACCTTACCGAGGACCAGGGCTGGCGGATCGAGATCAAGAAGCACCCGAAGCTCACCGAGGTGGGTGCGTGGCGCAGCGGCAGCCAGATAGGGCCCTACGCCGCGCAGACCTTCGACAACGAACGCTACGGTGGCTTCTACACGCAGGACGAGATCCGCGAGGTGGTGGCGCATGCGGCCCGACGGCATGTCACCATCGTGCCGGAGATCGAGATGCCCGGCCACGCCATGGCGGCACTGGCCAGCTACCCACACCTGGGCTGCACCGGCGGGCCCTACGAAGTGCAGCGCGGCTGGGGCGTGTTCGACGATGTCTTCTGCGCTGGCAACGACAGTGTGTTCACCTTCCTGGAGGACGTGCTCACCGAGGTGATGGACCTCTTCCCCGGGGAGTACATCCACATCGGCGGCGACGAGTGCCCCAAGACCCGTTGGAAGAGCTGCCCCAAGTGCCAGGCCCGCATGAAGGCCGAAGGGCTGAAGGACGAGCACGAGCTGCAGTCGTACTTCATCCGGCGGATCGAGCGGTTCGTGAACAGCAAGGGGCGGAAGATCATCGGCTGGGACGAGATCCTGGAGGGCGGCCTGGCACCCAACGCGGCGGTGATGAGCTGGCGCGGCACCGAAGGCGGCATCGCGGCGGCGCGTGCTGGGCACCACGCGGTGATGAGCCCCGGCAGCCACTGCTACTTCGACCATTACCAGGGCGACCCAGCCAATGAGCGTGTGGCAATCGGTGGCTACACCACGGTGCAGAAGGTATACGGCTACGAGCCCATCCCTGCGGAATTGAAGCCTGGGGAACAGCGCTACATCCTCGGCGCGCAGGGCAACGTGTGGACCGAGTACATCCTTTCACCGGAGCACGTGGAGTACATGGCTGTGCCACGTATGCTGGCGCTGGCCGAAGTATTGTGGACACCCGAGGAGAAACGCGATGAGGCGGACTTCCTCCGGCGGTTGGAGGCGGAGTTCCCGAGGCTGGATGACTTGGATGTCCATGCGAGCAGAGCGGTCTACGAGGTGCGGATCAACCCTTCACAGGGTAGTGCACCTGGGAGGATCAGGATCGAGATGGTATCACCGCTCCAACGACCGATCACCTATTCCATCATCCACGTTCCCGGCACCAGCACATATACGGGTCCGTTCGAGATCGACCGGGAGCGTGTCATTGGTGCCGGCCTGACGGAGCACGAAGGAGGGGAACACCAACACCGCACGATCCGGAGCTTCCATTTCAACATGGCCACCGCAAGGCCGATCACCCTCAGCAGCCCACCGCATGAGCGGTACAGTGGCTATGGCGCCTTCACCTTGGTGGACGGCGTACGCGGCGGTCCTGCACGAGGGGGCAACGAATGGCTGGCCTGGAAAAACGATGTGACCATCACCGTGGACCTTGGCGAAGAGAAGGACATCACACGCATCGGCATTGGTGCGCTGGGCGATACGCACAGCTGGATCCACCTGCCCCGGGAAGTGGTCTTCAGCACCAGCTCGGATGGTACCCTTTTCACCACTGTGGGAACCGCACAGCCCAAGTCGGGCGACAGCGGGAAGGTGGAATTGGTTTCTTCGACGAGGACCAAAGCCCGGTATGTGCGAGCGGAGGTGCGCTCGGCGGGCGCGATCCCCGACGGCCTGCCTGGTGCGGGGCATCCGGCGTGGTTGTTCCTGGATGAGGTGGAAGTGAGGTAAGGCCAGACCTACGCGAACGATGCCGCTGCGACCCACCCTCCTGCTCTTGTACGTGGTCCCACTGGGCCTGTGTGGCCAATTGGGGAACACCATGAAGACCTTCACCCGCGCCGACACCCTGCGCGGCAGCATCGGCCCCGAACGCGCGTGGTGGAATGCGCTTCACTACGATGTGCGCGTGAAGCCCGACTTCGCTTCGCGCGGCATCCAGGGCCATACCACCATCACCTTCGAGGCGATCGATGAAGGAAAGCGCATGCAGATCGATCTGCAACAGCCTTTGGTGGTGGACAGCATCGTGGCGGAGATCAGCACCTTCTGGGACAGTGGCGGTGGTTACAGCACGCCGAAGCTGGACTTTGACCGCGAAGGCGATGTTCTTTGGGTGGACTTCCCGAAGGAACTACCGGCCGATGTGCGCATGCCGGTGCACGTGTACTACCACGGTGTACCCCGTGCCGCGAAGAACCCGCCTTGGGATGGCGGCTGGGTCTGGGCGAAGGACCCGAAAGGCCACCCCTGGATGACCGTGGCCTGCCAGGGACTCGGTGCCAGCGTGTGGTATCCCTGCAAGGACCACCAGAGCGACGAACCCGACAACGGCGCCACCCTGCGCATCACCGTGCCCGACAGCCTGCAAGCCATCGGCAATGGCCGCCTGAAGGGCATCATCAAGCATGGCGATGGCACCAGCACCTGGCATTGGTCCGTCTCCTCCCCCATCAACACCTACAACCTGGTGCCCTACATCGGCAAATACAGCCACTTCGGCGAGGTGTACGATGGGCTGGACGGCCCGCTGGACCTGGACTACTGGGTGATCGCCGGCAACGAGGAGAAAGCGCGGAGGCAGTTCGCGCAGGTACCGGGCATGCTCGCCTGCTTCGAGGAGTGGTTCGGCCCCTTCCCCTTCTACAGCGATGGTTTCAAGCTGGTGGAATCGCCGCATCTGGGCATGGAACACCAGAGCGCCATCGCCTATGGCAACCGCTATGTGAACGGCTACATGGGCCAGGATCTCAGCGGCACCGGCCATGGGCTGCACTGGGACTACATCATCGTGCATGAGAGCGGCCACGAATGGTACGGCAACAACATCACCACGGCCGACATCGCCGACATGTGGGTGCATGAGGGCTTCACCATGTACAGTGAAGTGCTCCATGTGGAATGCACCAAGGGCCTGGAAGCCGCCCGGGAATACGCGCGCGGTGTGCGGCGAAACATCAGCAATGACGGCCCGGTGATCGGCCCCTATGGCGTGAACAAGGAGGGCAGTGGCGACATGTACCCCAAGGGTGCCAACGTGGTGCACATGGTGCGCCGCATCATGGATGACGACACGGCATTCAAGACCATGCTGCGCGATATGAACCGCGACCACCGCCACGGCATCGTCACCAGCGCCATGATCGAGGCATACATGGACCAGCGAGAGACCTTCGACCTGCGCCCGCTCTTCGCCCAATACCTGCGCGATGTGCGGATCCCCATGCTGCAATGGGGCCGCTACAAGGGCCGCGCCTACCTGCGCTGGACCAACACCATCGAAGGATTCAGCATGCCACTGCGGTTCCGGGCCGGGCGCGCCGAAGAGTTCCTGGAGATAACCACCCTCTGGTCCGCGCCCGAGGGTGGCATACGCCGGCGGGACCGCGTGGAGCCCGATCCCGACTGGTACATCGGTGTGGAGCGCATACCGACCAGGACGCTGAAGAAGGAGGTCTCCCTGGCGCCGAAGCGCTACATCAAGGTCAAGCCGTAGCGATCATCGCCTGGCGCAACCGGCTCGCCGCCATGCCCTGTACCTTCCGCTCCACGGCGGGTGTCCAGCCGAGCAATAGCCCGGACAGCCCCAGGGCCTGCCGGCTCCAGCGCCAGAAGTTGAAGCGATCGCGCTGCGTATGGATGAGGCCTTCCTTGAAGGTGAAGTCCGACGTGATGATGTTGTGGACCTTTCGCTTCTTCCTGCCGAAAGTGTAGAAGGCTTCCCAGCGCGCACGACCGCCCTTTTCATTCTCATGTTCCACGGTGAAGCTGATACAGAGATCGGTATCACCGCTCAGCAACATGCGCCACATGGCCCGCACCTCCCCGGCATCCAGATCGGGAAAGACCGGATCACTGAACCGTGCTTCGCCGTGGTAGCAGGCGCCCATCACCGCGTGGTCGCGCTGCGCGAAGGCGGTATAGAAGGTGTGGAGCAGGGACATGATGCGAAGATGACTCCAACACGGGCCATATCCCATAAGGGAAGCCGCGGCACGCTCGGAACCTCCATTCGCCGCCAGGACCTGGCCCTTGTATAGAACGAAAGTTAGGTTGATATGGGCCTTTCGCGTGGATTCCTTTGATAGGCACTTTCATTCACCAAAACCCATATATCATGGCGAACCGCTTCCACCCCAGCCTGCCGGTGCTGCTCATGCATATCTCCGCGGTCGTGGTCCATGGCCAGGTCCAGCATGATCTGATCGACATCAAGGAGTCCATCGTGGGTACCGGCACGAATTACTACGACCTGTATACGGACAACGCAGGGAACTCCTACGCGGTGGGCCTGATCAACGGCACGGTCGTCTTCGGGCCGGACACCCTCATCTATTCCGGCGACAACAACCGGCGGCTGTTCGTGGTGAAGCACGATGCCGATCTGGAACTGATCTGGTACAGGACCATCGGTCCGGTGACCATCTTCAGCGGCGACGGGTACTACGACTTCGCCCGCCATGAGGAGAATGATGAGGTCTTCGTGTCCCTGCAGATCAACAACGACAACCTGGTGATGAGCGGGAGCGATATCGCGGACACCACCGTGACCATGGCCACCAACGCCAAGGTGCTGCGCTTCGGCAACGACGGCACGCTCCTTCATGTGTATCCCATGGTCGCCTCGGCCAAGGTGGATGTCCGCGGGGAGCACCTGTACACCATGGACGGCAACACGAACCAGGTCATCCGAAGGATCCGGCTGGATGACGGTACCCAGGACTGGCAGACCACGCTTGGCAGCTCCTTCAAGGAGCATATCCGGGTGGCCGCTTCCGGGGAATACCTCTACGCGATCGCCAATCCGAACGGGAACACGAACATCATCTCCTGCCAGGGACAGGTGGCGGGGCCGTTGCCGAACGGCATGGGCGTGGTGAAGCTGGATACCGCCGGTGTGTGCCAGTGGGTGAACATTTACGGCCCGTTCAACTTGGGCAGCGCCGGCACGTTCGATTGTGCCAGCGTCAGCATGGCCGATGACCGGCTCTTCGTCCTCGCCCGCAATCCCAATACGATCACTTTCGGCCCCGACGTCTTGCAGGGCGGCGGCAATGCGCAAGGCCATCTGGTGGCCATCGGCAACGACGGATCGGCGTTATGGGGCCGGTCCGTGAACGCCACCACCACCGGCGGCTACATGCTGAAGCCCTATGATGCGGGCAGCTTCCTGCTCTCGATCCACATCAACAGCGCCCAGGTGACCATCGCCGACACCACGATCACCATTCCCTTGGCCCAATCGGCCAATGCGGGGGTCGCCCGCTTCGGCATCAATGGGCAGCGGCTCTTCGCCGATTGCTCCTTCCGCGCATTGGACCCCGCGGCCTGCTGCCGCATGCCCAATGGCCGATACCTCATCGCCGGGCGCAAGACGAACACCACGACATTCGGCAACAGTTGCACCACTTGGACCGGTCTGCCCAATGGCCCCACGTTGGTCAAGGCCACGGAGGTGAGCGCGCTGGAGGATCCACCACCGGTGATCACGCAGAATGGCGCCGACCTCGTGGCCGAGACCTTCGGTGATGGCCCCTACACCTATGTGTGGCGTCGCAACGGGGTCGTCGTCGCCGGGGCCACCGAGGCCGTGTTCACCCCCACACAGAACGGCGGCTACACCGTCACGGTCACCAATCCCTGGGGCTGTAGCGCGCAGAGCGGGATCTTCGACCTGTTGAACGTAGGGACCATGGAGCTCGACCATGAGCATACGCTGTCGCTCTTCCCTGTACCGACGACCGGTATCCTGTTCTTCGCGACACCGATGCGCGCTGGACTTGTAGCCACCGTGCTGGATGGCCATGGCCGCGTGGTGATGCGCCCATCCGTACATGCCGGTTCGATCGATATCAGCCCGCTGGCCGATGGGCTCTACTTCGTGGGAGCAACGATCGATGGGCGGACATACATCCAACGTGTCATGTTCCAACGGTGACAGGGACGCTGAACAACATCCCGCTCAGAACCGAAGCGTGTACTGCAGCACCGGCAGCATCGCCAGTTGGTTGATGGTCTCGATGCGCTGTGTGCGGTTGTTGTAGTACTCGTACACGGGGGTCTGGGCGTTGAGGACGTTCTGCACATCGGCCTTGACCTCATGGCTCACACGGGCGCGGCCCACGCGGTAGGCCACCACCATGTCCACCTTGTGGATGGGGTCGCCCTTCACGCTCCAGGGATCGCCGCTTTCCTTGTGCGTGCCTGCCGCGATGCTGGCCTCCAGATCGATGGGCGTGCGCCACTGGCCGCCCATCACACTGTAGCGGATACCTGTGAGCAGCACCTTGTCCCTGGCTTCGCCGCCAAGTTTCCATTCCCTGCCGGCCAGCGCATTCGCCACGGCGCCCAGGTTGTAGCGTGAGTTGCGCCACACCCCGTCCATCGCCCTGTACTTCGACTCGAAGAGGGACACCGTGGCCAGCGCATGCCAACCGCGGGTGAAGAACTTCTCCAGGCCCAGCTCCAGGCCGGCATTGTAGGCGTCGCCTTCGTTCACCAGTGGCTTGGTGGTGAACCAGCCATCGTAGTTGCCGAGCCAGAAGGCACTGGCAGGGTCGCTGGCCTGGCCGGCAGCCCGGTTCTCCACGGGTTGCCCGTAGAGCCGCTGGTAGTAGGCTTCGGCCTTGAACTGGATGTCCTCGGTGAGCATCTGCTCGTAGCCGAGTACGGCGTGCGCGGCGCGGCTGAGCCCCAGGTCACGATTCGGCTGGAACACCCGGCCGTCGGCATCCACATCCTGCGCCTGATAGGTCATCACGTTCTCGGTGCGGCTGTGGAGCCCGGCGCCGAGCGTGATGGCCCGTGAAGCGTCCACCTGATAGCGCAAGGCCGCGCGCGGTTCCACGCTGGTGGAATTGTTCATGGCATAGTGCAGCACATGCACCCCGCTGGTGATCGAGAGATGCTCGTTCAGCCGCCACTTCCAACTGCTGAAGGCCTGCAGTGTGGTGGCACCGCCGTCGCGGTCCAGCTGCCGGTCCAAGCGCTGGTCCTCGGCGTTCCAACTGTCCACCAGCATGCGGAACTGGTCATGGGAGACGATCACGCCGGAACGCAGCTTGTGCGCCGCGCTGACGCGGGTGTTGAGCGTGCTGGTGAACCGCCAGGTCCAACGGCGCAGATCGTCCACATGGCGCTGTAGCAGGTCCGTTTCGCCCGGCGCATCGGTGGCGTAGTGGTCCGTTTCGCTGCCGTTTCCGCTGAGCGATAGTGTGGTGTAGAGGAAGTTGTTGTCGCTGATGAGCTTGGTGTGCGTGAGGCCCACGATGCCCATGCGCGATCCGAAGTCGGTGCGTGCGAAGGTGGTGTCGCCCGTCACACCCTTGTCCTCCTGCGCGATGCTGCTGCGCCCACCCAGGCCGAAGAGCGAGAAGGTCCCCACCTTCCCCGCAGGCAGTTTCACTTTGAAAGCGGCGTCCTGGTACTTCGGCACACCTTGGAAATCGACGATGCCAGCGCCATCCAGCAGGGCCAGGGAGCTGTAGCGGTAGTTGGCGAGATAGCTTCCACCCTGAACGCCGGTGATCGGTCCTTCGGCGGTGAGGTCCGTGCCGAGCACGCCCACCTTGAGCGTGTATTCGCGCTTGCGGTCGTTGCCGTCACGCAGTTTCATGTCGAAGACGGCGCTGGTGACGTTGCCGTACTCCGCCGCGAAGGCCCCGGTGTAGAAGTCGCTGTTGTCGATCACATCGCTGTTGAGCACATTGATGGGACCGCCGGTGGCGCCATCATCCGAGAAGTGGTTGGGGTTGGGGATCTCCATCCCTTCCAGCCGCCACAGCACGCCTTTGGGCGAATTGCCCCGCACGATGATGGTGTTGTCGCCCGCCGGATCGTTGGCCACACCGGGAAAGGTGCTCACCATGCGGGAGGGGTCGTTGATGCCACCGGCGATGCGCGAGGTCTCCTCCACACTGATCTTGCGGGCGCTCATCACGGCCATGTCGTTGCGCACCTCGCCATGCCCCTTCCTCCCGCTGATCACCACCTCCTGCAACTGGGTCAGCGACTCCTGCATCTTCACGTCGAGCACCAATTCCTTGGCGCTGTTCACAAGCAGGTTGGCCAGGACCTGCTCGTCATAGCCGAGCATGCGCACCTGCAGGGCGATGCGGCCCACAGGGACATGTTGAAGCGCGAAGCGGCCATCCAGATCGGTGGTGGTGCCGACCAGCGGATCGCTGTCCAGCAATACCACCGTGGCGCCGATCAAGGGTTGGCGGGTGTCACCGTCCACGATGGTGCCGCGGACGGTTTGTGTGTGGCCCTGGGCCATCAACAGGCCTGCGGTCAGCATCATGAGGATCGCCAGAGAGGAACGGTGCAGTGACATGGTGAAGGAGTGTGATGGATGGGCATGGGACATAGGCATGCCGCGAAGTGTTACAGACGGATCGGTGGCGTTGTGTTGAGCGGTCATCGGCCGGGATGTTCGGAGGTTGATCCGTGACCGCGGTCAGAAGCGGCCCACCTTCACGCTGAGACCCATGTTGAAGCCGTGCAGCGCGTCCTTCGCCGTGGCGGGCAGGTCCAGGTCGCTGGTGTAGCGGTAGCTGGCACCCACGCCAAGCCGGAGCAGCGGGATCACATTGAACTCCAGTTCGATGCCGGGCTCCAACAGAAAGAAGGCCTGCACGTCCTCGCGGTAGTCGAGCTGCTCGATGCCTTCGGGGAAGCGGCTGTTCCAGGCATAGCCCACGCCACCGGCACCCACGATCAGGGGCAGTGTGATGTGCACCGGTGAGCGGTAGGCGATGACCGGCTCGATCAGCAGGCCAGCGTAGCCCATGTGCAGGTTGCTCTTGCGGCGGAGTTCCTCACCCGAAGCGATCAGGTGCGCATCGTACGCGACGTTCGAGACCGGTGTCACCAGGCCGTGGCCGGCGATGCCTATTGTGACGCGATGGTCGATGAGCCAGCCGCCTCGGGCGCCCACCAGCAGGGCGTCCTGGCCATTGATGCGCGTGTGGTGCGCGGTGGGCGCCCCCCAGCCGCCGTGGTGGAGCTGCTTGTCGCCGCCCAGCAGCGTGCGCATGGGCTGGTCGTCGGTAGGCTGTGCGCTGGCGGGCAGCGCCAGGATCGCCGCGGCGATCAGTGTATGAAGATGCTGTAAGGTCATGGTCGTCACGTTTCGTTTCCCCTGTGACAACCAGCAGTTCCGATACCCCTACGACATGGTGATGGAACGTTTCGTCATGTGAGAGGTAATGCGAGCGTGCGAAGGGCAAGCTTGCGAGGCGATCGACGCTCGCACGCTCGCGACCTAGCTACCCTGTCCCATGCTTCAGAACCGCACCCCCGCTCCCGCCTTCCAGCCCCACCAGCCGTGTACCATGGTGGTGCCCGAGCGCTGCTGGTAAGGCGGTGCGGCCGGTGGCAACGCGCTCAGGTAGTCCCCTGTCTCCGCATCGCGCCAGTCGGTGGCCAGCAGATTGAACACCGGCCCGGCGAAGAGGAAGAAGCGGTCGGAGAAACGCCAGCCCGGTGTGAGACCGATCCGCCCAAGTACGTTCCAGGCGTCCACCCAGGCACGCTGCTCCACCACCTGCTCCGCAGTGATGTCGATGTTGGCGAAGAAGTGTTCCCCGAACCGTGGCTCGAAGCCGATGCCGTAGAGGAAGCCCCAGCGCTCATCGGCGCTCACAGGCGGCGAGTAGCCCAGAATGTTGTGGAACGGGCGTGTACCGGTGCGGATGTGCAGGCTCAGGGGCATCACATCGCCGGTGACCAGATCGAAGCGGTGATAGCCCTTCAAGGAGATGGTGAGCAGGCCCACGGCACCGCCAGCCAGCGTATCGCTGAGGTTGATGAAGCCGACCTGGCCACCCAACGCCCGTCGTGCAAAGTTCAGCGCGCCCACCTGGCCGCCGCTGGCCGTGCCGGGCACCACGTTGGCACCGAAGGAGAACTGCCCGCCTGTGACGTGGCCGGCGTAGTTGAGGCCGAAGCCCACCTGGCCGCCACTCACGGAATCGGGCACCACGTTCGCCCCGAAGGAGAACTGGCCACCCGAGACACTTCGCGCGTAGTTCGCCCCAAAGCCCACCTGTCCGCCACCGACATCGCCCAGTACCACGTTGACGCCGCCGGCGACCTGCCCTCCCCTCACGCTGTGCGCGTAGTTCACCGCACCGGCCACCTGCGCCTTGTCCACCGCGCCTTGCGCCACATTGACACCGCCGGTGATCTGTACACCATCCAGATCGCCCAGCGAGACATTGCCGGTGCCGGATACCTGTGTTCCGCTCATGCCGCGCTTCACCACGTTGACACCACCGGCCACCTGCCACCCCGTGAGGGTATCCCACACGGTGTTCGCGAGTCCAGCCAATTGCAGTCCCTCCAGCGAGCGCATGCTGTGGTTGATGGCCCCGCCGATCTGCACGCCACGTGTATGCCCACCGACCAGGTTGGCCAGGCCACCGACCTGCAGGCCTTTCATGTCATCGCGCAGCATATTGAAACCACCGCCCACTTCCACACCTTCCACGCCTGCCGCGTAGCCGCCGATGATGTTCACGGAGAACCTGTTCACCATGGTCCCCGCGAGCGGGCCGTTGGTGCTGACGCTGGGGATCAGGGACAACTGGAAGGTGCGCCGCTCCGTGAGATCCAGGTTGGCGGCCTGGTCCATGCGCGCAACGGGTACGAGCAGTCGGGTCATGCCGAGATCCTCCACGGCGCACCGCTCGAACGCGCAGATGGTGGCGATCCGCTCCAGGTCCTCGAGGGGCCGCAACGCGATGCGCAAAACAGGACCCTCACGTGGCACATGCACGATGGTGTCACGATAGCCGTGACGGGCGACGAGCAATGGGGTGCGCTCCAGATCGCCCGTGAGTGGAATATGGAAAGCTCCCCGGTCATCGGTGGTGGCGACGCTGGTCCTGCCGGTCTCGAAGACCGTGGCCCCGGCGATCGGGGCATTGGTGCGGGCATCGGTCACATGGCCGCTGGCGGTGAATTTCCGCTTGCGGCCCGCGGCACCGGTGATGATGAGATGGCCGCCGCTTTCCTTCCAGCGCAGGCCAGCGGGCAACAGGCGCTTCAGCACAAGGTCCACCCGCTCATCGTCCGCGTGTATCGTCACGCTGCTGTCGCCCGGCACCGCGGCGGCGTTGTAGCTCAACCTGAACGAGCCCTCCCTGGCGATGAGCGACAGCGCACTGGAGAGACGCACCTGTTCCGCATGGACGGTGACGCGGCGCTGGAGGATGGGTTGGGCGTGGAGGAAGGAAGGGAAGAGGGTGAGAAAGGTGAGGGTAGTGAGAAAGGTGAAGGAGGAGAGAAGTGACCGGCGAGGGAGACGGCTTCGAAGAGCGAGGAGATCGGGCGTATCCGGTCCCGGGGTCCGCAGGGATGACGACCCGGAGTGACAGTACCGCTCAGCACCCATCACCATCGAGCGTATAGGATCCATCCGGCGCGCGTTCCACCTGCAGCGAGAAGGTATCGGCGATCAATCCGAGAATGGTGTCGATGGTCTCGTCATCGAACTCGGCCGTGAGGGTGCAGCGTGCGATGCCGTCGTGTCGCAAGCTGATGCGCACCTTGTAGATGCGTTGAAGCTGATCGGCCACCTGCCGCAGTGTGGCGCCCTCGAACTGCAGCACCCGCAGACCCCAGACCTCGGCCGGTGGTGCGGGCCTGCGCTCCAGGAAGTGGCGCTCCTTGTTGAAGCGGGCGTGTTCACCGGCGCCCAATTCCAAGGTCTCAACACCGGCCTCCACGCGCACACGGCCGCTGCGCACACGCACCTGGACGAACTCGGATGTGTCGTACGCGCTCACCTCGAAGGCGGTGCCCAGCACGGTGACCAGCAGATCACCGGCTTCCACGGTGAAGGGCCGTTGCTCATCGCGCCGCACCTCGAAGTAGGCTTCACCTTCCAAGCGGATCGCGCGGCGCTTGCCCATGCGTTCCTCCATGCGCGAGCCCGGCGACAGCACGCCGCGGCTGTTGTCGGCCAGCAGCAGTTCCACCGCTTCGGCCTGCGCGACATGCTCCACGGCCTTGGGTTGCAGGAACCATCGCGCCGCGAAGACGAGGCCAGCCACCACGGCCGCAGCGGCCAGCCAGCGCGTCCAAGTGCCACTACCTCCTCTGATGGACCGTACGCGTCCCTTCCCTTCCGCCTCGGCAATGCGCGCCTCCACCCTGGCCCAGGCGCGATCCTCCATCAGTCGTGCCCGTGCCTCCGCCGCTGCGCCCAAGGCCCAGGCTCGATCCTCCGCCGCCTTCGCTTTGGCCATGGCTTCCGCACCGGTGGCCCAGGCCCGCATTTCCGCCGCGAAGGCGGTGGATCCCGCATCGGCGGTGATCGACCAGATGCGCTGCATACGCTCCAACTCCTGCGCATTCGTCCGGCTCGCGCCCGCCCAGGCCTCCACTTGACCGCGCTGCCACGGATCGGCCTCCCCGGCAACGTACCGTGCCAGCAGATCGCTATCGATGCCGTGATGATCCATGTATCCTGTTGATGACAACCGACCTTGCGAATACCCCTATCCGCCCCCCTCCCCCAGCCAGAACAGCCAGGGCAGCAGGGACACCAGGTCCTTCAGCTCATGTCTCAGTGTCTTCAGGGCGCTGCCCATCTGGTTCTCCACGGTCTTCACGCTGATACCCAGCCGCGCGGCGATCTCGTGGTACTTCAGCCCTTCGTAGCGGCTCAGCTTGAACACCTTCCTGCGCTCTTCCGGAAGGGCCTCGATCGCGGCCTGCACACGGGCGATGCGCTCAGCGTGCTCGTCCTCGCTCCGCTCCTCCTCTTCCAGCCGATCGTCCACCTCATCGTTCAACACGCGCACCTTGGAGCCGGCCTTCAACACGTTGAGGCAGCGGTTGCGCACCGAAGCGTAGAGGTAGGCCTTCACGCTGGTGGTGATGTTGACCTTCTCGCGATCGAGCCAAAGTCGGAAGAAGAGGTCCTGCACGAGGTCCTCGGCCTTGTCGCTGTCCTTCACATAGCCCATGGCGAAGACGCAGAGCGGCCGGTAGTGCAGGCGGAAAAGCGCCTCGAAGGCGGCACGGTCACCGGCGGCGATGGGTGCGAAGTCCATGGCGATGGGCCGAAAGTAGACCGGCAGCCGCACCAGGTGGCAGGCCCGTGACTACTGCAAATGGAAATAGCCCGCCCTGCTGATCACACTGCCGTCGGACCGCATGAGGTCGATGACGTAGTAGTACACCCCATCGGCGCAGGGCGTGCTGTTGCGGAAATGCCGTCCATCCCAAGGTTTCACCAGCATGTCGCCCTCGTAGACCAGGTTGCCCCAACGGCTCCTGATCTCGGTCATGGCCTTGACGAAGCCACCGGAAGGGAACCAGGTGTCGTTGATGCCATCGCCATTGGGCGAGAATACGTTGGGGATGGTGATCTCGCAGTCCTCCTCCACCACCAATACCATGGCCTCCATGGCGCACCCGTTCGGATCGTGGGCCGTGACCGACAGCGCCATGCCGGTTGTGACCACCACGGACGGCGAGGTGCTACCATTGGACCACAGGATGCTGGAGAAGCCTCCCGGCAGGTTGAAGGTGACCGCACCACCTGTGCAAAGCATCACCTCTTCAGGCAGACTGGGATCCATGGGCACGAAAACAACGAGCGTGTGCTCCGCTGAAGGACCTGCGCAACCTTGGTAGAGCGCCACACAAGCGTACAGGCCCGCGTCATGCACCGTCACGGAGGGAATGTCGATGGCATCGCCTTGAACCGGTCCTGTCGGCGTGGACCACAGGTACGTGAGTGTATCCGACTCGAGGAGGGTCAGTAGGAATGGATCGCCCAGGCAAACGCTTGTTGGACCGGCAAGTATGGGCGCTTCGGGCCGAGGGGTCACAAGGAGGGTCACGGCTTGCGATCCACCCACACAACCATCCTGCTCCTGTTGGACATGGATCACCATGCTCTCCATGCCGGGCATGCTGATGGTGCCGCCTGTTCCGAGCCATTGCGTGAATGCCGCATCGGCGTACCAGACCATGGTGCCCGACCCCGTGGCGGTGAAGACCGCCATATCGCCCTGGCAGACGGTATCACCCCAAGCGATGAGCGGTTCCGGGAACGCGACCTGCGTGATGATGATCGCCGCCGACGTATCCCGGCATCCGAATTCGTTGCTCACCACCACCTGGTAGGTTCCTGCAGCATCGATCCACAGACCACTTTCCGCGCCCGGTCCGGGCAGCCACTCGTAGCTGCCAGCGCCGGGTGCGGCCTGCAGCAGAAGACTGTCCTCCGGGCAAAGCGTGAACGGCCCTGGTGTGAGCAATTCAGCTTCAGCCGGTGCCAGGACCACCTCCACGCTCAATTGTGTGGTGATGCCACATGCCGACACACTGCATGCATAGATGCCCGGCGATGTCACCACTTGTGAAGGCGATGAACCGAAGAGTGGCGCGAGCCATTGGATCACCGAACCGGGTGCCGTCACCACTTGAATGGTCACGGCGTCGCCTGGGAAGCACATCACGGGCGGCACCGCGATATCGATGAAGGGCGTGCCGTAGTTCGAAAGCAGGACGCTATTGCTCGTGACCGGGCAACCTTGCACGATCATCGCCAGGGAATAGGATCCCGCCACATCCGTGGTGAGCGAGGGTCCTTGCCCGAAGATGGGTCCCTGCGGGCCGAACCAAAGGTGGTCCGCACCCTGCACGCTGGTGAAGATGGTGGCCGTTTCTCCAGGACAGATGATCCCGTCCGGAGGGTCGATCAGCAGCACGGGTCCCATGGGTTGTTGCACCACCACCGTGTCCATGTCCGAATACACGCATCCGAAACCGTCTTCCACTTGGGCCGTGACGATGAACATGCCGGCACTCCAGATCTGCACGGTAAGCCCATCGATCGGTTCGAAGGCCGGCCCCTGCCAAGTGAGCTCACCACATCCGGTACAATTGGCCACCACGGTGATGGTGTCTCCATCGCAGACCACCGACGGCCCGCTCAGATCCACCTGGATCGCCAATGGCGGATGCACCACCACGTAGATGCTGTCGATGGCGGAGAAGTACAAAGTGTCCTCACCGCAGGGACTGTTGTCCACCATCACGATGATCTCCAGCGCATACCAGCCCGTACCCTGCGGCACGAACGCGGATTGCTGTGGGCCGCTGTCCGCCACCTGGGTAGGCGGGTCGGGTGCCACGCCCCAATGGATGTGGAGGCCCGGTGGTAGCTCCTCCACCACTTCTCCATCCACGATCCAGGTGGGCACATAAGCGTAGCCGACCGCCTCGTTGACGCAGACGAAGAGCGTGTCGTTCTGGTCCGTATCCTGCTCGAACACGATGTCGATCAGCACCTCGATGCTAGGCATGGGCAGTATGGGATCGTCCACCACCATCACGGGCACCAGGCGCACACAACCGAACTCGTTCATCACGTGGAAGGTGTAGACACCCGTGGTGTCCACCTGGATGGAGTCGTTGAAGATCTGGGCGCCACCGCCAAAGGGCGTGGTCCACCAGAAGGTGGTTCCCGGTGGCATGTTCGTGCCCCACACCCATTGGGTCTGAGGATCGCAGAGATGGATCATCTCCGGCGCGGGTGTGCCGCTGTTCAGCACGATGTCGTCGTGGATCAGTGGGAAAGGCGGCAGGGGGTCCACCTGCACCACGATGGTGTCGGTCCATTGCCAGCAACCGTTCAACGAGGTGATGGTGACCGAATAGGTGCCGCTGGTGGTGACCAGGATGTTGGTGCCCGTGCTGCCCGTGGACCAGAGGTATTGTACTGGCGGCCCCACGAAATGCGGAATTGGGTTGGTCACATGGGGAAACTTCAGCAGCACGCCCAAGGTGGTGCCCTGGCATACACTGATGGTATCCTGACAGACCGTGGAGGTCACAGCGCGGATGCAGGGTTCCAGTGCGGGCCGGTCACAGGCGCCTCCCTCCCGGATCCACCAGTCGTAGGGTTGGCGGCCCTGCACGTAGCCCCTGGCCACGAATCCGTCCATGCCGCCGGCGCCCACGCTCGCCGCGAATGCGCCGTAATCCTGGTCGCCGCAGAGGGCGCCGTTGCCCGTGCCCACCAGGCCGCCGCCGAAGGTGGCCACATCGGCCGTGAAGCCTGGTACCGCGGGGAACACCAGGGTCTGTTGGAATGATCCGCAGAACACCGCGTTCCCTTCCGGCATGAAGGCGATGGCGCCCGCCGCTTTGGCCGATCGTCCGCCGAATTGCTGCGCTTCGGTCAGGGCCAGGCTTCCCAAGGCATGCATGGACACGAACAGATCCTCGGTGCCGGTGGCCATGAAGAGGCCGGCGCCGTTGTACAAGGCGCTCAGTCCGGTGAACTGGCAATCGAACTCCCCGACCACCGCCACAGTGGAGGCACGCACCGCGATGCCCCGCACGGTGACGCCCTCGGCGGATCCCATCGTGCTGTGGCTTGCCAGTTGACCGCTGCTATTCACCGACAACAGATAGTAGGCGTAGGTCTGCGTGGCGGCCACATTCACCGAAGGCGGACCGACGTAGGTCATCTGGCCCTGCAGATCGCCGGTGAGCAGGATCTCACCACCGGGACCGATGGTCATGTCGCGCACATGGTTGAAAACACCGCCGCCGAAACGACGGAACCAGACGTCATTGCCCGCCGCATCCAGCCGAAGCAGGAAGCTGGCATTGATCATCGGGTTGGCGTAGGTCTGGCCGAAGGTGATGTCGTGGCTGAACTGGCCGGTGACGAGGATGTTGCCTCCGGCATCGTGTACCACCTCCACCACGTGGTCATTGGCCGGAGCGGAACCGTGCTTCAACCAGAGCAATGCACCGGCCGGGCTGTAGGTGGCGATGAAAATGTCCGCGCCGGGTTGGCTGGTGCCCGGATCGATCATGCTCGTGAGCGAACTCCCTTCCCATTGCGCGGTGCCCCGGAACTCACCCGCCACCGTCACCCGGCCATCCGCGCCCACGCTCACCCCGCCGGGGCTGTCCGTGCCTGTGGCACCACCGCCTTGCCGGATCCAGATCGGGTCGCCTGTGGTCTTGTCCAGCAGTGCCACGAACATGTCGGCCGTGCCGCCCGCGCTGGTCAGCGCGGTGCCGAACAGATCCGCCTGGCCCATGAACTCACCGGCCACGGCCAGGGTGCCTGCCGCTCCCAATGCCAGCTTCCTGCCCCGGTCGATGCTCGACCCTCCGCCCTGCTTGAACCACAGCACGGCACCTGTGGGCGAAAGGCGCGCCGCGAAGGCATCTATGCCGCCGATGCTCACATAGGACTGCCCACCGAATTGGATCGTGCCACCGAACTCACCCACGACGTAGACCGATCCATCCAGATCCACCTTCACATCGGCCACATGCTCATTGCCCACACCGCCCACATCCTGCACCCAGTAGGGTTGCGCCAGTACCTCGGAGAAGGGGTCCGCCGCCCCGGCCAACATGGCCATCCATGTCAGGACGGTAGATCGTGGGGGCCAACTCATGCGCAGGGATCGGGAATGATCGCCGCATCACATTCCCACGACAAGATATCCCTGAAGGCCGAATCGCTGCCTGGGGATGTCACATGGGGTCATCCCGTGGCGGACAGTAAGGCGCATCGGCACTCGGTACTTGGGACTTTCTGGCACCGCACACGATCCTCACCTGCCACTTCTGCCGGTTCCACCCAACGGATCGATGCTTGAGAAGCCCGAAGTCGTTGTCAGTTGGCCGTTGTCGGTTGTCGGTCTCACGACCCAACGCACGAATACCACGACAGCCAGACAACTGAGAACCGACAACCACCGAGGACACCAACCCTCAACTTCATCAACCTGCAACCCCCAACCGTCCGCTTAACATGGACCTCAACAAATTCACCATCCGCTCCCAGCAGGCCATCCAACAGGCGCAGACCATCGCCACCGGATACGGCCAGCAGATGCTCGAGAACGGCCACCTGCTCAAGGGCATCCTGGAGGTGGACCCCGACGTCACGCCCTTCCTGCTGAAGAAGCTCAACGTCAACGTGCCCGCCATGACGCAGGCGCTCGACCGTATCGTTCAGGGTTATCCCAAAGTGAGCGGTGGACAGATCAGCCTCTCGCGCTACAGTAGCGATGCACTCACCAAGGCGCTGGCCGCGCTGAAGGAGTTCGGCGACGAGTTCGCCAGCGTGGAGCACATGCTGATCGGCATCCTCGACAGCGGCGACACGGTTTCGCAACTGCTGAAGGACAACGGCGTCACCAAGAAGGACCTGATCGCCGCCATCAAGGACCTGCGCAAAGGCAGCAAGGTGACCAGCCAGAGCCAGGAGGAGACCTACAACGCGCTGAACAAGTACGCCAAGAACCTCAACCAGCTCGCCAAGGACAACAAGCTCGATCCCGTGATCGGCCGCGACGAGGAGATCCGCCGCGTGTTGCAGATCCTCAGCCGCCGCACCAAGAACAACCCGATCCTGATCGGCGAGCCCGGCGTGGGCAAGACCGCCATCGCCGAGGGCATCGCGCAACGCATCGTGAGCGGCGACATCCCGGAGGACCTCAAGGGCAAGCAGGTGTACAGCCTGGACATCTCCGCGCTGATCGCCGGCGCGAAGTACAAAGGCGAATTCGAGGAGCGCCTCAAAGCCGTGGTGAAGGAGGTGATCAGCGCTGAGGGCAGCATCATCCTCTTCATCGACGAGATCCACACCCTGGTGGGCGCGGGCGGTGGCGAAGGCGCCATGGACGCCGCCAACATCCTGAAGCCAGCTCTAGCTCGCGGCGAATTGCGCAGCATCGGCGCCACCACGCTCAACGAGTACCAGAAGTACTTCGAGAAGGACAAGGCCCTGGAGCGCCGCTTCCAGAAGGTGATGGTCGATGAACCCTCCCGCGAGGATGCCATCTCCATCCTGCGCGGCCTCAAGGAGAAGTACGAGAGCCACCACAAGGTGCTGATCAAGGATGCGGCGATCATCGCCGCCGTGGAACTGAGCACGCGCTACATCGCCGACCGCTTCCTGCCGGACAAGGCCATCGACCTGATCGACGAGGCCGCCAGCAAACTGCGCATGGAGATCAACTCCAAGCCCGAGGAGCTCGACGAGATCGACCGCCGCATCATGCAGCTGGAGATCGAGCGCGAGGCCATCAAGCGCGAGAACGACGAGGCCAAACTCGCCGAGCTGAACAAGGAGCTTGCGGAGCTCAGCGGCCAGCGCGACGGCTTCAAGGCCCGCTGGGAAAGCGAGCGCGCGCTGGTGGAACGCATCAACAGCGCCAAGGACCAGATCGAGGACCTGAAGCACCAGGCCGCGCAATACGAGCGCGAGGGAGACTTCGGCAAGGTGGCCGAGATCCGCTACGGCCGCATCCAGGAGACCGAGAAGGAACTGGCCGCCGCGAAAGCGGAACTGGTCACGCTCCAGAGCGAGAGCAAAATGATCAAGGAGGAGGTGGACGTGGAGGAGATCGCCGCCGTGGTGAGCCGCTGGACCGGCGTGCCCGTGACGCGCATGCTCGAAGCCGAACGCACCAAACTCCTGAAGCTGGAGGACGAATTGCACAAGCGCGTGATCGGTCAGGACGAAGCCGTGCGCGCCGTGGCTGACGCCGTGCGCCGCAACCGCGCAGGCATGGGCGATGAGAAACGGCCGATCGGCTCCTTCATCTTCCTCGGCACCACCGGCGTGGGCAAGACCGAGCTGGCCAAGGCGCTCAGCGAGATCCTCTTCAACGACGAGCACGCCATGACGCGCATCGACATGAGCGAGTACCAGGAGCGCCACAGCGTGAGCCGCCTCGTGGGCGCGCCTCCGGGCTACGTGGGCTACGATGAAGGCGGCCAGCTCACCGAGGCCGTGCGCCGCAAGCCGTACAGCGTGGTGCTGCTCGACGAGATCGAGAAGGCCCACCCCGACGTGTGGAACATCCTGCTGCAAGTGCTGGACGATGGCCGCCTCACCGACAACAAGGGCCGCGTGGTCAACTTCAAGAACACGCTCATCATCATGACGAGCAACATCGGCTCGCACATCATCCAGGAGAATTTCGAGGGCCTCGAGCGCAAGAACCTCGAAGAGGTGATCGAGAAGACCCAGCGCGAGGTGATGGACCTGCTGCGCAAGACCGTGCGCCCCGAGTTCCTCAACCGCGTGGACGAGCTGATCATGTTCCGTCCGCTGAGCCAGGGGGATGTACGGGAGATCGTGAAGCTGCAGCTGCACCAGTTGCTCGCCAAGCTCGAGGAGAAAGGCTACCTGTTGATCCCGAGTGAAGAGTTGATCGAGCACATCGGCTCAGCAGGCTTCGACCCGCAATTCGGTGCTCGCCCCGTGAAGCGCCTCATCCAGAAAGAACTCCTGAACGAGATGAGCCGTCAGATCATCGCAGGTACATTGGAGCAGGGCGTGGAGCAGGTGATCGATGTCTTCGATGGGAAGATCGTGGTGCGGAAACCCATTGCGGAGAGGGAAAAGGGAAACGGGAAGGCGAGGAAGAGCAAGGCGGAGGTCTGAGCGCGCTGCCCGTATCTTCGTCATGTCATGCACGCCTCAGAGCACAATCTACCGATCTCCATCAGCCAGGTGCTGGCGTGGATCCGGCAATGCTCCACCCAGGAGAAGAAGGTGCTCCTGAGGGAACTTCTCGATGACACGGCAGCCCTGACCATTGCCAGCGAGCCGAGCCTGAGCAAGGATTGGGAGAGCGAGGAGGAGGACCAAGCGTGGGCCGGGCTATGAAAGGCGATGTCGTCGTCATTCCCTTTCCATTCTCGGACTTGACCGGCAGTAAGCGTCGTCCGGCACTCGTTATAGCCGATTGGGGTGGTGATGACGTGATGCTCTGCCAGATAACCAGCCAAGCCAAACGCGACGGGCTGGAAGTGCCGCTGACCGATTTGGACTTCGCATCCGGTCGGCTACCCATCGCCAGCCACATCAGGCCGAATAAAGTGTTCACAGCGGATAGGCGGATCATTCGGTATGTGGCGGGGAAGGTCAACTCGGACAAGTATCGCGAAGTGGCAGCTCGCATCGTCGAGTTGGTTTCTTGATGTGAAGGACATCCACCTCATCCCCAGCGCGCCTGCCTGACGGCAGTCAGGCGCCCCATAGCGCATGATCCAGATGGAACTGCTCAACGAGCTGAGCAGCGCCGATCATCGCGGGCACGCGGGAAACTGGAAAAACCTGCCTCTCCGGTAGGCGCAGGGTCGGCACCCCTTACAACCCTTTCCATGCCGTGTGGCCCAGTATCGCGGAAGCGCTCAGGCACCGATCCCTCCGAGCAACCCGACCTACCTTCAGGCTCGTCCCCAATGCAACGGCCCCTTCTCATGCGCAACGCCCTACTCCTTTCCTGCTGCCTCCTCGCGTCGTTGATGCACGCCCAAGTGCCCATCATCGACTACGACTTCCTGGCCGTGCCACCCAGTGTGCAGGTGAACAAGGTGGTGCCGCTGCCCGATGGCCGGATCCTCGTGGGCGGCTTCTTCATGAACTACGCGGGCAGCGGCAAGAACCATCTGGTGCGGCTGAACAACGATGGCACGGTGGACGCCTCCTGGAACACCAGTGGCGCGGGACCCTCCAACCAGGTGATGGACATCGCCGTGATGAGCGACGGCCGCATCGTGATCGCGGGCAATTTCGTCACCTACAACGGGGTGAACAGCTACTTCATCACGCGCCTGCTGCCCAACGGCGACCGGGATCCCACCTTCAACATACCGCCCAACGCCATCAACGGCGCGGTGCTGGCCATCGATGTCCAGAGCCACAACAAGGTGGTGGCCGTGGGCGAGTTCTTCGTGTGCTACGGGCACAGCATGCCATATATCGCCCGCTTCCTCGTCGATGGGGCGGTGGATCTGGCCTTCGACATCGGCTCAGGCTTCAATGCGGTGACACGCGATGTGCTGGTGCTGCCCGATGACCGCATCCTGGTGGGCGGCGACTTCGGCAGTTACAACGGCAACAGCAGCTGGGGGCTGGCCTTGCTCACGGCTGAGGGGCCCTACGACACCGGCATGGTGATGGACCCCGGCTTCACCGGAGGCTTCGGCACGGTGCGCAAGGTGATGCGCCAGCCCAACGGGAAGATCATCGTGGGAGGCTCCTTCGCCTTCCACAATGGGCAGCCCTCGCATGCCCTGGCACGCATCCACCTGGACGGATCGCGCGATCCCGCGTTCACCTCGCCGTTCTATCCCTTTGCGGGCATCCTCGCACTGGCGGTGGATGATGCGGGCCACGTCTTCGCCGGCGGCGAGTTCACCGACGGGATGTACGACCCCAACGTGCCCGGACCAGGCCGTTTCATCCGTCTGCAGCCCAATGGAACGCGCGACGATGTTGCTTACGACGTGGGTGAAGGACCCGGCCCCGGCCAGGAGCCCACCTCGTTCGTGCGCGACATCGCCATCCAAACTGATGGAAAGGTCCTGTTGGGCGGCTTCTTCGGCAGCTTTCACAACCCAGCCGAGACGCAATACCGCAACCTGATCCGCCTGCACCCGGAGGCCGCCACCGGCATCGACGAAAGCGGCGCGGCGCTCAATCTGCATGTACTGGTGGATACCAACACCGGTGAACTCCTCGTCACCGACCCCTTCGGCACACCCGGCAGCACCCTTCGCCTGCACGATGCCGTTGGACGGCTACTGCTTGAGCGCAGCCTGCCTCCTACTGACGGCGCACCGGTACGCGTCGGCCACGGGCTGCCCGCAGGCACTTACGTGGTGGGTATCACCAACGGAGGGCGACTGGCCCACGCCAGGGTGGTGACGGGTACTTGGTGAGTGTACAGGCTCCCTTCTTCCAGCCTTGGATGCGGTGCATGGAGGTGGTTCATGCGCTGCCACCGACAAGGCAGCAAGCTCATCCGAACGGAACCAGCCGTCGACGTGTTCCAAGCAGCCCACCTATGCGCTTGCTGCCACGAAGTGCATCTCCATCTCCCCCTTGCCCTTCGCCTGCACTTATCCGCGGGGGTGAAGGTGAATGCCTTGGTTGTCGGTTGTCCGTTGCCGGTTGTCAGGCAGCCTGACAACTGGGAACGGACAACTGACAACTCGCTCTTGCGTACATCCTTCAGGAGCCGGTGTGGCCGGTGCGGGTCAGGAAGAAGGGTGGACCTGCGGCGAGAGCCTGCTGGACGGGTAGGCGGGGCAGGTGCGCCTCAAGGTCCTTTCCCGAGAGGGGGGCCGTGGTGCAAGCCAGCAAGAGCCGAAACTTGCTGGATCACCCTTCAGTCCTCGTCCTCCTCCTCGTGGTCCTCTTGCTGATCATACGATCCAGGCGGGACGTCCTTGGCGGGCTCCTCCTGCTCCTGCTCCTCTTCTCCACCTGCCGCTTGCAGCCCATTGAACCAGTCCATCACGGCCTGGTGTTGCGCCGGTGTGAGCCGCGCATGGTCATGCATCCAGGTGTAGTTCTTCGGCGGCATCTCGTCTTCGGCCATCTCCTCCCCGCTTTCCGCGGCCGCCTCGCTGCCCCGGTACTGGTCCCAGCGTGAGAAGTTGAGCACCTCCCGCCCCTCGTCGATGTGGCGCTGCAGCCACCAGTTCACCGGTGTGATGCCCGCGTACCACGGGTATTCCGTCGCGTAGCTGTGGCAGTCGTAGCAGGCGCCCTTCACCCACGCCTGTATATCGGGTGGCGCCTGTTCCATGGCGAAGAGGTCCGCGGCCGGATCCACAGCGGGCACACTGCGGTCGGGGCGGATGAACTGTGCGACGAGCAGCACACCGAGGAGGATCGATAGCAGGCGCTTCAGCATGATCAAGGGTATTGTTGACCAAAGCTCGACCGTCCGGACCGCCGCCATGTATGACAACCGTCAGGCAGGTACACGACCAACCTCTCACGTGTACACCATTGATACGGTCAGGATCGCACCGTACACTTGATGCCCCTTCCCACCGCCCATGCAACCTGTACCGGTCGCCACCGCGGAGCGCATCGGCTCCCTCGATGCCCTGCGTGGCTTCGCGCTGCTGGGCATCCTGTTGATGAACATCCCCTTCTTCGGGCTGCCGCACCAGACCGTGGAGGACCTGACGATCCGCGATGAGTTCAGCGGGCCGGACCACTGGACCTGGTGGATCGTGAACCTCTTCTTCGAGGGCTCCATGCGCGGGCTGTTCTCGCTGCTCTTCGGCGCCAGCATGGTGCTGCTGATCTCGCGCCTGGTGCCGAGAAGCGATACCGTCAGCGCGGCCGACATCTACTACCGCCGCATCATCTGGCTGCTGCTCTTCGGGCTGTTCGACGCCTACATTCTGATGTGGCCGGGCGACATCCTCTTCCGCTATGCCATCGCGGGCCTCTTCCTCTTTCCGCTGCGGAACCTGAAGCCTGTGCACTTGTTCGGCATCGCGGGCACTTTGCTGGTGCTGATGAGCGCCAAGTACAGCTACGAC
Organism: Flavobacteriales bacterium; assembly: GCA_026129465.1. Taxonomy (NCBI): domain Bacteria; kingdom Pseudomonadati; phylum Bacteroidota; class Flavobacteriia; order Flavobacteriales; species Flavobacteriales bacterium. The sequence goes on from JAHCIA010000001.1 coordinate 945,502, forward strand.
CGCGCCGAGCCTCTGCGCCTGCGCGATAAGGCCGAAACCGTGTCCGCCATCGATACCACCGTGACGCCCTTGACCGAGGACCAGCAAGGCGCCTTGCAGGCCTGGCAAGCCTTCCAGGACAAACAAAGAGTGGAAGCCAAACGTGCCGAAGCCGCCGCTACCGCGCGTCTCACGAAAGGCCCGCTGCCGGTGGTGTTCGCACACCATGCCGGCATCACTTCCTGGCTGCAAAGCACCGAATACTACCGCCATGGCTTCCTCGATGCTTTCGTCTTCATGGTCATCGGCATCGGGCTGTACCACTTGGGCATTTTGCAGGGGCGCAGGCGGAAGCGTTTCTACCTGCTGCTGGCGCTTGCGGGTTATGCGCTGTCGCTTCCGGTCGCCTACTGGATGATGCGCACACAGGTGGAGACGCGTTTCGATCCGGTCGCCTTCGCCGAGCGATTCCCCATCCAGCTATATGACCTCCGGCGGCTGGCCCTCACCTTCGGCCACCTCGGGTTGTTCATGCTGGTGTTCAAGCTGGGCTGGTTCGGCTGGATACAGTCCCTTTTCGCCAAGGTGGGCCGTATGGCCTTCAGCAACTACATGCTGCAGAACTTGCTGGGCAGCGTGCTCTTCTTCGGATACGGCTTCAACCTGTTCGACGAGCTGCCGCGCCACCAGCTCTACTATGTGCTGGCCGGCATCTGGCTGGTGAACATCGTCTTCAGCGTGCTGTGGCTTCGCTGGTATGGTATGGGGCCGCTGGAATGGGTCTGGCGAAGTCTGACGTACTGGAAACGTTTGCCCTTGCGGTAGGACCTTTGTCCGGCATGCCGGTCACCTCCATGATCCGTGCGTCCTGCATCCTTGCGATTCTCGGCCTATGCGTCGCTGCCCTGCACGCACAGGAACCGGAGCGTAAGGGACGATTGGAATTGTGCTGGGGCTGGAACCGCAGCGCCTACACCCGCAGCGACATCCGCTTCCATGGACGCGACCACGACTTCACGCTGCGGCGGGTGCTGGCGCGCGACAGCCCGGAGCCGCTCGGCCTGGACCCCTACCTGAACCCGGTGAAGCTCACCATCCCCCAGACCAACGCCAGCATCGCGTGGTTCTTCCACGATCGCTGGTCGGTGGCCTGGCGCTTCGACCACATGAAGTATGTGCTGGTGCAGGACCAGGAGGTCGCCATCGATGGTGTGATCCACACCGATGTCACCGGCCACGCGGGCACGTATGCGGGCGAGCGCGTCGCCATCACCGAGGACCTGCTGACCTACGAGAACTCCGACGGGCTCAACTACATCAACCTGGAAATCGCCCGCCATGGACGTCTGGCGGAAAGCAGGCGGCACGCTTTGGCCTTGGATGGCACTGCAGCTTTGGCGGTTGGTGCGCTTGTACCCCGCACCGCCGCACGCCTGCTGGGCCGCCCGCTGAACGACCGCTACCACCTGAGCGGCGCCGGTGCCAGCTTGAAACTGGGTGCGGCGGTGGTATACCGCCGCACCTGGACCCTGCGCACCGAAATGCTCGGCGGCTTCATCGCCCTGCCGGACATCCGCCCATCGCGCGACCGCAACGACCGGGCGTCGCACAAATTCTGGTTCACCCAGGCCAACGTGCAGTTCGGCGCCCGGATACGGCTGGTGAAGGCGCGCGTGGTGCCGGTCACCAATTGAGTCCGGCGGCCGCCGCGATCAACCGATCTTGATCTCCTTCGCCTTGCTCTCAGTGGCGGCCTTGGTCTTCTTCAGCGTGAGCTTCAGCACGCCGTCATCGTACTTGGCCTTCAGGCTGTCGGCATCGGTGTTCTCCGGCAGGACGAAGGCCCGGCTGAAGGAGGCGAAGCTCCACTCCTTCCGGGTGTAGCCCTTCTTCTCCTCCTCGTGCTCGGCCTTCCTTTCGCTGCTGATGGTGAGCACACCGTCCTTCAACTGCACCTTCAGGTCGTCCTTCTTGAAGCCCGGCACGGCCAGGTCGATGGCGAAGTGGTCCGTGTTGTCCTGGATGTTCACGGCGGGCATCTTCATCTCCTTGAAGAAGGGACGCTCGAAGAGGCGGGCCGGCATGAAACGGTCATCGTCGAGGAATCCCTCGGGGAAGCCGAAGGCATCATCGTCGAAGAAGCGTGAAAGCAGCGACTTGCGGGTGGGGATCAGGGTTGACATGGCATCAGGTATTGGGGGGTTACTTGACGCGAAATGAGCACGATCGGAAGCCGTTTGGAATGATGCGCGTCAGTCTTCCGCAAGACAGCCGTCAAGGATGCGGGGTTAGCTTCGCCACATGGCCGATCACCGGGATGCGATGGACGCGAACCGCCAGTTGTGGAACGCCCGCGTGGCGCCGCACCTGGCCTCTGCGCTGTACGATGTGGACGGCTTCGTCGCCGGGCGCGGCAGCCTCACCGCCTTGGAATTGGAGTTGCTGGGCGAGGTGCGCGGCAGGCGTGTGCTCCACCTCCAATGCCACTTCGGGCAGGACACGCTGGACCTCGCCCGCCGGGGCGCTGAAATGACCGGGCTGGACATCAGCGACACCGCGATCGACGAGGCCCGGATACTGGCGGACCGCATGGGCCTGCAAGCGAAATGGATCCGCGCCGATGTGCAGGAACGGCAACCGAGCTTGGAGGGCCGCTTCGACATGGTCTTCACCAGCTATGGTGTGCTGGGCTGGCTGCCCGAGCTGGAGGGTTGGGCGGCCAACATCCGCGACTATCTCAAGCCCGGTGGCAAGCTCGTCCTGGTGGAATTCCACCCCATCGTGTGGATGTTCAACGACGACTTCACGCGCATCACCTTTCCCTGGTCGAGCCGCGCACCGATCGTGGAGGAACGCAAGGGCAGCTACGCCGACGTGGAGCGGCCGGGCAACTTCACCTCGCATTGGTGGGACCATGGCCTGGGCGACATCCTGGGTGCCTTGCTCGGGGCGGGCCTGCGCATCGACCGCTATGTGGAACTGGACGGTTCACCACATGACATTTTTCCGCGCAGCGTGAAGGGCGAGGATGGCCTGTACCGCATCGGCGGGCTGGCCGGGACGATCCCCATGGTCTTCGGACTGACGGCCACCGCACCGGAAGCCTGATCGCCGTTTCTTTGCCGCCCCATGGGCAAAAAGAAAAAGATCGAGCACCGCGATTCGAAGATCCACGGCCGCGGCGTGTTCGCCGTCAAGCGCATCAAGAAGGGCGAACCGATCGTGGAGTACAAGGGCCAGCTCATCCGGCACGAAGAGGCCGACGAGCGCTACTACAGCGATGTGGAGACCGGCCACACCTTCCTCTTCACGCTGAACGACAAGTGGATCGTGGACGCCAACGTGGACGGCAACATCGCCAAGTGGATCAACCACAGTTGCGCGCCCAACGCGGTGGCCTTCATACACGGCCACAAGAGCGGCAAGCCGAAGAAGGACCGCGTGATCATCGAGGCCCGCCGCAAGATCGAACCCGGCGAGGAGATCACTTACGACTATGGCTTCGAGTTCGAGGTGCCCTACACGAAGAAGCTGTTGAAGACCTGGGCCTGCCGCTGCGGGGCGCCCAACTGCATCGGCACCATGCTGAAGCCGAAGAAGAAGGCGCGGAAGTAGGCTTACCGGTCGCATGGTCCGCCGGCCAACGGCATGCTCCACCCCGGGCTGGCACAGCCTTTGACAACCGGTGCGCCAAGTACCTTCGCACCATCATGCTTCGCACCCTGGTCCTTCCCCTCCTCCTGCTGTCCTGCACGGCCTTCGCACAATCGGGTCCACCGGCCGACGACGACCCCCGGGCCCGCGCCATCGTGGACAAACTGATGGCCAAGGCCAAGGCCTGGAAGTCCTTCGAGGGCGATTTCACCAGCCGACTGGAAAGCACGCGTGACAAGCTGGACGTGAAACAGAGCGGCACCATGAAGGTGAAGGACAAGCGCTTCCACCTGACCCTGGACAAGAACACGGTGATCAGCGATGGCAAGACCATCTGGACCTACAACCGCGACAACAACGAGGTGACGCTGTCCGACCCCGCCGAAATGGACCAGGAGCTCGACCCGAGCAAGATCTTCACCCAGTACGAGAAGGGGTTCAAGACCCAATTCGTGGAAGAGAAGACCGAGGGCGGCACAGCGATGCAGGTGGTGAAACTTTTCCCCCTGGAGCCGGTGAAGAAGCCCTACCACACGGTGGTGCTGACCGTGGACAAGGCGAAGAACGAGCCGCGCGGTGTGCAGATCCTGTACAAGGACGGCAACAAGGTCACCTACACGCTATCGCGCTTCGTGGCCGACCCGCCACTGCCTGACGCGCTCTTCAACTTCGACAAGAGCAAGTATCCGGGCGTGGAGGTGAACGACATGCGCTGAGCGCCGGGTAATTTGGTGGCATGATCGCCCTGGCCGCCGCCACGCTCCTATTCCTCGTCACCCACAGCCTTTTCGCCTCGGACAAGGCCAAGGCCATCGCGGCTGAGCGACTGCGCCTGGCACGCTGGTACCGGCTGGCCTATTCGCTTTGGTCCTCGCTCACCCTGGCCCTCGTCCTTCTCCTGTGGTGGCCATCGGCACAAGAGCTCCTCTTCGAGGTCTCCATGGCCGTTCGATCCCTGGCCTGGGTCCTGATCCTGCTGGGCGCATCGATCGCCTTGCTGGCCATCACGCGTTTCGGCGCGGCGGGCTTCATCGGTCTGGCGCCCGAACGTGAGGGCGGTCTGGTCCGCACCGGGCTCCACGCGCGGGTGCGGCACCCGATCTACACCGGCATCATCGTCATGCTGTTGGGCTGGTGCCTGGCCTGGCCCGCGATGGGCACCCTGCTCGTGGCCGCGATGATGCTCGCCTATCTTCCCATCGGCATGCGGCTGGAGGAAAGGAAGCTCATCGCGCTGTTCGGTGGGGAATACGAACGCTACCGCCGCGAGGTCCCTGCCCTGTGGCCACGCCTGCTTGCGGGTCGCTGATCATTTCCTTTCCCATGGACCACCCGCCGCGCCCTGCATGCCGGTGAGGTACACATGGTCCGCCAACACGGCCTGCAGGAACTCCATCGCCTTGAGTCCACTTCCCTCGTCGCCCACGATGCGGCGCACCTTGCTGGCGAGTTCCTCCATCAAGGCCCAGCGATCGCCTTGCGTGTTGTGGAGCACATCGCGGACCATCCGGGCCTGCGCATCGCTGAGGCGGATGGCGCCGGGGAAGCGCACCCGGTGTTCGGGCTCCACCTCCGCCATGAGCGTGTCGCGCAGCCGCAACCGCGGCTTGAGGCTCACCACCGTGGTGCCTGCGGCGATGTCGCCCAGCCGCTGTCCCTTGCCGTTGACCAGGATCACCACGAAGCCCAGCAGGTAGAAGCCGTCGATCAGCCGCAGCACCCAGCGCAACAGGTACTGGCCCAGCCGGGGTTTGCCGCCGTCCATGCGCGCCACGCGGATCTTGCGGTGGATCTTGCCGATGCTCTTGCCATCGAGCACCAGTTCGCAGATGAGGTGATAGAAGAAGTATGGCAGGAGGACCAGCAGGAAGAAGACCACCGCCCAGACACCCTCAGGAGCGCCCGAGATGCCCAGGATGAAGATCCAGGTGATGGACCAGGCGAAGATCACCAGCTTGTCGATGACCCACGCCCAGATGCGGTCGCCCAAGGGGGCCACCTCATGGCTGAGCACCACGTTCTGCGCTGATTCGATGCCGACCTCGTCCATATATGACCGTTGCGGGGACGCTCCCGGGGCGAAGATGCGCAATGGCTATGTTTGGCCGTTGCCCCGACCGTACGCATGCGCGAAGCCGCCTTCATCCATCGCAACAAGGCCCGGTGGCAGCGGCTGGAGGAGATGCTCACGGGCCTGCACCGGCTCAGCGGCGATGAAGCGGCCGAGCTCTACATCGCGCTGAACGACGACCTGGGCTACGCGCGCACCTTCTACCCCGCCAGCGACCTGCCTGCCTACCTCAACGGCCTGGCGGTGCGGCTGCACCAGCACATCCACCGCAACGAGCGCACCCCGCGTGGGCGCTTCATCACCTTCTGGCGCCGCGAGGTGCCACTGGCCATGGCCGCCACCCGCCGGGAACTGCTGACAAGCTCCGCCATCTTCATCACCGCCGCGCTCATCGGCGCGCTCTCGGCCATGCACGATCCCACCTTCGTGCGCCTGATCCTGGGCGACCATTATGTGGACATGACCCTGGAGAACATCCGCAACGGCGAACCCATGGCCGTGTATGGCCGCGAAAGCCAGGAGCTCATGTTCCTGGGGATCACGATCAACAACATCCGGGTGGCCATGCTGTGCTTCGCGGCCGGGCTACTGGCGGGCCTGGGCACGGCTTGCATCCTGGTCTTCAACGGCATCATGGTGGGCGCTTTCCAATGGTTCTTCCATGAACAGGGGGTGCTGCGCGAAAGCCTGCTGAGCATCTGGATGCACGGCACGCTGGAGATCGGGGCCATCGTCATCGCCGGTGCGGCCGGACTGGTCCTGGGCAATGGCATGCTCTTCCCCGGCACCTATACCCGCGCGGAGCGATTCCGCCACAACGCCAGGCTGGGCCTGAAGGTGGTGATGGGCCTGGTACCGATCTTCATCATCGCCGGCTTCATCGAGAGTTTCCTCACGCGCCATGCGCTCGCCATGCCCAGCTGGGCGGCAGCGCTCATCATCGGTCTTTCCCTCGCCTTCCTCCTCTGGTACTTCATCCTCCTACCCCACCATGCAGCCCGCACAGCCCATCCTGCTGAGACAGGTCCGTGACTTCGGACAGATCGTGACCGACACCTTCCGCTTCCTGCGCCAGGAGGGGCGGCCGCTCTTCAGCGCCATCGCCGCCACCTGCCTGCCCCTGGCCCTGCTGGCGGGTTTCCTGGTGGGCAAGACCGTGGGCGACTTCCAGCGCATGATCATGGCGGGCGGCTTCGAAGACTTCGACAATTTCGGTCAACTGGGCCTGGCCTTGCTCGGCTATTTCGGGATCATCCTGGTGTATGTGCAGCTCATCGCCATGGTGAACGAATATCTACGTGCCTACCACCTGGGCGAGCACCACGGCATGCGGGCGGGCGACCTGTGGCGGCGCGGCGCATCGCAATGGGGCAGCTACTTCGGCATCACCTTCCTCATCGGTCTGCTGTCGGTGGTGGGCATCATCCTGTGCATCCTGCCCGGCATCTGGATCGGTGTCGCGCTGGTCCTCGCCAATGCCTCGCACGCCATCGAACGCACCGGGGCCACCGGTGGTCTCAAGCGCAGCTTTGCACTGATGAAGGACCGCTGGTGGGAGACCTTCGGCCTGGTCATCGTCGTGACACTGATCCAGAGTGTCATCGCCATGGCGTTGATGCTGCCGTTGACGATCATCTCCTTCGCCGTGGGGATCAACACGGCGATGGATGATGGCGGACCCGATGCGATGCTGGGCTGGTACGGCACCTACATGGCCGTCAGCACCATGGTGCAGACGGGACTGAACATGCTCACCTATCCGATCGTGATCGTGGCGGTCGCCATGAAGTACTTCACCGTCGTGGAGGAGAAGGAAGGCCTGGGCCTGAAGCAGCGGATCGAAGGATTCGACCAGGCCTGAGGCGATGACCCGGTGGTGCCTCCTGTTGCTGGCCGTGGGCGCGTTCCTGACAGGACCCGTTCCGCTGCGCGCGCAAGCACCACCCGACGCGCCTGTGGAACTGCGGTCCTTCGATGGCGGCGAACTGGAGAAGCTGCGGAACGATCCGGCATACCAGTACGAACGCGATCTGCGCCGCGCACCCACACCCTGGGAGCGTTTCAAGGAATGGATGAGGGAATGGCTGCGGCGCATCCTCGGTTCGCGCGCCGGCGGCTGGGTGGCTGAGCACATCATCTACATCATCGTCATCGTGGTGATCGTCTTCGCCGTGGTGATGCTGAGCCGCAGTGGCCTGCAACGCGTGTTCCACGGCGCGCCGCGCGCCCAGGCCCGGGTGCAGGCCGTGGAGGAGGACATCCGTGAACTGGACCTGCGGGCCCTGCTGGGGGAAGCGGAACGATCGGGCGACCTGCGCCGTGCCATACGGTTGCACTATCTGCTGGTGCTGCGCGCGCTGGTGGACCGCGGCCTGCTGGAATGGAGTCCCGACCATACGGACCGCGAGTACGCCGCACAGCTGCAGGATGGTGCGCTGCGTGCGGCCTTCCAGCGCTCGGCACGCGTGTTCCAATGGGTGTGGTACGGTGAACTGCCGCTGGACCGCGCACGCTATGAGGTGCTGCGCGCATCCTTCCAAGGCCTGCACGAAAAGGACGCCGCATGAACCGCACGGAGAAACGGCTGCTCATCGGCCTGGCCGGGCTCATCATCGCCCTGGCCGTATTCGAGGCGTCCATTCCGCGCCCGGTGGACTGGTCGCCCTCCTTCAGCCGCCACCACACCAGGCCCTACGGTGCGAAGCTGGTGTATGAACGCCTCACGGACCTGTTCCCCGCCGTGGTGCCCGTGACGGACCCACCCTACCTGGCCACGCGGCAAAGGCTGCATGCGGGCGAGGCCGATCGTCACCCGGTGAACCACCTCTACATCAACAACGGCTTCCAGGTGGAGCGCGGCCCGGCCGAGAACCTGCTCGCGCTGGTGGAAGCCGGCGATCACCTGCTCATCGCCGCGGAATGGTTCGCGGGAGCGTTCGCCGATACGCTCCACCTGGACACCGATCGCCTCCGCTGGGGCTGGACCGAGGACACCACGGAGATCCGCTTCGTGGGCGAGCCGCGCATCGCGCCCGGCGTGTTCCGCTTCTCCCGCGGCTTCCCCGGTGCGCACTTCACCCGCTACGACAGCAGCCGCACGCGTGTGCTGGCCGTGGATGGCGCATCCAACCCCGTGCTGCTGGAAATGGCGCATGGCGCAGGACGCATCGTGCTGTGCAGCGCGCCACTCGCCTTCACCAACCACAACCTGCTGAAGGACCGCAACGCCACCTTCCTGGCCGGGGCGCTCAGCGTATTGCCGGAGTACCCCGTGCATTGGGACGAGCACCTGAAGGTGGGCCGCATGGAGGCGAGCACGCCCCTGCGTTACATCCTCTCGCAACCCGCGCTGCGCTGGGCCTGGTACCTGGCGCTGGCACTGATCGCCCTGTACATGGTGCTGCACGCCCGCAGGCGCCAGCGCGCGATACCCGTGGTGAAGCCGCCGCGCAACGCCTCGCGCGAACTGCTCGGAAACATCGGACGCCTCTATTGGCACCAGGCCGACCACCAGGACATGGCGCGCCGCATGATCCTCCACTTCAAGGAGGAGGTGAAACTGCGCACACACCTGCGCACCTTCGCCTACGACCAGGCCACCTTCCACCACCTGGCCGCCAAGACCGGTCTGCCGGAGGGCGAAGTGGAGCAACGCCTGCGCATGTTGGAGGGGATCGAAGCGGGGAACCGCATTAACGAGGAACAACTGCTCCGGCTGAGCAACGAACTGCACGACCTACGACAACAGCTATGACGATGACCGAAGACACGAACACACCAGCGGGCAACGGCCCCGAGGAGTTCAAGCCCTCCCTCCCGCTTACCGAGCTGCAACAGGCCACACAACGCCTTCGCGCAGCGATCGCCACGGTGATCGTGGGCCAGGACCATGTGGTGGACCTCTTGCTCACCGCCTTGTTGAGCGACGGCCATGTGCTGATCGAGGGCAATCCGGGGCTGGCCAAGACGCTTACGGCGAAGCTTCTGGCCCGATGCGTGGACACCGGCTTCGCGCGAATCCAGTTCACGCCCGACCTGATGCCCAGCGACCTGATCGGCACCAGCGTCTTCGACCCGCGCACCACCGAGTTCACCTTCCGCCCCGGTCCCATCTTCAGCAACATCGTGCTGGTGGACGAGATCAACCGGGCGCCCGCGAAAACGCAGAGCGCGCTGTTCGAGGCCATGGAGGAACGGCAGATCACCGTGGATGGCCGCACCTGGCCACTGCCTCCACCTTTCATGATCGTGGCCACGCAGAACCCCATCGAACAGGAGGGCACCTACCGCCTGCCGGAGGCGCAACTGGACCGCTTCTTCTTCAAGATCACCGTGGACTACCCTTCGCTGGCCGAGGAGCTACTCATTCTGGAACGCGCCGCGGCACCGGGCGACCTGCTGAAGGTGGACCCCGTGAAGCCGGTGATCACCACCGCGGAACTGGCCCATGCACGAGCGCTCGCCCGCCAGGTGCACGTGGAACCCGCGCTGCTGAAGTACATCGCCACCATCGTGGACCGCACCCGGCACGACGGTGCCTTGATGCTGGGCGCTTCGCCCCGCGCCTCACTCGCGATACTCGCCGCCGCACGCGCCACGGCGGCCATGGACGGACGTGATTTCGTCACCCCCGAGGATGTCCGCTTCGTGGCCGTGCATGTGCTGCGCCACCGTGTGCAACTCACGCCCGAACGCGAGATGGAAGGCCTCACACCGGACCAGGTGATCGACCTGCTGGTGAAAGGCATCGAAGTGCCACGATGATCCCCTTCCTCCGATCGCTCTTCCTCACCCGCCGTGCCTTCCTGGCCGGATGGGCCTGCGTCTTGCTGGCCCTGGTGGGTTGGGTGTGGGCGCCCGCGTTCGTCATCGCCAAGCTGGCACTGCTGCTGCTGGTGCTCGCGTTCGGCGCCGATCTGTTCATGCTCTTCGGACGTCGCACGGGCCTGTCCGCGAAACGACGTACGCTGGAGCGCTGGAGCAATGGCGACCCCAACCCGGTGGACCTGCTCCTGGAAAGCGGCTACGGCACGGACATGCGGGTGCGCATCCTGGACGAACTGCCGATCCAATTGCAGAAGCGCGACCTGGTGCTGGGCGGTCCGCTGCCAGCCTGGGGCCGTGCCACCTACAGCTATACGGTACGCCCCGTGCGGCGCGGCGTATACCGGTACGGTGCCATCCGTGCTTTCGTCACCGGCCCTGTCGGTCTGGCGGAGCGGCGCTTCAGCCTGGCGCAGGACCAGGAGGTGGCGGTCTATCCCAGCTACCTGCAACTGAGGCGCTACGAGCTGCTCGCCATCCACGACCGGCTGGTGATGGCCGGTGTGAAGCGCATCCGCCGTATCGCGCAGCACGCCGAGTTCGAGCGCATCAAGGATTATGTGCCCGGCGATGACCGCCGCACGGTGAACTGGAAGGCGAGCGCGCGCCGCGGCCGCCTGATGGTGAACCAGTACCAGGACGAAAAAGCGCAACAGGTCTTCGCACTGGTGGACGGCGGCCGCGTGATGAAGATGCCCTTCGGCGGCATGAGCCTGCAGGACCACGCGATCAACGCGGCGCTCACCATCAGCAGCATCGCCATGCGCAAGGAGGACAAGGCGGGGCTGATCACTTTCAGCGACAAGGTGCACGACGTGGTGCAGGCTTCCCGCCAGCGCGGACACATGCGCCGCATCATGGAAGTGCTCTACCGTCAGGAGACCGACCACCGCGAGACCGATGTGGAGGCCCTCTTCGCCACCGTGCGCCGCTGGATACACCAACGCAGTCTGCTGCTGCTCTTCACCAATTTCGAGAGCACCATCGCCCTCCACCGCCAACTGCCCTACCTGCAACGTCTCGCACGCCAGCACCTGGTGGTGCCGATCTTCTTCCTCAACACCGAACTGGACGCCGATCTGCGCAGCAAGCCCCTGGACACCGAGGAGGTCTATGTGCGCACCATCATTGAACAAGCGGTGCATGAAAAGCGCCTCATCGCGCGCGAGCTGGAGCGCCATGGCATGCCAGCCATCCTCTGCCGCCCGGAGGACCTCACCGTGAGTGTGATCAACCGCTATCTGGAGATCAAGGCCAGGGGGGTGCTGTAGCAGGCCCATCCCCGATGCCCCTCGTCGCCTTCCAGGACGACCTGTGACATGCGTGAAAAGTCGCTCCGAAGGCGGAAAGCAGAGGGTGGAATGATGATTATGAAAGGTCGAAGGACCGGTCAGAAGGCGTAGCGCAAGGCCACGACCACGTTCCTGCCCGGCGCGCTGATGCCGGAGGAATAAGGCCGGTAGCGCTGGTCGGTGATATTCTCCACTCCGGCGGTGATCTCGAACCCGCGCGTGATGAGATAGCGGCCCCGCAGGTCCACCGCATACCAGGCGGGTGCGTGCGGACGGCCTTGTTCGTCCCGCGCATAGATGGGGAACTTGGCCTGTTCGGTGGGTGGCAGATCATCGAAGGTGAAGCCCCCGCTGAAACGCAGCAGGCCTTGCACCCGCCAACGCCCGCGCTCCCGATCCAGTCCCACGCGGCCGAAGGACGGTGGTGCGTGGCGCAGCGGTACGTCGTCCGGTCCGGCATCGTCCTGTTCCACGCCATCCTGCCAGTTGTAGCGCAAGGTGAAAAGCCAGTCCCGCGCGATGCGGACATCCGCACCGATGAACACGCCGAACACCTTTGCCCGCGCGGCGTTCACGATGGCTTCCACGCGGCTCGGCTCGCCGTCGAAGAGGATGCTGTCGGCGCCATCGAGCGTGAAGGGCCTGCGCACCATGGCATCCTCCAACAACACCGCGTAGCCGCCCACACGCACCCTGGCACGGCTGGCGAAGGTGCGTTCCACGGCGACCTCACCGCTGTACGCGTACTCGGGACGCAGGTCCGGGTCGGGCACCACCACCATGCCCGGCGCACTGTCGAACACCTTTCCCATGTCGTCGATGTTGGGCGCGCGGAAGCCGGTGGAGAGATCGGCGGAGAGCTTCCAGCCTTCACCCGGCCGGTAGGCCGCGCCCAGGTTGCCGGTGAGGGCGCCGGTGCCCAAGGTTGCACTTCTGACGGGATACGGGAACAGGGTGGTGTCGAAGGTGAGATCCAGACCGGCGATGTTGTAGCGCAGGCCGGCGGAAAGGTTGAGCGCTTCCGTCAGATCATGCAGCACGCCCGCGTAGGCTGATGCGGTGTACCAGGTGGAGCCATCCGGGTAGCGGCTGTTGACCGGCAGTTCCGCACCGGTGACGATGCCGTCGTAGAAACCTGTGCTCCCGACCATGTTGTGGACCGTCTCTGCACCATACAGTAGCACGGTGCGCGTGCCGAAGCTCTTCTCCGCATCCAGGTTGGTCCAGAGTCCCTGGACATTCTCCTGCTGGACACGAAGACGGTCGATGCCGAAGTTGCGGTCGTGGCGGCTTTCGGTGTGGTCCTGCCAGGCGATGCGCAATCGGGCCTCGTCGTAAGCGGCACCCCCGGCCTTGTGGCGCACATCCAAGGCGGCCATCATCCAGGTCTGCGGGCCGTAGTACCATTCCGCGCTGCGGGGAAGTCCGTTGGGCCGTAATTCGATCAGACGGTCGTAGCGCGGAATGTCGCTGGTGGTGCTGTAGTAGCCGTTGAGACCGATCTCCCATGCGCTTGCTGGCCGCCATGCCAGCTTGGCCATCGCCATGGCATTGGTATACGCGCTGCCCACCTGGACCCTGGGATCGCTGTTGACGACCATGCTGTCACGGCCATCCACGCGTTCCACATACCACGGGCGCAGGTAGTCGTCCGGGCCATGGCTGCCCGTGCGCAGGTCGCCGAATCCGCTCAGCGAGCCGCTGGCCACGAAAGCGATACGCCGGCCACCGAGGCCATAGTGCAGGTGGGCCGACCTTTCATGGGCCGCACTGCCGTAGCGCATCATGGCGCCGCCCCGTGCCAACTTGGTGGTATCCTGGGAGAACCGCGGTCGCAGCAGGTGGAAGTCCATCACACCCCCGATGGCATCGCTGCCGTAGGTCATGGCGCCGGGGCCGTGCAGCACCTCGGCGCGTTCCAGTGCACTGGCGTCCACGCCGATCACGTTCTGCAGGTTGCCGCCTCGGTATATGGCGTTGTTCATGCGCACGCCGTCCACCACGATCAGCACGCGGTTGGCCGCGAAGCCCCGCAGCATGGGGCTTCCGCCACCCAGTTGGCTGCGTTGCATGAAGACCTCGCCACTGCTTTCGAGCAGGTCGGCCGCTGTACCGGGGTTGTTGAAGGCCACATCGCGCGGCCGCATCACACTCACCTGGCGTGGAACGCGCGTGGCGTCCTGCTCCCAGCGGTGGGCGCTCACCACGAACTCCTCCAGTGCGAAGGGCTGCCGCTCCAGAGCCACGCGGTACGCGGCGGCGATCACCTGTGCGGGAGCAAGCACCTGGGGGCGATAGCCGATCATGCGGAAATGGATGCTGTCCGCCGAGGCGAAGGGTGCGAAAGCTGTGCGCCCCTTGGCGTCCGTGATGGCCGAAACACCGCCGGTGGGATGGTGAAGCGTGGCGGCCTCCAACGGAGCGCGGGTGACCGCATCCACCACGGTGATGGTCTGCGCCACGGCCTGGGGAACCCATAGAGCGAGTACCGCGATGCAGGACGATCGGAGGGAGCGCATGGCCGATCGCGAAGGAACGGCGATCGCGCAGCACCGCCATTCCATGACCAATGTTGCCCCCGGCGATGCCCGGTCCGCTAACTTTGCGGTCCCCGCTGCTCACGATGATCGTCCAGGACCCCGAACGCATCCAGCTGAGCCCGGCCCACAAGGCCCGGCGCATCAACCGCGACCCGCACCTCTATGGCACCTTCGCCGAGATCGGCGCCGGGCAGGAGACCGTGCGCCACTTCTTCCGCTCGGGCTGGGCGTCGCAGACCATCGCCAAGGCGATGAGCGCCTACGACAAGGACTTCAGCAATGCCATCTACGGCCCCGAGCCGGGCAACCGCTTTGTTTGCGAAAGCCGCCTGCAGAACATGCTGCGGCACGAGTACGGCCTCATCGTGGAACGCCTCAGCCGCGCCGACCACCCCGAGAAGAAGTTCTTCTCCTTCGCCAACACGGTGGCCACCAGCACCTTCGAGCGAAAGCACAGCGGCCATGGCTGGCTGGGGGTGCGCTTCCAGACGGCGCCGGACAAGCCCACCAACGACGTCATCATCCACATCCGCCTGCACGATCCCGACATCTCCCTGCAACAGGAGAACATCGGCATCATGGGCGTGAACCTGCTCTACGGCTGCCTGATGCACCACGACAACCCGGACGAGATCATGACCGGGCTGTACGACAACGTGAGCCGACACGTGGTGGAGGTGGACATGATCCAGATGAACGGGCCGGACTTCGAGCAGGTGGACAACCGCCTGCTGAGCCTGCAACTGGTGAAACGCGGCTATACCGACGCGGTGATCTTCGGCCCCGACGGCCAGAACCTGCAGGCCAGCGAAGCCCTCTACCGCAAGAACATCCTCGCCATCCGCGGCAGCTTCAGGCCCGTGACGAAGGTGAACATCGACATGATCATGAACGGCTACAACATGTTCATCAAGGAACATCGCGTGGACCGCCAGAACATGCAGGTGCTCTTCGAGATCACGTTGAACAACCTGCGCTCCGACACCGGCGACGTGGACGAGAAGGACTTCATCGACCGCGCCGACATACTCTGTTCGCTGGGGCAGACCGTGCTCATCAGCAACTACCAGGAGTACTACAAGCTGGTGGAGTACTTCAGCCGCTACACCAAGGCGCGCATGGGCCTGATAATGGGCGTGAACAACCTGATCGACGTGTTCGACGAGCGCTACTACCGCCACCTGAACGGCGGCATGCTGGAGGCCTTCGGCATCCTCTTCACTCGCGACCTGAAGATCTACGTCTACCCCAGCCTTGCGGAGGAACACGGCGAGATCATGACCACGGCGAGCATGCCGGTGCATCCGCGCCTGAAGCCGCTGTACGACTACCTGCTCTTCAACAAGCGCATCACCGACATCGACAGCTACGACCCCCAGGTGCTGCACATCTTCAGCAAGCAGGTGCTGACCATGATCCGCAACGGCGAGGCCGGCTGGGAGGACATGGTGCCGCCCTATGTGGACAACATGATCAAGGACAACCGCCTCTTCGGCTACCAGCCCACGCAGCAGGACAAGCTGGCGCGCCAGGAGAAGGAGGCGGCGAAGGCCTGACAACGGCCATCGCGCACCATCGGCGCGTTCCCCCACGTTACTTCCAGCGGACCCCGCATTCCTTGTCCGATGCGCATCCGCAGCCTGCTGCCCGCACTTCTGATCGGCACCGGATCCCTGGCGGCCCAAGGGCTGGCCGATCGCTTTCCGCCACCACAGGGCTTTGTGCGCGCCGCCGCCGATCAGGCTTCCTTCGCCAACTACCTGCGCCAGCTTCCGCTACGCCCGCAGGGCACGCCCGTGCTGCTGCACAATGGCCGGCCCAAGGCGCGGCAGGACGTGCACGTCGCCGTGGTGGACCTGAGCGTGGGCACCAAGGACCTGCAGCAATGCGCCGACGCCGTCATCCGCCTTCGGGCCGAATACCTCTTCGCCAACGGGCGTGAGCAGGACATCGCCTTTGATCTCACCAACGGCTTCCGGGTACCCTGGCCGCGCTGGAAGCAAGGGGATCGCGTGCGGGTGCAAGGGAACCAATGCACCTGGGTCGCGGGCGGTACCGCGGACGCTTCGCACACCCAACTGCTGCGCTACCTCGACTTCGTGTTCACCTATGCCGGCACGCTGAGCCTGCACCGCGAACTGAAGGCCGCCGCCCACGTGCCCTTGGAAGCGGGCGATGTCTTCATCCAGGGCGGCAGCCCCGGCCATGCGGTGCTGGTGCTGGATGTGGCCCGCCATGCGGATGGCCGCACCGCTTTCCTCCTCGGCCAGAGCTACATGCCCGCACAGGACTTCCATGTGCTGCGCGACCCGCGCGGAACCGGCGCCTGGTATATGCTGGACGAAGGCGAGCGACTCGTCACGCCGGAATGGACTTTCCTTTGGAGCGACCGGCGGCGTTGGGCAGCGCCTTGATCGCTCGCATGGCGATCTTCGCCACGCCATGCGAGCGATCCACATCCATGATGGTCACCGGGGGCCGGTGTATGCTTTGGCCACCGGTGCGGAGGCGGCCACCTTCCTCAGTGGCAGCGGCGATGGATTGGTGGTGCGATGGCGCGTCGGCGAACCCGATGCGGGCGAGGTGCTGGCCAACGTGACCCACGCCGTGTTCAGCCTGCTGCTGCTCCAACATGAAGGACTTCTGCTGATCGGCACGGAAGGCGGCGCGCTGCATGTGACGGACCTGTCCCAGGTGCGTGAGATCCGGCTTTTCGAAGCGCATCGCCGTGGCATCTTCCGCATGCTGCGTTTGCCAGGTGACCGGCTGGCCTGCGCGGGCGGCGATGGGAACCTGAGCGTCTGGACCTTGGGCGGGCCGGGACGCTTGGAGCACCTGCGCACCATCCCCGTGGTGGAGCAGAAACTCCGCGACCTGGCGCTTTCACCCGACGGCGCTTCATTGGCCGTGGCCTGCGGCGATGGCAGCGTGCGCCTGTTCGATACCACGCTGTTCAATGAGGTGCATACCATCGTCGCCCATCCCGCACCCGTTGGAAGCGACCTCCAGGCCGGTGCCACCAGCTTGTGCTTCCACCCGGCCAAACCTGTGCTGCTGAGCGGTGGCAAGGATGGCCACCTGCGGCTGTGGCGATCCGATGCGGGCTTCACGGCCCTGCATGCTTTCCCGGCTCACCAGGGCGGCATCTACCGCATCGCCTTCGCCCCCGCCGGCGAACGCATCGCCACGGCCAGCCGCGACAAGACCGCCAAGGTGTGGGACGCCCGCACACTGGATCCCATCGCCCGGCTGGACCGGCAAGCGGGCGGACATACCCACAGCGTGAACGATGTGCGCTGGGCCGATGGCTTGCTGCTGACCGCCAGTGACGATCGCCGCATCATCGCATGGGCGTAATGGTGTAACAGGGCCAAGGGATGGACGTTGGAATGATCGGAGCTCCTGACCGGAAATGGACGGTGATGAACGTGGATGCACTTCCAATAGATGACGGAGAACGCAGGACATCGCCGTTCATTTCCGTCCATCCATGGTGAAATGGCTTCAGGCGCAAAGTCCGTGTGGGGCTGAGAACCGCTGGACCCGCACACCTCCACCCTGTACCTTCGGCGGCCCATGAAGCAGCGCCTGATAGCACTTTACGCCCAGGAACTCTTCCGGCCGGGCCTGCTCGGGTTCTTCATCAATCCCTTCTTCATCATCCGCCGCGGTCTTTTCCGCGGCATCAGGCACCACGCGCCCGCGCTGAAGGGCCGCATGTTGGATTTCGGCTGTGGCGAAAAGCCCTACCGCGATCTCTTCCAGGTGGACGAGTACATCGGCGTGGACCTGGCCGTGAGCGGGCACGGCACCGAAGGCAGCGAGGTGGACGTGTACTACGACGGCCGCCACATCCCCTTCCCCGATGCGCATTTCGATGCCGTGCTCGCTTCGGAAGTCTTCGAGCACGTCTTCAACCTCGACGAGATCATGGCCGAATTGCACCGGGTGATGAAGCCCGGCGCGCGCATGCTCATCACCGCACCCTTCGGATGGGACGAACACGAGAAGCCATATGACTTCGCCCGCTACACCTGCTTCGCGTGGGACGCCATCCTGCAGCGCCACGGCTTCCGCGTGATCGAGGCCGGCAAGAACGGCCATTATGTGTCCACGGTGACCCAGCTGTGGATCGCCTACCTCTTCCAGCACATCCTGCCCAAGCGCCCCTTCCTGCGCATCCTGCTGAACCCGCTGCTGATCACGCCATGGACGCTGCTGGGGCTGATGACCGGCGCAGTTCTGCCGAAGAACCGGGACTACTACCTGAACAACGTGCTGCTGGTGGAGCGTGTGTAAGCGCGGGCGGCACCCACGGTACTTTCGCACTCCTTTCCCATGCCTTTCCAGCTCGTTTCCGAATTCACCCCCACGGGCGACCAGCCCGAGGCCATCCGCCAGTTGGTGGAGGGGCTCAACGAAGGGGTGCCCGCGCAGACCCTGCTGGGCGTCACCGGCAGCGGCAAGACCTTCACGGTGGCCAACGTCATCGCCCAGGTGGACAGACCCACGCTGGTGCTGAGCCACAACAAGACCCTGGCGGCGCAGCTCTACGGGGAGTTCAAGCACTTCTTCCCGCACGACCGGGTGGAGTACTTCGTGAGCTACTACGACTACTACCAGCCGGAGGCCTACCTGCCCACGACGAACACCTACATCGAGAAGGACCTCTCGATCAACGACGAGATCGAGAAGCTGCGATTGAGCGCCACCGGTGCCTTGCTCAGCGGTCGCCGCAACGTGATCGTGGTGGCCAGTGTGAGTTGCATCTACGGCATCGGCAACCCGGTGGAGTTCCACAAGACCATGGTGGAACTGCGGGTGGGCCAGCGGATCACGCGCAACATGCTGTTGCACCAGTTGGTCACCGCGCTGTACAGCCGCCGCGACCAGGACCCGGCGCGCGGCCACTTCCGCGTGCGCGGCGATGTGGTGGAGGTGTATCTGGCCAATGCCGACGAGGGCATCCGCATCCATTTCTGGGGCGACGAGATCGAACGCATGGAACGCTTCGGGATCCCCGACACGCGCACCATCGAGGTGGAGGAGCAGGTGACGATCTACCCGGCGAACATCTTCGTGACCAGCAAGGACACGATGAACGCCGCGCTGGATGCCATCCGGGAGGACATGGAGAAGCAGGTGGCCTTCTTCAAGGAGATCGGCAAGCACCTGGAAGCGAAACGGCTGGAGGAGCGCGTGCTGTACGATCTGGAGATGATGCGCGAACTGGGCTACTGCAGCGGCATCGAGAACTACAGCCGCTATTTCGACCAGCGCCAGACCGGACAGCGCCCCTTTTGTTTGCTGGACTACTTCCCGGACGACTACCTGATGGTGATCGACGAGAGCCACGTGACGGTGAGCCAGGTGAACGCCATGTACGGCGGGGACAGGAGTCGCAAGCGGAACCTGGTGGAGTATGGCTTCCGCCTGCCCAGCGCCATGGACAACCGGCCGCTGAAATTCGAGGAATTCGAGGGCATGTTCGGCCAGGTGATCTTCGTGAGCGCCACCCCGGCCGACTATGAGCTGGAGCGCAGCGAGGGCGTGGTGGTGGAACAGGTGGTGCGCCCCACCGGCCTGTTGGACCCACCGATCGAAGTGCGCCCCAGCCACGACCAGATCGACGACCTGCTGGACGAGATCCGCCACCGGGCCAAGCGCGACGAACGCGTGCTGGTGACCACCCTCACCAAGCGCATGGCCGAGGAGCTCGACGAGTTCCTGAAGAAGAACGGCGTGAAGTGCAAGTACATCCACAGCGACGTGGAGACCCTGGAGCGCATCGAGATCCTTCGCCAGTTGCGGCTGGGCATGATCGACGTGCTGGTGGGCGTGAACCTGCTGCGCGAAGGGCTGGACCTGCCCGAGGTGAGCCTGGTGGCCGTGCTGGACGCCGACAAGGAGGGCTTTTTGCGCAGCGGCCGGTCATTGACCCAGACCGCCGGCCGCGCGGCCCGCAACGTGAACGGCCTGGTGATCTTCTACGCCGACAAGGTCACCGAAAGCATGCGGCAGACCATCGACGAGACCGAGCGGCGCCGCGCCAAGCAACTGGCCTACAACGCCGAGCATGGCATCACCCCCACGCAGATACGCCGCGACCGGGGCGATGTGATGAAGCAGACCGCCGTGATCGACATCCACGACACGGAGAAGAAGCGCGCCTATTATGTGGAGCCCGAGGAACTGAGCCTGGCGGCCGATCCGGTGATGGCCTACATGACCGCCGACCAGTTGGAGAAGAATGTGCAGTTGTTGGAGAGCCAGATGCGCAAGGCCGCCAGGGAACTGGACTTCATCGCCGCGGCGCAATTGCGAGACGAGCTCTTCGCCATGCGCAAGCTGCTGGAGGAAAGACAGAAGGTCTCCAAGGAACAGCCCTGATCGCGGCGCGGCCCCTGTTCCCACAGGATCTATCTTGGCTCCGTGCCCGGGCCACCTGCAAGGCCGGCGACCTGAACCTTCAAGACCCAGAACGATGATGAAAACCCTACCCTTTTCCCGCCTCCTGGCCCTCGGGCTCGTGCTTCCCTTCACCCTGCATGCCTTCGCGCAGGAATCTTTCGGTGGCATTCCCGCAGTGGAGCGCGTCGGCGCCCAACTCCCGGATGCCCCCCTGGCGGTGATGCCCGCCGTGGATGTGGACGCGTTGCTGGCCGAGGACGAGGCCCGCATCGCCCAAGGCATCAAGGGTCCTTACCGCTTCGGATTCGACCATCAAGTGGAGCTTTCCGTGGAGAACAGCGGCGCCTGGCACACGATGCCCAATGGCGACCGGGTGTGGCGGCTGGCGATCCAGTGCCCGGGTGCCTTGAGCGTGAACTTCGAGTTCCACGATTACTTCCTGCCCGAAGGTGCGGAGGTGTTCGTGTACAACGAATACGAGACGCTCGGCGCCTTCACCATGGCCAGTTCCGGCGGCCAGGAAAGCATGGGCGTGACGCCGATCCCGGGGGAGACCATCACCATCGAGTACATCGAGCCCGCTGCTGTATCGGGCCAGGGCCGTTTGATGATCGGCCAGGTGACGCACGCCTACCGCGACGTCTTCGGCCTCTCCAAGGGCTTCGGCGACAGCGGTGCCTGCAACAACAACGTGAAGTGCCCGATGGGCGATCCCTGGCGCGACCAGATCCGCTCGGTGGCCATCATCGTGGCCGGTGGTGGCATCTGCACGGGACAGATGGTGAACAATTGCGCGCAGGACGCCACGCCCTACTTCCTCACCGCGCGCCACTGCCTGCCCAGCAACCAGAACGTGAACAACTGGGTGTACCGCTTCAACTGGGAAAGCCCCGCCTGCACCCCCTCGCAGAACGGCCCCACCAACCAGACGGTGAGCGGTTCCCAACTGCTGGCCCAGGTGGCCAATGCCGATGCGGCACTGATCCGCTTCAACAACCCGGTACCCGTCGGTTACAATGTGTTCTACAGCGGTTGGGACAAGAGTGGCACGGCGCCCACCAACTCCATCGCCATCCACCACCCCAGCGGCGACGTGAAGAAGATCAGCTTCGACAACAACGCCGCGGTCACGGCCACCTTCGGCGGTGCGCAGTGCTGGCGCATCCTCAACTGGGAGAGCGGCACCACAGAGCCCGGCTCCAGTGGCAGCGGACTTTGGAACCAAGCGGGTCTGTTGGTAGGCCAACTCTACGGCGGCCAGGCCAGCTGCGCCAACAACGTGAACGACTACTACGGCAAGCTGAGCGTGAGCTACCCCTCCTTCCAGCAGTGGCTGGGCAATTGCGGCAACACCCTGTTGGGCTACCCGATCAACGTGGGCATCGATGACCTGGCCGGGACGGACGGCGGCCCGGTGCTGGCACCCAACCCCACGGACGGCTTGGTCACTCTCGCCTGGGACGAACCGCTGAACTCCGCGGGCGTGCTGCTGGTGCGCGATGCCACGGGCCGCGTGCTGCAGGAGCGCAACCTGCCCGGTGGGCTGGACCGCCTGGCGCTGGACCTGCGCAGCTACGCGCCGGGCTTGTACCTGTTGGAGACCCGGCAGGGTGGCCTCAGCGTCACGCAGCGCCTGGTGATCGAGCGCTGAGCGAGCAAAGAATGATGTGAACGGCACCTGTCCAGGGCAACGAAGCCCGGGCAGGTGCCGTCCCACTTCCGGCCCGGGCCGAGGTGCCCGCCTATCTTCACGCCACAAACCGAACCCCATGCACCGCACGTTGCGCAACCTGGCGATCGCGGCCTTCGCGCTTCCCTGCACCACCACCATGGCCCAGCAGGCCTTTGGCGGCCAGCCCTTCGGCCTGATGCCCCATTTGACCGGCCTGCCCGCGCCACCCGTGGTGACCGTGGACCAGCCCACCAGCGGCCACACGCGCGCCCTGTCACTGGACCTTTTGACCGAGGCGATCGAGCATACCATGCCCAACGGCGATCGGCTTTGGCGGCTCTCGCTGCATGCACCAGGTGCCGTGGCGCTGGGCATCTCCTTCGATGCCTTCGAGGTGCCCTATGGCGGTCTTGTCTTCCTCTACAATGAAGCCGGCCAACAACTTGGCGCCTACATGACGGCCAGCTTGGATGGTGCTCCCATCTTGCGCACACCGCGGCTGCCGGGTAACCGCATCACCGTGGAGTACTATGAGCCCCTGGAGGTGCAGGGCGAAGGAGCGATCCGCATCGGAGCGGTGCACCTGCTGGACGCCAACAACGGCCCCGGACGTGCGATGACGGAACAGGAGGACGGCGCGCCCAAGGGTGCCGGTTGCACCGTGACCCCTCCACCCGAAGTGGACATCCTGAGCATCGAATACCAGATCGTCATCGCGCAGGACCCCTTCTGCTGTTTCGACGATTGGGATGACATGTGCCAGGAAGCCTACGATCTGCTCACAGGCGGATGCCCCGCCGTGCCACCTTCCACGGTGGACACCAACAGCCAGGCCTACCTGCTCACCATCCTGGAAGACCCCTACTGCTGCGAGGTGGAGTGGGACGCCATCTGCCAGACCGCCTACGAAGGTTTCGGCGGCACCACGCCTGTGGAATGCGCGGTGGTCCCACCGGCCGAAGTGGATGTGGCGAGCGCGGAATACCTGCTGGTGATCGCGGCCTATCCGGGATGTTGCACCACGGCCTGGACCAGCGAATGCACGGACGCCTACAACGATCTGGTGACGCCGCCCGTGCCCGACCTGGATGCGGCCATCACCTCCATCGTGGACCTTCCCGATCTGGTCTGCGGTGAGGACCATATCGCGCCCCGTGTCACCATCAAGAACAACGGCACCACGGTGATCACCTCCGTGATCGTGATCTATGGCATTGGCGGCCAGGCACCGGCCCTGGATGTCTGGAACGGCTCACTCCTGCCGGGCCAGACCTACAACCACGACCTGCCACCCTACACGGTGCCATCCGCCGAGAATCTACTCACCGTCTCCAGCAATTCCCCCAACGGTCTCCCCGACCAGGTGCCGGACAATGACACGTGGAGCAAGGAGTTCTTCATGAGCTTCCCTTCGGAGAACATGGACCTGCTGCTCACTCCCGACAATTGGGGATCGGATATCACGTGGACGCTGCATTCGGAGGCCGGCACCCTGCTATACAGCGGCGGGCCCTACGCCAACAACCAGAGCGGGCAGACCATGACGATCCCCTTCTGCCTGACGAACGGTTGCTTCACCTTCACCATCAACGACCTTTTCGGCGATGGCATCTGCTGCAGCAGTGGCCAGGGCGAATATGTGATCGTGAACGAGGAGGGCCACGTCTATGCGCAGAGCGACGGCCAGTATGGCTTGCAGAACATCGATGAGATCTGCCTCAGCGCGGTCTCGGTACCGGAAGTGGCGGGCATGGGCGCGCTGGGCGTGTACCCCAATCCCACCGATGGCCTGGTGACGGTGACGCTGGCCGGGCTGGAGGGTCCGGTGGCGCTGCAACTGACCGATGGCACGGGCCGTCTGGTCCGCGAAACGATGCTGCCACAAGCCGCTCCATGGACCACGGTGGATCTGCGCGGACTGGCGCGTGGGGTCTACCTCCTCACCGCGATGCATGCGCAGGGCCGCGTGGCGCAACGCGTGGTGCTGGACCGGTGACGGACGTTCAGTAGCGAAGCAGGTAGTACACCAGCTTCACGTACTCGTTGTTCACCATCAGGAGGCCCTCCTCACTACGCCACCATTGGCGGTGATCGTAACGGTCGCTGGTGGCACCATGCAACAGCACGGTCATGCCTTCCTTCGCGAAGCGCTTGCGGAAAACGCGCCGCACCCGCCTGAGGTGGAACTCCGTGGACACGACGGTGATGGTGTCGTGCCCCAGCATCCAGGCATGCAGGAATATCGCGTTGGATTCCTCCCAGGTGCTGGTGCCCCTTGGCAACAGCTGCACGCGGGCGCTGTCCGCCCCGGCCCGGAGGGCGGCCATGCGGCTGAGCTCCGCCTCGTTCCATGTGAAGCCCGCCGCCTCCAGCACGGTGGGGATGTTCGAGCCCGTGCAGTAGGCCACTGGCGCCAGGCCGCGATCCAGCAGGTGGGCCGCCGCAAGGCCACGCTCCAACGGCGATCCGCCCAGCACATAGATGGCGTCGCATCGCATCTGGGGGTCGGGCGTGATGAGGTGGTCGCCTACCGCGCGCAACAAAGGCCGCCGCACCAGCCAGCAGGTGGTCAGCAACAATAATAGGCCGATGACCGATAGCACCAAGCGGCCAGAGAAACGCTCGCGCAGACCGCTGAGGCGGCCGGCAGGTCCATCATGTTTCATATGGGAAATGTAGTACGGCCTCAATAGGCGCCATGGCGGCGGCGAAGCACCCACTCCAACGCGAGCAGTCCCAGCAGCACGAAGAACAACCACCGCAGGCCGATGAGGTCGCTGAAGCTGGCCTGCACGTAGGAACGCGCCACCAGCCCGGGACGCTCCCTGATCGCCGCTTCCAGCGCTTCCATCGCCTCGGGCGCGAACATCATTCCTCCGGTGCGCACCGCCAGGTCCTCCAACAGACCATGGTCGGCCGCTGTATTGAGTCGCTCCGCCACCAGGCCCTTCACAAGCAGTTCGCCCTTCGCGGTGAAGCGTTGTCCGTCGAATGGGGCGGACGCCTGCCAGGCATAGCGGCCAGGAGGAAGGCGGCCGGCATCCAGGCGATAGGCATTGCCTGCGCGGAGGAAGGCGTAGGGGTAGTCGCGCCCGTCCTCATCGGTGAGCGTGATCGCGGCCTCCGGCGTGTTCACCAGCTCATAGGTGGCATCATAGAGTTCGGCCCGCATGAGGATCCGCTCATTCTCCAGGAATACCGGCGCATGGTCCACGCGGAAGCGGCTCCGATCGGCCTTCAGCGCCAGGTATTGTGCGAGTTTGTGCACGAGCCGGTCGAAGCGTACATGCGAGCCGTTCTGCTGCAGGTCCGCCGAGCGCCAACGCCAAAGACCTTCCCCGGCGAAGACCGCCGTGCGCCTTTCGCCCTGCTGCTGCACCACGAGCAGGGGCTGCTCCGTGCGTACCGCGCCGATCCGTTGGCGCATCATGGCCGTGGCGGAGCGTCCCAGTTCGTACTGGCCAAAAGGCGCCTGCAACGGCGGGAAACGTTCGAAGGCCCGCACCTGGTCCTCGTCCAGCGCGAAGGCCGTGGCGCCGCGGTCCACCAGCGCATGCACATCGCTGTGCGCGGCGCGGCCGCCCATGACGCGCATGCCGGCGCCCTGCGCATTGAAAGCGTTGAGGTCCATGCCCGGCCCCAGGATGAACAGCACCGGAATGCCCTTCTCGCGCGCCCGGGCGAGCAGCCCTTCGACAGGGTGCTTCGGCGATGGCAACCGGTGCAGCACGATGAGATCGAAGGCCTCGGCGCTGCCGGTGAAGTCCGCCGCGAAACGCAGCTCCGAACCGTAACCCTCCATACCACCGAGCGCCAGCCGCAAGGCGCCCAGGTCGGGATGTGGCGCATCGCCAAGCAACAGGATCTTCTGCCGGTCGTCCAGCACGTCGATGTACACGTCCATGCTGTTGTTCAGGTCGGTGTCCTCCCGGTCCAGCGGGCGCACCGTCACCGTGTAGCGCTGCAGGCCGGGTTTCTCCGTGCGGATGGTGAAGGGCAGCTCGGCGATGAAGGGATCACCGGTGATGCGTACCTCCTGCGAGGCGATCTCGCGGCCACTGCTGCTGACCGTCACGCGCGTGGAAGCACCCACCAACCGCCGCGCCTCGATGCGGGCCAGCAGGGGGAAGTCATTGCCGAGATAGCTGATGCGGTTGTGCTCCACGTCCTTCAGCAGCAGGTCCGGCCGCACGGTGGTATCGCCCAGCGCGATGGTGAAAACGGGCACACCAAGGCGCGCTGCCTCCAGGCGCGGATCACGTCCCCGGTTGTGGATGCCATCGCCGGTCAGCACCACGGCGCCCAGATCGGGTCCGCTGAAACGATCGTAGGCTTCGCGCAGCAATTGGCTGATGTCGGTGAGCGCGTCCCCCTGTTCAAAGGACAGACCCTCGCGCACGTGGTCGCCATAGGTGAAGGTGCGCACGAGGAAACGGTCGGAAAGGCGCTCGGCCAGGTCTTCCAAAGCACTGCGGTAGGTGGTGCGCAAACGGGTCGTATCCCCGGCGAAGCGAAGTGAGGAAGAACCGTCGTGCGCGATCACCAGCACCGGCTTGCGCACATCGCGAAGCATGGTACGCACCATGGGTTCCAACAGGAAGAAGGCGATGAGCGCGATGGCCAACGCGCGCACCACCGCCAACCCGCGGGCCAGCCCCGGAGAAAAACCATCCCTGGCTCCCGCGCGCCGATACAGCCACCATGCCAGGGCCACGCCCAGCGCCAGACAAAGCGGCGCCAGCCAGAGGCTGTGGGCGGTGGTGAGGTCCATTGGTCTATTTGGTTGAAGGTTGAGGGCTTGGAGGCTGGAGGTTGAATGCGGGGGGCCGGAACGGGCGACAAAGGTCCGCTATCGACGTGGACAAGCGGCGCGGGATCGTTCACGGAACAACATCCGGCCCCTCAACTGCCCGGCATCCAATGGCAGCATCAGGTCAACATGCCGCCACACACATGCAGTGTCTGGCCGGTGATGTAGGCGCTGAGGTCGCTGCCGAGGAAGACGCAGGCATTGGCCACGTCCGTGGGTGTTCCGCCGCGTTTCAGGGGGATGCCTTCGCGCCATTGCTCCACCACTTTGGGGTCGAGTGCGCCGGTCATCTCCGTTTCGATGAAACCGGGCGCGATGGCGTTGCTGCGGATGTTGCGGCTGCCCAGTTCCAGCGCCACGCTCTTGGTGAAGCCGATGATGCCCGCCTTGCTGGCGGCGTAGTTGGCCTGGCCGGCGTTGCCCTTCACCCCCACCACGCTGCTCATGTTGATGATGCTGCCGCTGCGTTGTTTAAGCATGGTGCGCATCACCGCCTTGGTCATATTGAAGACGCTCTTCAGGTTGGTGGCCATCACGGCATCCCAATCCGCCTCGCTCATGCGCATGAGCAGTTGGTCCTTGGTGATGCCGGCATTGTTCACCAGCACGTCCAGCCGCTCCCATGCGGCCACCACCTGGTCCACCGCGTTCTGGGCCTGGGCGAAGTCGCCCGCGTCGCTCTGGATGGCGAGCACCCTGCGACCATGCTTGGCCGCCAGTTCCGCGGCCAGCGCGCCGGCCTTGTCGGGGCTGCTCACATAGGTGAAGGCCACGTCGGCGCCCTCTTCGAGAAAACGTTCCACGATGCCGCGGCCGATGCCGCGCGAGCCGCCGGTGACGAGGGCGGTCTTGCCATTCAGTAGTGCCATGCGGCGAAGGTAGCGGCGATGGACGAGCCGCGCTTCACACCGGCATCTCCAGCTCCTTCGCAGCGGGCGCATCCGGGAAATGGATCGAGTGGGGCATGCCTCGTGGCGGTGCGATCCACATGTTCATGGGGGTTCCTGAGCATCGGCAGGACAATAGGTTCGCCCGCATACCGTGACCGCCATGACCCGACCGACACGACATACACGATCGCTGGCTTTCATCTGCCTCCTGGCCCTGTCAGGCCCCATGGATGCACAGCACATCATGCCATTGTTGCCAACGCCGGCCGGCGAAAGGCCATTTCCGACCGGCGATGCCGAACGATCGGCGATGCTGACGGCCGAACCGCTGGGTGTGGCCGGCGTGGGTGAACCCGCCATACGCTGGTCAGCGAAGGTCTCACGGGTCGGAGCATTCACCCATGGGCTGCCCGAAGTGGCGGAGATCAAGGCCGCGAAGCAGGCGGAAAGGTCGCGCAACGACCTGCCGGTACCCGAGGGGGAAGCCGGTGTACCGAAAAGCCTTCAGCCCTTGGTGGGGGCCAATTTCGAGGCGAACTGGTCCGTGGCACAGACACCTCCCGACAATTCCATGGCCATCTCGAATGGCGGATCCATCGTCACCGCCAACAACGACGAGGTGCTCTACATGAACACCTCGGGGACCGTGCTCCAGTACTACGCCTGGCACGACTTCTTCAATGATCCGCAGCTCAACGCGAACATCTACGACCCCAAGGTGGTCTACGACAGCCAGGCCGATCGTTTCATCATGACGGTCCTGCATGGAAGCACCGCGGCGAACTCCATCGTGCTGTTGTGCTTCTCCCAGAGCAACAATCCGACCATTGGATGGTGGGTCTACAGTCTTCCGGGCAACGTGCTGCAGAACAATACCTGGTTCGACTACCCCGGGCTGGGTGTTTCCACACATGATGTCTTCATCACCGGCAACATGTTCACTAGCGGGAACAACCAGTTCAACCAGGCCCTGGTATTCCAAGTGGCCAAGGCGCAGGGCTACGTCGGCCAGTCGCTGAACTATCTGTACTGGTCGAACCTGAGCGGCCAACCCTACGCGGCCTTCACCCTGCAGCCGGCCGGTTGGGGGCACCAGGGCAACTCCGGACCTGGCATGCTGTTCGTGAGCAGCAGCGCTGGGGGCGCCAGTACGATCCGCATCTGGCAGATCACCAATGCGGTGGGTTCCAACCCGCAAATGAACGCCTACACCAGCCCGGTACCCGCCTATGCGCCAGGGGCCAACGCCAACCAGATGGGGACCAACGACCTGCTGGACACCGGCGACTCACGCATCCTGGCCGCCTTCTTTCTCGGCGACCGCATCCACTTCGTGCATCACGCGGATATCGGAGGTACGTGGAACGGCATCCGGTACGGGCGCACCAACGTGAACGACCTGCAGACGCAAACGGCCAACTGGGGGAACCAAGGCACAAGCGACCTGGCCTACCCGGCCCTGGCGGCCTTCAGCAACGATGCGAGCGATCCGGGTGTGATGATGGCCTATGTCCGAAGTTCACCGTCGCTCTATCCTGAAGCCAGGGTGGTCTACTGCGATCAGAACCTCACCTTCAGCAACGGGGTCCTGGTGAAGCAGGGCGAAACCTTCGTGAACTTCCAACAAGGCAATATTGAACGCTGGGGGGACTATACCGGCATGGCACGAAGACACAATGCGCCTACACCGAAGGTCTGGATGGCGGCCTGCTACGGTGCCCACGCGCAGGGATCGCTCAACAACACGTGGAAGACCTGGGTGGCCGAGATCGGTTCCATCGGCAATGTCGGCATCGAAGAGACCGGTTCGGGGCCGGGGATGCGTGTGTTCCCCAACCCGGTGACCGACCACTTCCAACTACGATTCATGCTGCAAGAGACCACCGCCTTGCGAGTGGAGATCATCGATGCCCGGGGAGCGATGGTGAAACTGTTGCACGAGGATACCCGCAAACCCGGGGAGTACCTGCTCACCTTCAACCGCGGCGCGCTCACCAGCGGCACCTATCAGCTTGTGGTCCGCGGCACCAACACCATCATCGGCCATGAAACGATCGTTGTGCAATAGCCTGTTGTTGAGTGCCGGTCTTCTGCTGCTGACCTGCGGCCCGGGCAAGCGGGCGAAGCACGACGACGGCGGTGAGGTCCCGCGCGCTCGGGATGGGAGGGGCATCCGGCAGGAGGCCCCGCACCACCATGCGCCCGACCAGGACCGTATCGACAGCCTTAAGGAGGAGAAGCAGCGGGAACGCGATCGGCCCCGCGAACCATAGCGCCAAGCGACCCTGGCGCGGCAGAAGACCTGGCCTTACCCCAGCACCTCCTTCACCTTCGCGCCGATCTGCGCCGGGCTGTCCACCACGTGGATGCCGCATTCGCGCATCACCTTCTTCTTGGCGGCCGCGCTTTCATCGGCACCACTGACGATCGCGCCGGCATGGCCCATGGTGCGTCCCACGGGGGCTGTTTCACCGGCGATGAAGCCGATGACCGGTTTCTTGCAGTGGGCCTTGACCCAATGGGCCGCCTCGATCTCCAAGGCACCGCCGATCTCGCCGATCATGACGATGGCCTTGGTATCAGGATCATTGGCGAAGAGCTTAACGGCTTCCAATGTGGTGGTGCCGATGATGGGATCGCCGCCGATGCCGATGGCCGTGGTGATGCCCAGCCCCGCTTTCACCACCTGGTCGGCCGCTTCGTAGGTGAGGGTGCCGCTCTTGCTCACGATGCCCACCGGGCCCTTCTTGAACACGAAGCCCGGCATGATGCCCACCTTGCACTCGTCGGCGGTGATCACGCCCGGGCAATTGGGGCCCACCAGCACGCAACCCTTGCCATTCAAGTATTCGCGGGCCTGCACCATGTCCTTCACGGGAATGCCCTCGGTGATGCACACGACCACCTTGATCCCCGCCTCGGCCGCCTCCATGATCGCATCCGCAGCAAAGGCGGGCGGAACGAAGATGATGCTCACATCAGCGCCGGTCTTCGCCACGGCCTCGCTCACCGTCTCGAAGACGGGCCTGTCCAGATGCTTCTGCCCGCCCTTGCCGGGCGTGACGCCGCCCACCACGTTGGTGCCGTACTCGATCATCTGCGTGGCGTGGAAGGTGCCCTCGCTGCCGGTGAAGCCCTGCACGATGACCTTGGAGTTCTTGTTGACGAGGACGCTCATGCTGGATGAAGTTGGGAAGTTGAGCCGTTGGAGCCTGCCTGCCGAAGGTCAGGGTTGAAGGTTGGTGGTGCGACAATTGACCCGTTGGCGGGCGGCGAAAATAGCCCATGCGCGGAAAGCGCCTGCCAAGGGTCCGTGCGAAGCGGATCACAGGTCCCTGCGTAGCACCAATGACCGCCGGTAGGCCAGCACAAAGGCCAGCGCACCGCCCATGAGCACCGCGCCCACCACGTAGGGCCCGCGGAAGTGCCAGCCATAGAGCAAGCCACCCAGGGTGGGACCGGCGATGCGCGCCAGCGACATGAAGCTCTGGTTCATGCCCAGCACCTGGCCCTGCTCCTTCTCGGTGGCATGGCGGCTCAGCTGCGAAGTGAGGCTGGGCATGAGGCAGCCGTTGGCCAGGGCCAGCAGCGCCATGGGCAGCAGGGCCCAGGGCAGGAAGGGGTCGATGGGCATGAAGGGGATGATGGCCAGACCCAGCGCGGCCAGCACACAGCCGTACACCATGAGCCGCTCCTCGCCGAAGGTGCGCGCCAGCCAGCCCACCATGGTGCCCTGCACCAGCGCGGAGGAGAAACCGATGAAGGCGAACATGTATCCGATGTGCGCCTCGGAGAGACCGTATCGCTGCTCCCACAGCAGGGCCACGGTCACCTGCATCATGCTGAACGCGCTGATGTAGATGAAGCTCGTGAGGAAGAGGTCGCGGAAGCGGGCATTGCGCAGGGCCTGCAGCGTCTGGGTCACGGGCTTCATGCGCACCTTGGCGGCGGTATCCCGCTCGCGCAACGATTCAGGCAGGAAGAGCAGCACCAGCATCAGGTTCAGCGCGCTGAGGGCCATGGCGCTGTAGCCCACGGCGTCCATGCCGAAGTGCTCCTTGATGAGCCCCCCGGCGGGTGGACCGAAGATGAAGCCCAGCCCGAAGGCCGCGCCGATCAGTCCCAGGGTCTTGGCGCGGCGTTCCACGGGCGTCACGTCCGTGATGTAGGCCTGCGAGGCGGCGATGTTGGCCGAGCCGATCCCCGCGAGCATGCGCGCCGCGAAGAGCAGCGCCAGGCTGTGCGCGTTGGCCAGCAGCAGGAAGGCCAGCATGGTGATGGCCACCGTGAAGGCGATCACCGGGCGGCGGCCGTAGCGATCGCTCAACGAGCCCCAGAAGGGCGAGAAGATGAAATTCATCAGCGCATAGAGCGCCATCACCAGGCCCACCTCGAAGGAGGAGGCGCCCAGTTCCACCGCATAGGTGGGCAGGATGGGGATCACCAGCCCGAAGCCGAGCAGGTCGATGAAGACCGTGAGAAAGAGGATGGCCAGACGGGAACCCATGGGGGCCTGAGCAACGGCAGGCGGCGCGAAAGTAGCCGGAGGCTCAGACGGCGCGCTCTTCAGCGGCGACCATGGGCCGGGATACATGTGTGCCCTGGCGCACGTAGGGCCGGATGATCAGGCGGATGGTGTTCTTCCAACTGAGGTACTTCCACGCCCAGTTCACCAGCACCATGATGCGGTTGCGGAAGTGGACCAGCTGCACCACGTGCACGAACATCCACAAGGCCCAGGCGAACCAGCCGCCGAAGCTTCGGCCACCCATCTCCACCACCGCTTTGGCCCGGCCGATGACGGCCATGCTGCCCTTGTTGCGGTAGGTGAATGGCAGCGGTTCCCGGCCTTCCGCACGGCGCAACAGATTCCGCAGGAGATGCCGCCCCTGCTGGATCGCCACCGTGGCCACCTGCGGATGTCCCTTGGGCCAGTCCGGCGGCTCCTCCATCAGCGCGATGTCGCCCAAGGCATAGATGTCCGGATGGCCCGCCAGCTGGTTGGTGCGGTCCACCATGAAACGGTTGGCGCGTTCGTTCACCGCGCGCTCCAGCCCGGGGATGAGCACCCCTTTCACCCCGGCGGCCCAGATCACCGTGTTCGTTTCCAGCACGCCGCCGTCATCGAGCGCGATGTGGTCGTCGTCGCCACCGGTGACACGCTTGTTGAGCATCACCTCCACGCCCAGTTCGTCCAGGTACTTCAGGGCATTGGCGCTGCTCTTCTCGCTGAAGTTCTTCAGCACGCGATCGTTGCTGTCGATGAGCACGATGCGCATGAGCGTGCTGTCCATCTCGCGGTACTCGCGTTTCAACACCGTACGCCGGATCTCCGCCAGGGCACCGGCCAATTCAACGCCCGTGGGTCCGGCCCCCACGATCACGAAGTTGAGGCAGCGACGCAGGTCCTGCTCCTCCCGCAAGGTGATGGCGCGCTCGAACTCCTGCAGGAAATCACTGCGGATGTCCAGGGCCTGGCTGATGGTCTTCAACTGCATGGCCACCTCGGCCATCTGTGCGTTGCCGAAGAAGTTGGTGGTGCTGCCCGTGGCGAGCACGAGGATGTCGTACTGGAAGGACCCCACGTTCGTTTCCACGCGCTTCTCCTCCGCCACCACGCGCCGCACTTCGGCCATGCGGAAGGCCACGTTGGGCATGGGTCCCACCGAGCGGCGGAAGGGATGCGCTATGCTGTCCGCACCCAGGCTGGCGGTGGCCACCTGGTAGAGCAGCGGCTGGAAACAGTGGTGGTTCTGCCGGTCCAGCAGCAGCACCTTGTAGGGCTTGTTGGCCAGACCCTGGACCAGCTCCAGGCCGGCGAAACCGCCCCCCACCACCACCACCGTGGGATAGGGCAGACCGTCGTAGCGGGCTTTGTCGTTGCTCATCGTCGCGATGTCGCTCGGGGGTGCAAAGATCCGGAACTTCGCGCGCCGTGGACCATCGACACAACGACACCATCGCCGCCATCGCCACGCCGCCGGGCATGGGCGCCATCGCCGTGTTGCGCCTCTCCGGGCCGGAAGCCTTCGTGGTGCTGGGGAAGGTGGCTCCCGGCCTGTCCGGGTCCGTGGAAGAGCGAAAGGCCCACTTCGCGCATTTCCAGGATGAGGAGGGCCGCATCGACGAGGGTCTGGTGACCTGCTTCCGCGGGCCGCGCAGCTATACCGGCGAGGACGTGGTGGAGGTGGGCGTGCATGGCTCGCCGTACGTGCAGCAGCGCATGCTGGAAGCCTTGCTCACGGCCGGTGCGCGGCTGGCGGAACCCGGCGAATTCACGCGGCGCGCCTTTCTGAACCGCAAGCTGGACCTGAGCCAGGCCGAGGCCGTGGCCGACCTGATCGCCAGCCAGAGTGCCGCCCAACACCGGCTGGCCATGCGGCAACTGCGTGGTGGCTTCGGACGTGGCATCGAAGCGCTTCGGCAGCGCCTGATCGACTTCTCCGCCCTGGTGGAACTGGAGCTCGACTTCTCGGAAGAGGACGTGGAGTTCGCCAAACGGCCGGAACTGATCGCCCTGATCGATGAGATAGCGCGCATGTGCACCGCGCTGATCGAGAGCTTCCGCTACGGCAATGCGGTGAAGCAGGGTGTGCCGGTGGCCATCGTGGGCCCGCCCAACAGCGGCAAGAGCACCCTGCTCAACGCGCTATTGCAGGAGGATCGTGCCATCGTGAGCGAGATACCCGGCACCACGCGCGACACCGTGGAGGAGACGATCACCCTGGACGGGGTCCTGTTCCGATTCATCGATACCGCCGGCATCCGCCGCACGGAGGACACCGTGGAACGCCTGGGCATCGAGCGCAGCCACCGCAAGGCCCGCGAGGCCGAGGTCGTGCTGCTGCTGGGCGACTCGTCCGTGCTGTCCGAAGGCGCCCTGCGCACCGAGGCCGACCTGCTGCGGCAACGGATCAAGGCCGAGATCGGTGAAGGCTACATCCCCGAGGTGATCCCCGTGATGAACAAGGCCGACCTGCGCGCCGCCAGCGGCAACGGCACGATCGCCATCAGCGCGAAGACCGGCGCCGGCCTGGACATGCTGAGACAGCGCTTGGTGGAACATGTGAGCGCCATGCGCAGTGGCCCGGGCGACCTGGTGGTGACCAATGTGCGCCATGTGGACGCGCTGACAAAGGCACGCGCGGCGCTGTTCGATGCCCACAAGGCGATCATGGCCGGTGCCAGCGGCGAACTACTGGCGGTAGATCTGCGCCGCGCCCAGCACCACCTGGGCGAGATCACCGGCCGGATCACCACGGACGATCTGCTCGGCAGCATCTTCGGGCGCTTCTGCATCGGGAAGTGAGCGCCTCGCAGCGGGCATCGCGCCTCCTGCGTCCTCACCGCTCCCACCCTTTTACATGCGCCGCCACCCGCGAATGCGGTGATCACCGTAGCGGATCACGGTGACTGCCGCATGACATGGCCTCCGCCACCAGGCCTGCTTTGCGAAAACCTTCCCAAGTGCCCACCCACGCACCCCAGAAGGGACTCCGGGATCGCCTGTTGCCCCTTTTGATCGCGATTGCCCTCCTTGGCCTGATGGCGCTCGCTGCCACGGCCCAGGACGATGGCCAGGTGTTCCGCGTGATCGACATGCGCGACGAGGCCAACCGGACCGACCACATCAACGCATGGTTGGACCTGGCGCCGGACGGTCGCACGCTGGCGGTCGCGCCCGTGCAATCTTTCCCCTTCAGGCTCTGGGACACCCAGGAGGAGCGCATCACCCGCACGCTGGACGTGGGCAACTGGTACGCCGGTTCGCGCGCCGAATTCACCTCCACCGGCCGCTACCTGTTGCTGCAGCAGCTCTTCTACCTGGACTTCTCCGTGAACAAGGACCGTCCGGTGAAGCATGAACTGGTGGAAGTGGCCAGCGGCAAGGTGGTGCTCTCCTTCGATGAACTGCACGCCGCGGCCGTGACGCCCGACGAGACCGCCATGATCGTGATGATGCGCGATGGCGCCTACCGGGTGGACATCGCATCGGGCAGGCGCGACAAACTGCCCTTGGAACGCACGGGCTATGCCCTGGCCTTGAGCAACGATGGGAAGCGCCTCGCGGTATCGCACAAGCCGACCAAGGCCGAGCTGGAGGCGATGCCCTCGGTGCGCAACGACAAGGACGCCATCAAGCGCGGGCTGAAGGATGGCCGCATCGTGGTGGTGTACGACCTGGGCACACTGAAGCCCATGTACACCCTGGGCGAGTTGTTCGACAAGGTCTTCCGGCTGGAATACAGCCCGGATGGGAAGGACCTGTGGATCCATGCCAAGCCGAACAGCTACCGCACCAGCAGCAAGAATATCAACCAGAGCTACCTGAGCGTGGCCGACGCGGTGAGCGGCGAGATGCGGCGCACCTCCTTCCCATCGCTCTCGCCCTACGAACCCGACTTCCGCGCGAGCCCGGACGGCAAGCTCCTCGCCATCGCCAGCCAGGGCAACAAGTTCATGGAGGTGCATCTCTACGACCGCGCCACCGGGCGCATGGTGGACCGCTTCGTGGTGAGTTTCCGGCTTTTCGAAAAGAGCGCCAGCACCAACACGGTCACCTCCACGGATGCCCGAATGAGCTTCTGTTTCCTGCCGGACAGCCGCCGCATGCTGATCGTGGCCGGCAACCGCCTGATCGAATGGACCTACAAGCCATGAGGAAGCTGCTGCCCCTGATGATGCTCCTGCTGGCCGTGGACACCATGGCCCAGAAGCGCGAGTACATCGACGACAAGGACGAGATCCAGCGGCGCGCCATCGCCGAGTTGGATACCGCCATGCAAGGCCCCGAGGGCTTCCTCTACAAGGCCGTGATCAAGGAGGACCTCACCGGGCGGTTCAAACTGCAGGTGAGCCTGAGCGACAAGGGCGACATCCGCAGCGTGCAGGTGCTGGACCGCGAAGGCGGCGACATCCGCTCGCAGAACCGCTTCAAGGACCTGGTGCACCAGGCACGCTTCAGCACTTTCAAGACCCCCAAAGGCAAGCAGTACCGCATCGAGCACACGTTCGACCTCGATGCCCTGAGGAACTGAGCCACGCATACCCACACCAAACCACCCACACATGAAGAAGCGAACGACCATCAGCATCGCCGTGCTGCTATGTATCACGGCCATTCATGCCCAGAAGGACATGTCCATCCTCTGGGAGACCAAACTCGGCCACCAGACCGAATTCACCGGCACCGGCACCGAGGAGCGCGGCTACAGCTACGCCGCCACGGACAAGGAGATCACCGTGTTCGACAACAAGACGGGGCAGGCGCGCTGGAACAACAAGTTCAAGGAACTGGCGCCCAAGCTGAGCAAGATCGACGAGCTCATCCCCTTCTGGGAAAGCGACTGCCTCTTCCTCTTCGACCGGAAGATGGGAAAGGACCAGATCGTGGTGGTGGACATGGCCACCGGCAAGGCGCTCTGGAACACGGACAAGTACCAGAACCTGGTGGAGGAAAGCATCGTGTACGTGCCCGAGAAGGACGGCTTCGCCATCGCCCTGAAGGACCGCCTGGTATGGGTGATGGCCAAGACCGGCGAGGAGAAGTGGAGCACCGACAAGTTCAAGGGCTCGGTGGGCCGCTACGCCGTGACCAGGGATGGCAAGCTGGTGATGGTGAACTTCATGCCCACCGGCCTCGGCGCGCTGTTCACCGGTTTCAAGAACCAGATCGCCAAGGTCGACCTGGCCACCGGCAACATCCTCTGGGAGAACACCTACATCGGCCGCCCGGAACGCAAGGTCATCAGCGGTGAGTTCCTCTATGCCCTGGACATCCAGGACGACAAGGTCTTCCTGCGCATGAACGGCATGCAGGTGTACGACCTGAACACGGGTGCCAACGTGTACAGCGCCGCCTTCGACTTCACGCCCGATGGGCTGGTCTCCGCCCCGGCCGGTGCGCGCAAGTTCGGCGTGTACCACGCCGTGGCCGAACCGGTGATCCTGGGCGACGACATGTACATCCTGGACATGAGCAACAAGAAGAGCCAGTATGTGAAGAAGTACGACCGCAACAGCGGCAAGCTGCTGTGGACGAGCCCGGAGATCCGCGGCGGTGCACGGGCCATTCCCAACATGTACGTGGTGGGCGACAAGGTGCTGCTGCAGATCGGCGGCAACGTGGAGGTGCAGCACTACATCTACCAGCGCAAACCCGACGGCCAGGGCGGCTGGACGATCTACCAGGAATGGAAGATCTACCAGCGCAACGTGAAGCCCAACGGCATCCAGGCCTTCAACACGGGCGACGGCAGCTTCGCCTGGGAGAGCGAGCGCTTCAAGAAGGGCATCACCAACGCCATCCTGGTGGGCGACAATTTCGTGGTGAGCAGCGGCAAGGAGATGTACAGCCTGGATCCCGTCAACGGCGCTGAGAAGTTCACCGTGCCCGTGGCCAAGGGCGGCGTGGGCCTGGCCCAGGAGATCCGCACCTACAAGGACAAGGTGGTGGTGATCGGCGACAAGGGTGTGAGCACCTTCAACATGGACACCGGCGAGCCCGTGGCCAGTGGCAAATACAAGAAGAGCGACATCGAGGACATGCATGAGGACCGCCTGATCCTGAAGACGGAGAAGAGCGACATCGCCTGTTTCGACCTCGACGACTGCACCTTCAAGGAGTTCAAGGCGCGCACCGGCGCCACCACCACCATGAGCACCGACGGCAACTTCGTGTACGTGTACGACAAGAAGAACGTCACCAAGGTGGGTACCCGGTAGGTTCACGCCCATCGGGGAAAGCGCGGGTCGTGCCTTCGGGTGCGGCCCGCGTCCGCTTTGGTGCCGGGCCATGGCGCACCTTTGCCGCCATGCCACCGGTACCGCTCCTCTCCGCCTGCTACTTCGGCAGCGTGGAGCACTACGCCCTGCTGGCCAGGCATCCCCGCGTGGTCATCGATACCGGCGAGCATTACGTGCGCCAGAGCTACCGCACCCGCACCGGCATCGTGGGACCCAACGGACCGCAGGACCTGAGCCTGCAGGTCGAGCATGGCCAGGGGCGCAAGCTGCCCATGCGCGAGGTGCGCCTGTCCACCGCGGAGACCTGGCCACAGCAGCATCTGCACGCCCTCCGCAGCGCGTACGGCAAGGCGCCGTGGTGCATCCACTACATCGAGGACATCGAAGCTGTGCTGCTCGCGGGGTACGAAAGGCTGGTGGACCTTGACCTCGCGACCATGCGTTCAGGCCTGAAATGGCTGGGGCTTCGCACCGAACTGGTGATCTCGGACACCTATTGCGAAGTGGCCGATCCGCCGCTGGACCGGACCGACCTGCGCACCACGCTGCACCCCAAGAAGCCACTGCCACCGCAGGTTCCGGCCATCGGGCCCTACCCCCAGACCTTCGCCGACCGGCATGGCTTCATGCCCCGCCGCAGCATCATCGACCTGGTGATGAACACCGGCCCTGAGGCGTTGAAGTTCCTTGTCCAACCTTGAAGTCCTTGTGCCTGAACGGGAGGATGTCTTCCTTTGCGGCCACTTTTCACCATTACCAAACCGAACGATGAAAACCCCATTCCTATTCGCGCTGTGCACCGCAGTGCTGTTGACCGCCTGCGGCGGTGGCGCTTCCACCCCATCTGATGTGGCCTCCAAATTCCTGGACCACACCAACAAGATGGAGTTCAAGGAGGCGAAGAAATACGCCACCAAGGCCACAGGCGAAGTACTGGACATGATCGGCGGCATGGCCGCCATGATGCCCAAGGAGGACCCCAAGAGCTTCAAGATCCTCAGCGAGAAGATCGACGGCGACAAGGCCACGGTGACCTACCGCACCGACGGCAAGGAGGAGGATGAGACGCTGAACCTCGTGAAGGAGGACGGCAAGTGGCTCGTGAACATGAGCAAGGAGGACATGAACAAGGAGGAAAGTGGCGACATGGACTTCGGTGAGGAGGACGGCGGCGAATGGGAATACGAAGAGGAGACGGAAGAGGCCGCCGCCGAATAAGGACGGATCTTCACGATCGCATCAGGACCCCGGGGCGGCTTTGGCCGGTCCGG
Organism: Flavobacteriales bacterium; assembly: GCA_026129465.1. Classification (NCBI taxonomy): domain Bacteria; kingdom Pseudomonadati; phylum Bacteroidota; class Flavobacteriia; order Flavobacteriales; species Flavobacteriales bacterium. The sequence goes on from JAHCIA010000001.1 coordinate 985,662, forward strand.
GGTTCTTCATTGCTGGTGGTTCAGCACCACATCGAACCAACGCGGATCCATCAGATGCGCGAACCGGAAGGGACTCAGCCGGTCCTCCACAACGCCATCGAGGATGTCCAGATCGTACTCGTCGCGCAGGATGCGCCACACCAGTTCGGAGCAATAGATGTGCGTGCTGTCCTGCCGGTCGAATTGGTGGTCGAAGGGCACTTGCTGGCGCAGGTAATGGCGCGCCTTGCGGGAGATGCCGGTCCTGTCGTGGTCGGTGCGCAGCCGGGAGACGATCACGCTGCCCGGCTTGCTCTGCCGCACGAACACCGGCAACCGATGGGCCTGCATGCCATCGAAGTCGCTCACATTGTTGGAAACGGAGTGCACCACCCACAGTTCACCGTCGCGTTCGGCGATCACCCCACAGTGCGAGATATCGAAAGGTTCGGCGAGGAGCCTGGCGATCATGTCGCTCACCAGTCCGTGCCCGCGCCGCAGGATGATGTCACCGTCCTGGAGCAGGGCCACCTCCTCCACGGAAAGTGCATAGCGCTCACCGTTGGGCCGCAAGCCTTCCGTGTCGCCGGTCCACCAAAGTGCACCGCCCCACCACACCAGCACCAAGGCGGGCAGGGCGATGAACAGGGTGCGGGGGCGGCGGGACATGGCTTGGCGAAATTACGGCCCCACCCCAAGCAGCGAAGGCCCCGGTGAGGGGGCCCTGCTGCTTGGTGTTCGCCGGTGTGGCTCAGACCAGGTCGAGGTCCACGCTCACGGGCACCGGGTTGCTCACGATGTCGAACACGGGCGACATGGTGGTGTAGCGCACCAGTTCCTTGCGCTGGTCCTCCGTGAGGTCGCCCGTGATGCGGAACTGCACGGTGATGTTCTGGTATCCGCTGCGGATGCCGGGGTCCATGCCCAGCATGCCGCGCACGTTCCAATCGCCCTTCAGGGTGGACTCCACCGAATCGATGGCGATGCCGTGGGCCGCGGCGTGCAGCACCATGGTGGTGGTCATGCAGCCGGCCAGCGCGTGCAGCACGAATTCCACGGGGTTGGGGCCTTCGTTCCCGCCCAGCAGGATGGGGGGCTCACCGTTGTCCAGTTCCCAGGCCTTCGCGCGGGTGGTGTCCTCCTGCATGCCGCCGTAGAAGTCCTGGATCACGCTGCGGTTGTGGCCACCCTTCACCCACTTGTTGCGTACGCGCCACTCGAACTCGGCGGTCTCCGGGCGGTTCTGGAAGCCTTCCACCGCTTTGGTGATATCCTCCATCCTGAACCCGTTCACTTCTTTCATCATCGTTTCCATGGTCTTGGTGTTCTGTTGTTTGGTTTGTTATTCAGAACGCCCCGCCACTTGCAGCGGCCATGCCATGGCCCGATCCCGCTGGGGATCAGTATCTTGCCAACAAGCGAGCACCTGCGGATCCCCGCGGATCCTCGCCGATCCACGAGATCTCGTCACGAATGGCCGTGGATCACGCCCTGCCGATGGCCACCAAGAGCACCACCACCTCCGAACGGAAACTTCCCTCCCTGCTCATCGCGCTGAAGATGATCATGGAGGGTACCGCGCCGCACACGGGCAAGCCCTTCTTCCGCTCGCTGGTGCGCAACCTGGCCGAAGTGCTCGATGTGCATGGTGTGTGGGTCACCAACTACATCGAAGCGGAACACAGCTTCGATTCGATCGCCTTCTGGTTGAACGGGAAGATGGTCGACCACTTCAAGTTCCACATTCCAGGAACACCGTGCGAGGGCGTGGTGGACCGGTCCGACATCGTGCACATTCCCGAGCGCCTGTTGGAATTGTACCCGAGCGACCGGGACCTTCCCCTACCCTCGGTGAGCTACATGGGCATCGCCCTGCGCGATGAGGACGGCAAGCTGCTGGGGCACCTGGCCATGCTGGACGACCGGCCCATGGCGGAGATCCCCGAGGTCTTCGCCATCTTCCGGATCTTCGCATCGCGCGCCACCGCCGAATTGATCCGCGCCCGCAGCCAGAAGCGCCAGGAGGAAACGGCCGCGAAGCTCGAGCGGCTGGTGGACGGCAGCATGGACGCCATCCTGGAACTGGATGCCGGGCTGCGGATCGTGCACGCGAACCGGGCGGCGCAGCAGTTGTTCGAGGCCAGGGATGAAGCCGCCTTGCTGGGCAGCCCACTCACCCAATTGCTGGAGCCGGACTCCCTGCGCAAGGTGCAGCGTACCGCCGCCAACCTGGAGGCCGCCCCCGGCACCGTTTCAAACACCTTCATCCAGGGACACATCCGCGGGAAGTCCAGCAAGGGATCCGCTTTCACCGGCGAGGCCACCATGTGCCGCTATGCACTGGATGGCCGACCCTTCCTGGCGATCTACATCCGCAACGTGAACGAGCGTCTGGCCCAGGAGGAGAAGTTGAAAGAGCTTGGTTTGGAGACCACGCTGCTGCGCGAGCGCATCGCCCTGCAGGACCTGGGCGGGATCATCGGTGAAAGCCCGGGGATCAAGCGCTGCCTCGAGCAGGTGATGCAGGTGGGTCCCACACAGGGCACGGTGTTGATCACCGGCGAGACCGGCACCGGCAAGGAACTGTTCGCCAAGGCGGTGCATCAGGCCAGTCCGCGGAGCGACAAGGCGCTGGTGAACCTGAACTGCGCGGCCCTCCCCACCGAGCTGATCGAAAGCGAGCTCTTCGGCCACGTGAAGGGTGCCTTTACCGGAGCGCTCACCGCGCGCGAAGGCCGCTTCAGCCTGGCCAACGGCGGCACCATCTTCCTGGACGAGATCGGCGAACTGCCGTTGGCGCTCCAGGCCAAACTGCTGCGTGTGTTGCAGGAGGGCGAGTTCGAGCCGCTGGGCAGTTCGCGCACCGTGAAGGTGGACGTGCGCGTGATCGCCGCCACCAACCGCGACCTGCCCACCGAGGTGGCCGCAGGACGTTTCCGCGAAGACCTCTACTACCGCCTCAACGTCTTCCCCATCGCGGTACCACCACTGCGCGACCGCGGCACTGATGTGCTGCTGATCGCCGAGGCCATGCTGGACAAACTCGCCAAACGGCACCACCGCGCGCGCCCGGTACTCGGCGAGATGGAACGCCAGCAACTGCTCAACTACCCCTGGCCCGGCAACGTGCGCGAACTGCAGAACGTGATCGAACGGGCCCTGATCACCAGCACCGAGGGCACTCTCGGCCTGGCACGTACGCTTGGCCCCACCCGGTCCGCGAACGCATCGCCGGCAGAGGAACAACGCATCCTCACCGAACAGGAATTGGAAGCGTTGCAGGCCGACAACATCCGGCGGGCGCTGGCCGCATGCAAAGGCCGGGTGAGCGGCCGGGATGGCGCCGCCGCACTGCTGGGCATCCCGCCCACCACATTGGCCTCAAGGCTTCGGAAGATGGGCATCGCCTGAGCTTCTTGACCTGGATCAAGTGCGTCACGCTGGTGGTCATGGCACCTTCGCGGCATGGCCGCAGACCTCACCATACCCGTCTGGGTGGACCGCCAGGAATTCCCGTTCATGTCGCGCACGTTCCATCATCCTGAAGGACGCCTGAACTACGTGGACGAAGGCCGGGGACCCGTGATCCTCTTCGTCCATGGCACACCGGACTGGAGCTTCGGTTTCCGGCACCTGATCAAGGCCTTCTCCCCCACCCACCGTTGTGTGGCCATCGACCATCTGGGCTTCGGGCTGAGCGACAAACCCGCTGGTGCGGACTACACCGTGGCCGCTCACGCCCGGCGCCTGCAAGCCCTCATCGATCACCTGGGGTTGAAGGACATCACCCTCGTGGTCACCGACTTCGGCGGCGGCATCGGTCTGCAGCATGCGTTGGAACATCCGGAGAACGTGAAGGGCATCGTGTTGTACAACACCTGGATGTGGCCGCTGGGGGACGACAAGCGTTTCGCGCGACCCGCCCGAATGATGCGGGGCTGGCTGGGCCGCCTGCTTTACCTGCGCTTCGGCTTCAGCGTCAACGTGATGATGCCCGGCGCCTACGGCGACAGGAAGAAGCTCACGCCCGCGCTGCACGCGCAGTACAAGCGGGTCTTTCCGGATGCCGTATCACGCCAGCCCTTGCATGTTCTGGTCAAGGAGTTGCCCGATGCCGGCCCCTACTGGGCGCAGCAATGGGATCGCGTCCGCAGACTTCGCCCGATACCCACCCTGCTCTGCTGGGGCCTGAAGGACCGCTTCTTCCCGGCGGACCTGCTGGAGCGCTGGAGACAGGCGCTGCCACAAGCCGAGGTGGACGTCTTTCCGGAGGCCGGACACTTCGTGCATGAGGAAGCGCACGAGGAACTCGCCGATGCGATGCGTCGCTGGGCAGGTAGATCGGCGGCCACGGGTCCATTCGCGCACGGAGCGTACCTTGCACCCACGAACGCCGCACGGCACGCATGACCCGGATCCCCTGACCGCTCCAAGCGGAGGATGTGACGACGGGGCGGCAGGCGCGGACCAACAACGTTCGTCACGGTACATGGCCACATTCGAGAAGCGCGAGAAGGAAAAGAAACGCCAGCAGAAGCAGGAGGAGAAGAAACGCAAGAAGGAGGAACGCAAGGCCAACAAGTCCGGCGGCGGGCTGGAGAACATGATGGCCTACGTGGACGAGTTCGGACGCATCACCGACACGCCACCCGACCCCACCAAGCGCGTGGAGATCGACGCCTCCCAGATCGAGCTCGGCGTTCCCAAGCGCCCCGAGGAAGAGGCCCCATCCGAGTACCATGGCAAGGTCGACTTCTTCGACACCTCGAAAGGCTTCGGATTCATCCGCGAGCAGGGCACCCAGGAGCGCTTCTTCGTCCACGTCACCGGATTGCTGGATGACATCCAGGAAGGCGACAAGGTCGTCTTCGAGGTGGAGCGCGGCCCCAAGGGGCTGAACGCCGTGCGCGTGAAGAAGGGCTGATCCGCCAGGTCTCCTCCAATACCGGTCCTTCAAGCGTGACCCGTTCCGCGCTGCATGAATGATCGGCGGCCGTTGAGTCGTCCGTCCCAGAGAGATATACCCAGGCTGGCCTAGGTGGATCGGGCCCATGAGGGTCAGGTCGGGCACCGTTGTTCGACCCATGGAAGGCCATTGCACAGTGGGCAGCCCCGCCTACCTTCGATAACCGGAGATGGCATAGGTCATCCCGGCACGTTTCTTGGCCCGATACAGCGATCATTCCATCATGCGCCGACCACTGCTCCTCTGGATGCTCGGGATCTGTTCCGCATCCTCCACACCACTCCAGACCCTTCAAGCACAGGCACCGTCCGCCTGGGAAGCCAATCCCGGCGGCACCATCGCGTGGATGCGCACCACCAGCGCCGGCGACCTGCTGGTATGCACCAGTGAGGGACTGAAAGGCATCGACCCCGCCACCGGCGCCATCCAGTGGACGGTGAAGGAACTGGCGAACGCGCCCGAGAGCGGGTACGAGGAGATCGCCAACACACCCTTCGTGGCCGTGGCACCGGCTTCCGGCAGCGGTGAACTGATGATCATCGAGCCGTTCGGGGGGAGCATCCTCTTCAGCAGCACGGCCAGCGGGATCGGCCACATCGCCAGCAAGTACTTCCTCTACGCCAACAACGCCATCGTTCTTGTGGGCCAGAGCGCGGACAAGAAGGCGGTGATGGCCTGTGTGGACATGGCCTCCGGCAAGGTGCGATGGACCAAGGACGATTCTTTCAGCAAACTCACGTCCTGCACCAGCGCCGGCAAGGATGCCATCCTGCTCAGCACCCTCTTCTTCGCCTACAAGCTGGACGCCAACACAGGCGCCGAGCTGTGGAAGCAAAGCCCCGATCCGAAGTTCGCCAGCATGTCCGGATTGATGGGTGCGCTCGATAAAGGCGGCGCCAACCTCGGCGGGCCCATGGCCCAGACGCAGGGCGCGTTCATCACCACTCCGCACGCACCGGAGCTCTGTTTCATGGCCCTGCAGCAGACCAAGCAGAGCCAGAAGACCGATGCAGCGGGCAAGACCACCACGACCATCACCTACACCACCTTCCTCAACGCCTTCAAGATCACCGATGGCAGCTATGCGTGGGCCCAACCGCTGCAGTTCCAGCAGCCGATGGGCGCCCTCGTGCCGCTGAAGCAAGGCTTGCTCGTGGGCGCAGGCGACAACAACAAAGCGGAGCTGCTGGACTACCGCAGCGGTAAAGGACTCTGGGGCAAGAACGGCAAGGGCATCACCGTCACTGGGCCCTTGAGTGGCGCTGTGGAAGTGGGCGACAAGACCCTGCTCACCTCGGGCGGCAAGGACGGCGTGGCCATGCTGGTGGATGCCAACGGCACCGACCGCTGGGCGAAGAAGCTGAAGCTCGATGGCACCATCCAGCGGGTGAGCCTGCTGCCCAACGCCCTGCTGATCGCCAGCAGCGATGAGGCCGATGTCGTTGACATCGCCACTGGCGCTTCGCGGCTGGGCAAACCCTTCAAGGGCGGGGCCGGCACCGTGGCGGCCACCACCAACGACCTCTACCTATTCAACACCAAGGACCGTCTGCTCTACCGCATGCCCCTGAGCGGCGGCAACGCCTCTGCCATCAGCAGCACCCCGCTGGAATTCGAGGGAAAAGAGAACGCGAATGCGGTTGAAGTGAACGACCACGGCATCCTGGTGAGCAGCGAACAGAACATCGCACTCTTCGGCACGGACGGTGGCCTGAAGTACAAGAAGTACTTCCCCGCACCACGGGAGAGCGGCCTCACCCGTGCACTGCTCTATGCCAACGCCGTGCGCGCAGCCTACTACACAGCGGCCTTCGGCTATACCAGCGCCGCCTTCGGTGCGGTCAGCAACAGCATCCAGGTCACCGATCCCTCCTCCGCCGCCGGCAAGGACATCACCGGCCAGGTCTCCAACATCTACGGCGATGCCTCAGTGATGGCATTGGACTACACCAAGCAGTTCATGCAACGGGCCAATGCGCGCTTCAAGGCCACGGCCAGCACCAGCGCCGTGCAGTACATCCTCAGCGATGCCGGCAAGCGCGAATTCGTGCTGATGCGCGTGAACAAGAAGGACGGCTCCTTGGGCGATACCATCATGCTGGGCAAGGACAAGACCCCGGTATACGAGGTGGATGGCTTCGACAATGCCGTCTACTTGGTGAGCGGTGCCAAGGTGGTGGGGTACCGTTGACCGGCGCTCCCCCCTGCCTTCATCCGCGCCGTCTGTGAACAACCTTAGGCGGGTGTGCCAGACATCAGCGGATAACATCCCTGCGGACTACTTTCGGCTCCGATGGCAGAAAAGATCGACATCGAAGTATCCCGCAACGAGGACCACAACAAGCTCCTCGTCTCCGCCCTGCACGCCCGCTTGAAGAAGGTGCACCTCGGCGGCGGCGAGAAGCGCATCGCCGACCACAAAGCCAAGGGCAAGATGACCGCCCGCGAGCGCATCGACGCCCTGCTCGACCCCAAGAGCCCGCGCATCGAGATCGGCGCCTTCGCGGCCGACGGCATGTACACCGAACACGGCGGTGCGCCGAGTGCAGGTGTGGTGGTGATGATCGGCTACGTGAGCAAGCGCCAGTGCATCGTGGTGGCCAACGACGCCACCGTGAAGGCCGGCGCCTGGTTCCCCATGACGGGCAAGAAGAACCTGCGCGCGCAGGAGATCGCCATCGAGAACCGCCTGCCCATCATCTACCTCGTGGATAGCGCCGGCGTGTACCTGCCCATGCAGGACGAGATCTTCCCCGACAAGGAGCACTTCGGCAGGATCTTTCGCAACAACGCGGTGATGAGCTCCATGGGCATCACGCAGATCGCCGCCGTCATGGGCAGCTGCGTGGCGGGCGGCGCCTACCTGCCCATCATGAGCGACGAGGCCCTCATCGTGGAGAAGACCGGCAGCATCTTCCTCGCCGGCAGCTACCTGGTAAAAGCCGCCATCGGTGAGGACATCGACAACGAGACCCTCGGCGGCGCCACCACGCACAGCGAGATCAGCGGCGTCACCGACTACAAGTGCAAGGACGATGCGGATTGCCTCAAGAAGATCCGCGCCATCGTGGACAAGCTCGGCAAGCCGAAGGATGCGGGCTTCAGCCGGGAGAAAGCCGCGGCGCCCAAGAGCGACCCGAAGGAGATCTACGGCATCATTCCCACCGAGCGCGCCAAGCCCTACGACATGCGCGAGGTCATCGCGCGACTGGTCGACGGCAGCGAGTACACCGAGTACAAGGAAGGCTACGGCCAGAGCATCCTCACCGCCTACGCCCGCATCGACGGCTGGGCCGTGGGCATCGTGGCCAACCAGCGCAAGGTGGTGAAGAGCAAAAAGGGCGAGATGCAGTTCGGCGGCGTCATCTACAGCGACAGCGCCGACAAGGCCACGCGCTTCATCGCCAACTGCAACCAGAAGAACATCCCGCTGGTCTTCCTGCAGGACGTCACCGGCTTCATGGTGGGCAGCCGCAGCGAGCACGGCGGCATCATCAAGGACGGCGCGAAACTGGTGAACGCCGTAAGCAACAGCGTGGTGCCCAAGTTCACCGTGATCGTGGGCAACAGCTACGGCGCCGGCAACTACGCCATGTGCGGCAAAGCCTACGACCCGCGCCTCATCGTGGGCTGGCCCAGCGCGCAAGTAGCGGTGATGGGCGGCGACCAGGCCAGCAAGGTGATGCTCCAGATCGAAGTGGCCGCGCTGAAAGGCAAGGGCGAGACCATCACCCCCGAGAAGGAAGCCGAACTGCTCAACCGCATCCGCAGCAAGTACGAGGAGACCATCAGCCCGTATTACGCGGCAAGCAGGCTGTGGCTGGATGCGGTGATCGATCCGCTGGAGACAAGGACGTGGATCTCGATGGGGATCGAGGCGGCGAGCCAGGCCCCGGCGACAAGGGAGTTCAATATGGGGGTCCTGCAAACCTGAATAACTGAACTCCAAGAAATGGACTGGTTCAAATACAGAAGGCCGAACAAAGAGGAGATAATCATGCTGATCGGCGGTTCGATCGTAGTCCTTGTCGTACGGTACATCTTCAGCTTGATGGCTAAGACAGGGCAGCCGTGATAAATCGGCAACCACTGCAAACGTGCACCTGGATCAGCATGGGCATCGAAGCGGCGAGCCAGGCACCGGCGACGCGGTAGTTCCATATGGGGGTTCTTCAAACCTGACGCGAGAGCACGCCTGCCGGAGGCAGGGCCGGGGTGGATACCACGCACGCGGCCACCTTGGACCTGCCTACCGGCAGACCGGATATGGAGGACTACGGCGGGCCCTACGCCGAATTGCTTTACGCGGAGTTCGACTCCGTGGGACGCTACCGCCCCACCGTATTGGAAGCACGATCGGCCGGGCAGGCTGATCTGCTGTTGAAGGTGATGTGGAGCGATGAGCCCGGAATCGCCCCCCTCCACCGCGAAGTACCTGCGCCCCGGCCTTCGCGTACCTTTAACGTTCCGACCACTGTACCATGGCCCACCACTACTCCACCTGCCTGGCGCTCGCACTGACCACCCTCACTGCGCATGCCCAGATCACCGTTACCAACAGCGTGTTCCCGGTGATCGGTGATACCTTGTATTACGCATTCGGCAACCAGCCCAACGCCATCAACGCGGTGCTCACCCCGCCGGGTGGGGGCCAGGTCTGGGACCTTTCGGGCCTGCAAGCCGATAGCACCTGGCAGGCCATTTACCACGACCCGGCCACCGGCATGGGCGCTGCCGACTTTCCGGGTGCGGCCCTGATGCTTGCCCCGGCGGACGCGATGCCCGGCCAGGAGGACTACCTGAGCGTTTCCGGTACGCAGGTGAGCCACATGGGCTCCCACGGCAGTGATCCGATCCAGCTCGGCTCTTCGTGGACCGTGCATTGGAACCCGCCGATACCGGAGAGCTGGGCACCGGTCAACTTCTTCGATATCCAACAGTCGAGCTGTTCGTCCATCACCCACTTCCTGCCCGACGAAATGCCGCCCGGCTGGACCGACCAATATCCCACCGTTGATTCGATGCGGGTGCGCGGCATGGTCACCACCCTTAGTACAGTGGATGCCTGGGGTACCACGACCATACCGGGAGGCAGCTACGCGGTGCTGCGGGTCAAGCGCACCCGGTACACCACAAACTGGCTCGATGCGAAGGTCAACCCCATCGGCTGGATCGATGTGACCGATATGGCCATTGCCCAATTCGGTATGGGCGCCGTGCTCACTACGGATACCAACCGTACCTTCCATTTCATCAACGATCAATCCAAGGAGACGATCGCCATTGTCACGTATTATGAAGATGTCCTGGGGAATCCCCCCCCCTACGTCTTGAACGTGCAGTACAAGGTGGCGGACTTCGCCACGGCAACAGGCAGCGCATCGGCAACGGCCGATCGGGTGCGCGTTTACCCGAACCCGGCTACCGATCGGATCCAGATCCAAGCCCCCTGCCTGGGGCACGGCATGGTCGAGCTGTTCGTTGTGGATGCACTGGGGCGGCAGGTCATGCATCGCCGGGGTGCAACCGGTGCCGATGGCTTCCCCCTCGAGCTGGACATCACCAGCCTGGAGGCGGGCATGTATGGCGGTCTGATCAACCGCGATACCGGAGATCCGCTGCCGTTCCAGTTCGTGAAGCGGTGAGCACAGGGGGCGTGCCCCATGTCAGGCCGATCAACTCGGCAGGATCTCTCGCCGATGATCCTGCGGAGAATGCCGCCCATATTCTCCGCAACATCTGCGGCGATGGGCCGCACCAGGCCCTGCTGGCGTAGTGGTGCATTCCATGTCGGCTTGCGCCATACCCTTCGCCAGGTCCACCAGGATCCCACTACCGCGGTGATGGATCCTTCGGCCCCCTCGCCTTGGACGCGATCTGGCGGATGGCGCCGAGGTGATAGGCGGTGTGCGCCACGCTGCCGATCATGCCGCTGAGTTCCATGTTCCGCACATCGCGCGGTGTATGCAACGTTTTCTCCCAGCGCAGCACTTCGTGGCGCAGACCGTTCCGGATCTCCTGCCAGCGGTCCTCGTCAACCCTGCCGATCCGCCAAGCGTCCTGCCAGTGCGCGTCGGCGAATGGATCGCCGCTCTCGGTGGCCCAACGGTTCATCAGGGAGAGGCCGTAGCGGACGTGCATGGCATGCGCGGCGATGGTGGCGCCGCCCTGCGCGGCATCGGATGCTTCGGCGGCGGTGAGTCCGTCCAGTGAGGCCAGCAATCCGGGGTCGCTGGTGTTGAGGATGAAGGCGCCGCCCTGCGGGGCTCCCAAGGTGAGTTCAGCGAAGAGACCGGCGAGGATGCCTGCGATCGAGGTGGTGTCCATAGCCGACCAAGCTATGGTGGTTCGGACCAACAGGCGCAAGACTTGTGCCCTGCTGGTACAAGGAGTCCAACATCCATCACGGGTTCTCCGCCAGCCACTCCTTGATCTTCAGGAGGTGTTGCTGCTTCACCGGTTCGCGTTCCGCGCGGCTGGTGGAGGTGAAGTACTGATGGGCGGACAAGAAGCGCACCTGGAGTTCGTTCCATTCGCGTTCGTCCTTCACGATGCCGTAGTGCCTGAACTCCCAGAACAGGGTGGTGCCGATGCGGAAGAAGTCCGAGCGGCCCAGGTAGTCCAGGTCGGCATCGCAGAGGATCTCGGCCAGCAGGTCGTCCGGCCGCTGAGGGATCTTCGTGGCCATGATCATGCCGCACACCCGGTCGATGGCCCCGTGGTCGTATCCGAACATCGGCAAGGCCTCGCGGGCGAGCACGCATCCGGCCGCTTCATGGTCGTGGTCCTGCAGGAGGAAGCCGGAGTCGTGGTACAGCGCGGCCGTACGCAGCAGGTCCATGTCCTCCTCCCCGAGTCCGTGGTGCATGCCCAACTCCACGGCGGAACGGTACACGTCCAGCGTATGGCTGAAGTTGTGGTAGGTCCGCTCCTTCGGCAGACCATGGCGCAGTTTCGACAGGATGAATATCTCCGCAGCGGGTTGATCCACAGGTTCAAGGTAGGCGATCGCACCGCCGCAGCGGTCTCAGAGCCTGGCCAGGCTGTCCATCAACTCCTGCTTCTTGCGGCGCGAAACGGCCACGTTGGCCCCGTCGCTCATGATCACCTCGCCGCCTTCGCCCCGGATGTACTTCTTCACATGCCGCACATTGATGAGGTGGGCGTGGTGCACGCGGATGAAGTCCTGCACGCCCAGCATGTCCTCGAATTCCTTCAAGGTCCTGGAGATCACCAGGCGCTTGCCGTCCTTCTGGTGCACCACGGTGTAGTTGCTGGCCGATTCGCAGTAGATGATATCGTCCGTGTCGATCATCTCCAGGCCTTCGGCCACGGGCAGCGCGATGCGTTTGTCGCTGTTCGCCGACAGCATGAGGTTCTTCATCAACACCATGAACTGATCGGGGTGTTGTGGCATCCGCATGGCCTGCCTCAGCTTGTCCAGCGCGGCCTGGAGCTCATCGGGGTCCACGGGCTTGAGCAGGAAATCGAGCGCGCTGAAACGGATGGCCTTCAGGGCGTACCCTTCGTGGGCGGTGGTGAAGATGACGTGCGGGCGGTCCGGGCCGATGGCCTGCAGCAGGTCGAATCCCGTGCGGTCGCCGAGTTCCACATCCAGGAAGAGGACCGTGGGACGCTCGCGGTTCAAGAGTTCCACGCCTTCCATCACGTTGGTGGCCATGCCCAGCAGGGCGATCTCCGGGAACCGCCGCTGCAGCAGGCCGGAGAGCGCGTCGCGGCAATGCTGCTCATCGTCCACGATCACCGCGGTGCTGTTCCGTGCCATCGTCGGGGCCATGCACCAAAGTAGGCCGAAATCCCCACGTGGGGGGTGGCGCCATGCCGGCGGCCCTCAAGCCTTGATCAATGGCATGTCCACCACCACCCGGGTGCCCAGGGGCAGCTGCTCGTAGCGGAAGCCCGCCCGGCCACCGTACTGCTGGCGCAGCAGATCGAGGCGGCTGCGCGTGATGGCCGTGCCCAGGGAGGTCTTCTTCATGCCCTGCACCTGTGGAGCGGCGCTGGTCTTCCTCGCCGCGTGAAGCCCGACACCATCGTCCTCGATGGACCAGACCAACTGTTCGCCCTGCAGTTCCACCTGCACCGCGATGCGCCCCGGACCCTCCTTGTGGGCGATGCCATGCCAGATGGCGTTCTCCACCAGGGGCTGCACCACCAGCGGAGGCACCATCACCCGTTCCGGGTCGATGTCCTCATGCACCACGATGGTGAAGTCGAACTTGCCCTGCATGCGTCTGCGCTCCAGCTCCATGTAGCCGCGCAGGGTATCCAGGTCGTCCTGCAGGGGCACCTCGCTGTGGCGGCTGTTCTCCAGCACCCCGCGCATCACGCCGGCGAACTTGGCGAGGTAGTAGGAAGCGCCATCGGCGTCGTTGCTCTGCACGAAGGCGTTGATGGAGTTCAGGGCGTTGAAGATGAAATGCGGGTTCATCTGGGAGCGCAGGATGCTGGTCCGCAGTTCGGCGGCCTCCTTCTCGAAGCGCTCGCGGCGGCGCTTGCGATCGGTGCGGAACCAGATGCCACCACCGGAAAGCAGCAGCAGGGCGCCCGCCATGAAGCTGTTGCGCACCACCTTCTGCCGGCGGATCTCCTGTGCCGCGATCGCGTCCTTCTTCTCCTGTTCGGCTCGAAGCATGGCCTCCTTCAGGTCGAAGTCGTGCTGGATCTTCTGCTTCACCAGGGCGGTCTTGTTCTCATCGTTGAGGATCTCGTCGTGGATCTCCAGGTATTGCTCGAGCATCTCCAGGGCATCGGCCGGGCGCTTCAGCAACTTGAATACTTCGTACAGGTTCGAATAGCTGTTCATGGTGCGCGATCGATCACCGACCGCCAGGGCCATGTCGAGCGAACGCCTGCCGAGCGCTACGGCACGGACCGCATCGCCACGCTTGGCATGGGCGAGTGAAGCGCCCTTCAACGCCGACACGATCGCGGGTTCGTTCCGCGACTCCTCTCCCAGCGCCAGGGAACGCTCGTAGAGCGGGATGGCCTCCGCCACATGCCCCTGTGAGACGAGGTTGTCCGCCAGGATCCGGGCCGCATAGAGGATCTCCCGCTTGTCGCCGATGCGCTCGGCGACGAGCAGTGCACGGCGGACCTGCCCATCCGCTTCCTCGTACTCGCCCATCATGTTGTGCGCCAAGGCGATGGATGTCCGGATGTGCGCCTCCGCTCGATCTTCCGACGACCCCGAGATCTCCAGCGCCCGGTTGAAGAACTGCAGGGCATTGTAGGGTTCCTTCATCTGGAAATAGCTCCCCCCGATGTTGGCCAGCACGATGATCTCGCGCCGGACGTCCCCTGTCTCGCGGCTGAGCACCAGGGCATGCTGGTAGTGGTCAATGGCGCCGCTGTGGTCCCCCTGCCTGGCCTTCAGACGTGCCCGCGTGTTCTCCGCCGCGATCATGAACTCGTGCTGACCCCAGTGCGACGCCGAGTCGTACATCATCCTCCCCAGTGAGGCCACGCTGTCTTCTCCCAGCGCTCGCGGGTTCTCCCAGATGAACGCGTTGAGCGCGTTGAGGCGCACCGTGTCCGGGTGTGTCCCGTCCTGCCATGTCGACCAAAGCGAGTCCAGATGGTCCTGTCCATGCGCGGTGGTGGCGAAGACGATGAGGAGCAGGGTGGCCTTTCTCATCCGAAGCAGCCAATGGATCCAAGAAGCGCTCACGCGATGGTGGTGCCAAAGATCAGCTGGGTGGTCGTACGAAGCTAAGCCCATCCGTTCCGTGCGAGGCCCATGGACCACCGATCGCGAAGCCCTGGATGCCTTGGGCGATCGACCAGGTGGTTCGGCCAGCCTCCCGCCAGTTGATCGGGGCATGCCGCCACTTGCTCATTGGTGCTGGCCCCGGCGTGGTGGTGCGGTGAGATTTGGTCAACTGAACCAGGACCGCCATGATGATGAAGCTCCCCATCCGGATCCAGAGGCACATCCTGTGCGCTGGTGCGATCATTGCGAGCCATGGCATCCATGCCCAAGGGCCGGGAGCGACCTGCCTGTGGTCGCTGGATACCACGGCCACCGCGAACAGGCCGCTGAGCATCGCCCTGGCAGGCGACCTGGCCTGTGTGGCGAACTTCCTGGCCAACACCCTGCAGGTGTTCGACATCAGCACGCCGGGCGATCCGGTGCTGGTGGGGTCGGCGACCACGGCGAACGGCCCCGCCAGCGTGGAGGTCATTGGCCCACATGCCTACGTGGTGGCCCAGAACGCGAACAGGCTCCAGGTATTCGACCTCTCCGATCCGGCCAGCCCCGTGCTCATGGGCGAAGCCAACACGGACGCACAGCCCGTGGCCGTGGCGGTGGATGCCGGCATGGCGTACGTGATCAACCAGGTGACCCGCACGCTCCAGGTCTTTGATGTGGGCGACCCTGCCGCGCCAGCGCTGACGGGGTCCATCACCACCGCGAGCGGTCCACGGACCATCGCGCGCGGCGCGCCCTTCCAGTTGGTGGTGGTCTGCACCGCGAGCGACACCCTGCAGGTCTTCGAGGTGAGCGACCCCGCCGTTCCCGTCCTGGAAGGAAGCACCTCCACCGGCGACCAGCCCACTGGGCTCTCGGTCTCGGGCACACACGCCTTTGTGTCCTGCACCAGCGACAATTCCCTGGAGGTCTATGATCTCGCCGACCCCACCACGCCCATCCTGGTGGGCAGCACGAACACCGGTGCGAACACGGGGCCTGGCGCATTGGTCGTTTCAGGCGGGAACTGCTTCGTCTGCTACCAGGTCACCTCCCAGATCCAGGTCTTCGATGCGGGTACTCCGGCCTCGCTGGTCGCCGGTGGATCGGCTGGCACAGGTACGTCGCCTTCCGCCGTGGCGGCCACCATGGCGCATGTGTTCGTGCTGAACGCCAATGCCAACACGATGCAGGTCCTGGCGCTCGCGGGCGAGGGCGATAGCTGCGACGACGGGGATCCCGATACGGGCGACGATGCGTTCGATGCGAACTGCGACTGTGTGGGCGTGGCCCTTGACTGCGAAGGTGTGCTGGGCGGGCCGGCGATGCCCGGCGCGGCCTGCGACGACGGGAACCCCGCCACGGGGAACGATGTGTACGGATCCAACTGCATCTGCGCCGGACAGCTCATCGACTGCACGGGCGTGGCCGGTGGTGGTGCCCTGCCCGGAACGCCTTGCGACGATGGGGATCCCGACACCGGTGGTGACCACTACAACGCGAACTGCGAATGTGTGGGCTACCTGCAGGATTGCTCCGGGATCCCCGGCGGTGTGGCCCTGCCGGGAACGCCCTGCGATGATGGGAACCCGGCCACGCAGCTCGATGTCTATGGCCCGGACTGCATCTGTGCCGGGCTGCTGGTGGATTGTGCGGGCGTACCTGGTGGCACGGCCCTTCCTGGTTCGCCCTGCAACGATGGGAACATCTGCACGATCGCGGATGTCTGGACGACCTCCTGCACCTGTGCCGGACAACCCTTCACGGCCGGACCGATCACCGGCCCACCCACGGCGGAGACCTACAGCGAAGTGACCTTCACGGTCCCTGCGGTGTCAGGCGCCTCCAGCTATGCTTGGGTCCTTCCTCCTGGCTGGGCCACCAACGACTTCGATATGGACAACAGCTTCACCGCCACGACCGGCGCCGCTGCTGGTCCCACCGAGCTCTGTGCAACGGTACACCTGGGCACCTGCCCGGAGACGAGTTGCACAACGGTCAATGTCGTCGTCATCAGCGGTGTGGAGGAACAGGACATGGGGAATTGGCTCTCGGTATGGCCCAACCCGTCCGATGGCATGTTCCAGTTGTCCATTTCCGGTGTGGACCAGCGACCGCTCGAGTTGAACGTGCTGGATGCCGTCGGACGATCGATCCGCTCGTCGGTCACGGAACCAGGCCAGTCCACCGCCACCATCGATCTGCAGGGTGCCGCGCCGGGCGCCTACTTCCTTGTCGCCACACGGCCCGGGGCACGGCAGGTGGTGAAGCTGTTCATCGCACGATGAGTCCAAGCATCCCCAAGTCGCCATCACAAGCACCTGCACCCACCATGTTCCGCGCCACATACGAACGACCCCGGCTGCTCGCGCGCATGATCCAGACCATCGCACTGGCCGTGGCTTGTTCCGGGCTGCATGCCCAGAACCGCCCCCAGCGCTCCAACCTGGGCGCGGCAGGAGGCTCCGTGATACACACGGCGAATGGCAGGAGCTTCTACCTGCAACAGTCCGTGGGGCAGGCCAGCGTGGCGGGTTCAAGGCTCGCTGACGGGCGCTACTACAACCAGGGATTCGTGCAGCCTTTCCACAAGGCGGTGCAGGGTCTGCCCTCCACGGACCTGGACGCATTGCTGTTCCCGAATCCGTTCACCGACCAGTTCACCATCGCCTTCGCCCAGGAACCGGCCCTCCCCGTGAACGTGCTGGTGTACAACATCACCGGGCAGGTGGTGTACGCGGCGGAACATGCGCCACAGCGTTCGCTCCTGATCCAGCCCGGTCCCTTCGCCGCAGGGGCGTACGTGGTGCATGTCCTGGTCGGCCATCGGCGCTTCTCCGGCCACCTCCAGCGCTTCCAGTGAACCGGCCGGCACACATCAACAAACAACGGATGCCATGATCACCCCACGCCACCTTCTGGTCTTCCTGCTGGCCACCGCCGCGTTGCACACCAGCGGCCAGCAGGCCTACCTGCTCACCGGCATGACCCGTTCGGAATTCCTGTACAAGGATTCGCAAGGCCGTTCCCTGGATGGCATGCATCCGCAGGTGGGCCTCTCACTCGCGGGTGGTCTGCGCCAGGCGTTCAGGCCGCTCAATCCCGCATGGTTCTTCAATGTCGGCGTGGTGTATGCGCATTATGGCATGCGTGGCACCAGCCCGGATATTCATCGCCGCTACTACGAATGGCGCACCACCTACCTGGGGATCAACCTGGGCGTGGAACGCGACCTGTTCACCGTGAAACTGCCGAACAGGGATGGCAAGGGCCTGACCTTCATGCTCGGCGCCGCGGCCGCCCCGGAGTTCCTCGTCAAGGGTGCGCAGACGATCGACCACGAGGTGTATGACCTGCACGGCGTGGAGCAGTTCGATGCCCCCTTCCTCTTCCTGCGCGGCATCGCCGGCTTCAACTTCTGCGTCACCAACCGCACGGCGATCGCGGCGCACTATGCCTTTGCCCACGGCCGCCGGTTCCCGGGTAGAGCACCGACGGACGATGAACGGCTGGCCTTCCGGACGCACAGCATCGCCTTCGGCGTGCAGATCAGCTTCCCCAGTTGCAAGTACTGCCTCTCCAAACTGGGCAAACACTAAAGGAACCAGTACCATGAGAACCACGATCCTCCTCGGCATCCTGTTGTGCGCCACCCTGCAAGGCCTCGCACAATCGCACGGGATCAGCTACCAGGCCATCATCCTCAGCCGTGCCGACAACACCACCGAGATACCGGGCGTGGATGTCGCCGGCGGGAGCTACCTGCCCGATCAGGCCCTGGCCCTGCGCTTCACCATCATCGACCAGAACGGGGCGATCGAGTACCAGGAGACGCACAGCACCACCACCGACCTCTACGGCCTGGTCTCCCTGATCATCGGCCACGGCACGGTGACCAGCGAGAGTCCCGATGTGTTCGAGGAGATCGATTGGGACGGCACGCCGAAGGACCTGCTGGTGGAGGTGAACATCCCCTCGCCGCATGGCCAGGGCGAATACATGGAATTCAGCATCCAGGAACTCGTCTTCGCACCGTACGCGTTCCACCGCAACATCACCGCCACCGGCAGCCTCACCGTCGATGGGGCCAGCATCCTGAACAATTCCCTGGTGGTGGCCAACGGCAGCCCGACACACCTGACGGGCGACCTGGTCGTGGACGGTTCCGCCTTGTTCAATGGCACCGTCACACTGTCCCAATGCCTCTATCTCCAGGATTGCCTGTGGGTGCAGGGCACCACCGACCTGAACAATGGCCTCCGCGTGAACTTCGGCACCCCGAGCAGCCTGTCCGGCACCTTGGATGTGGGTGGCGCGGCGGATCTGAACAGCAGCCTGGATGTACATGGGGCGACCCGGTTGGAGCACACCCTCGAGGTGGATGGGACCACCAGCTTGAACAGCACCCTGGACGTGGATGGCGGAACCACGCTGAACAGCACATTGGACGTGGATGGCTCCACCACCTTGAACCACACCCTCGATGTGGACGGTGCCACCACCTTGAACAACACGCTGGACGTGGATGGCGCCACAACGCTGCACAGCACGCTGGAAGTGGATGGCGCTTCGGTGATCCACAACACACTTGACGTAGAGGGGCGCACCACGATCACGGCGAGCCTCTCCGGCGACGACGATGACTTCGGCGCCTACCCCTTGCGTGTGCAGGGTGGGCAGCACGGCGTGGCGATCCAGGTGAACGCGACGGACATGAACGGCAGCACCAACTTCATCACCTTCTTCGACGGCAGCGGCACGGCAAGGGGCAGGATCGAGGGGCAGAACACGGGCGAGGTCATGCTGTCGGCTCCTTACATCTATGAGAATTCGGTGTTCGCGGTCGAACTCGGACTGGCGATCGCCGATCTGGTCGCCGCATCCACTTCATCCACCATCTGCCTTGGGCTGGGTGGGTGTGTCACGGCACCGGTGCCTTCCCTGGTGATCGCCGCCATCATCAAGGTGGGCGTGGCCACGGCCAAGCCCATCGCCTACAACATATTCGCGCTGTCCAACCTGGGTGTCACTTACGAGTCGGGGTCGGCGGACTATGCGGAATGGTTGGAACGCCTCGACCCCGCGGAACCCATGGGCTTCGGAGATGTCGTGGCGATGAACGGCGGACGGATCAGCAAGAGGACCGGCGGTGCCGAGCGCTACATGGTGATCTCCTACAAACCGGCCGTGCTGGGCAACTCGCCCGAGCCGGGCACGGAACACCTCTTTGAAAAAGTGTGCTTCATGGGGCAGGTGCCCGTGAAGGTGATGGGACCGGTGAACGTGGGCGACTACATCCTGCCCAGCGGCTTCGGCAACGGGTACGGCAGGGCGGTCGCGCCCGGCCGGATGACCCTGGCCGACCATCCGAACATCGTGGGCCGGGCCTGGAGCGCCTCCCAGGATCCGATAGGTGGCTACGTGAATGTGGCCATCGGCATGGGCAACAACGCGGATCTGACGGACAAGCTGATCGACCAACAGGCGCAACTCGATGAACTGCGCGCGGAGGTGATGGCCATCCGGAATGAAATGAAAGGGATCGCCACGGTCGCCGGCGCCCGGGGGGCGAACGCCGATCCAGCGGCCCATCCGCCCACATCCTCCTTCCAGACCACGGTCACCGCCGAGGAACTGCACCCGCCCATCGAGCGTGAAGCCGTCCTGGAAGCCATCGAAATGGTGCGGTCATACGCGAAGGAGACCGGCTTGGACCTGAATGAACATCCGTTCTTCATCAACCTGCAACATGACCCCGTGGCCCGCGAGGCATTCATCGACCAGGTCCTGGTCATGGCCGAGGCGCAACGCCAGCGCATGATCATGATCGATCGCGGGCATGGGTACAAATAGGTGGGTCCGGTTTCCCTGGTTCCTGAAGACCCTGTGCCATCCATGAAGAAGCCCCGGCTTTCGCCGGGGCTTCCATGTTCTCAGGTGAGGGGAGACCTCAGGCCCGGGTCACGTTGACCGCGTTGGGACCCTTGGGGCTTTGCTCCACATCGAAGGTGACCTTGTCACCCTCCTGGAGGTTGTCCCTTGTCCCGGTCTTGTGCACGAAAAGGTCCTTGCCACCCTCGTCCGGGGTGATGAAACCGAAACCTTTCTCCGTGTTGAAGAACTTCACTGTACCGCTCGGCATGTTACTGCTTGTAATGTGCCCCGATCGAAGCGGGGCCTGTTGATCCCTGGCAAAAGCGCCGGGGTCTTGAAGGATGTAAAGATACGCCTTCCGCATCAGGGGCCGACGATCCGGACCTGCGTTGCCCGTGAGGAATGCGCATCGATAACGTGGCCCGGAGCCCTTGACGAACGGTTCATTCCGACCCATTCCCCATGTGCAAGCCCGGTTAGCTTTGACAGCCTCCAACACCCACCACCATGGACCTCACCACCGTGAATTTCCTTGCTGTGATCGTTGCCACGCTCGCCGCCTTCGCTTTGGGCGCCGTGTGGTACACCGCCCTCTTCGGCAAACGCTGGATGAAGGAGGTCGGCTTTTCGGAAGAACAGTTGAAACAGGGCGCCAACCTGGGCCGCATCTACGGCACCTGCCTGTTGCTCACCTTCGTGATGGGTCTTGGACTGGCCTTCATCTGGCACCAGGAGGACCCCGCGAGCCTCACCTGGCAAGTGGGCCTCTACCACGGCCTGCTCATCGGCCTGTTCTTCGTGGCCCCCAGCACTGGCATCAACTATCTGTACCAGCGCAAGAGCTTCGCCCTCTGGCTCATCGACGCGGGTTACCAGGTGGTCTTCCTCGGCATCATGGGCGCCGTCATCGGCGCGTGGCGGTAAGGCCGGCATAGCGATGGAACGCGCCCTACTCTTCAGCCAACTCGAACGGCACGGCAACGTTTTCCGCGCGCTGCTCACGGGCATGCCGCCTGAGGAGATCGTTTGGCGGCCGGCACCGGAGAAATGGTGCGCGCTGGAGATCGTGCGCCACCTGCACGATGAGGAACGCGAGGACTTTCGCGCCAGGCTTCGATCCACGCTTGACGACCCCACGGCACCCTGGCCGAAGATCGATCCGGCCGCCTGGGTAAACGAACGCGACTACATGGGACAGGACTTCGATGCCACGCTGAGCGGCTTCCTGGATGAAAGGACCCTTTCGGTGGAATGGCTGCGTGGCCTGGATGATGCGCCATGGGGCAATGCCTACCTCCACCCCAAGGTGGGTCCGGTGAGTTGCGAGCTGCTGCTTACCAACTGGGTGGCGCACGACCTGCACCACTTCCGCCAACTCAACAACCTCCGCTACGCCTACCTGAAAGCACACACCACCGTGCCGCTGGACTATGCGGGCACCTGGTGAATCGTTCCTGAACACGAAAAATGCCTACACCCCATCACCCATGAGTCCCACCCTGCGCAACATCCTCGCGGTCATCATCGGCATCGCGGCCTGCATGTTCCTGAACGGCATGCTGCTGGGCCTGATGATGAAGGTCATCGCTCCTCCCGCCGGCTTCGACCCGAATGACGTGGCCACCTACCACCTGCTCCATGGCAAGCACTTCCTGCCACCTTTCATCGCGCATGCGGTGCCTTCACTCGTCGGTGGCTTCATCGCGGCCTTCATCGCCGCCACGCGCAAGATGACCTTCGCGCTGGTGGTGGGCGCCGTGCATCTGCTCGGCGGCATCGTGGCGGCCTTCATGATCCCAGCGCCGGTGTGGTTCATCGTGCTTGACCTGGTGGTGGCCTACCTGCCCATGGCCTGGATCGGGGGGTGTCTGGCCACGCGCCAGTGAAAGGGTCTGCCGGTGGGCATCATACGAAGGCAGTATCACGCCTTCACGATCCGGAAGTTGAACATCGGCGTGCGGATGGCGCCCCACAGACGGACCCAGATGGGCAGGACCTGTTCACTGCCGCGCGCGGTGGTGATATCGCCCAGATCGATCATGTCCGCGTCGGCCCAACCGAACCAGCGCAGCAATGCGCGCACCTCGTCCTTCGCGTCGGCATCGTTGCCGCTGAGGAAGATGTTCGTGCGTTCGGGCAGCAGGCCGGGGTCCACCATCAGTGCCGCCGTGAGGGTGTTCAGCGATTTTACCACGCGCACCTTCGGGAATGCCATTTGGATCCGCTCCCCCAGGGAGTCGTCATTGCAGACGAACAGCGTGGGCGGCATGCCCTTCGAGAAATCCAGCGGATTGCTGATGTCCAGCAGCACCTTGGTGCCGAGGTTCGCCGCGCCCGCGAGTTTCAGCGCTTCCAACGAACCGGACCCGTTTGTGGCGTTCACCACCAGTACACCATGCGCGGCCGCCTCCGCATGGGTGCCCAGCTTCACGGTACCGTGGTCCTTGTGCCATTCCGCGAACGGTGCGCCGCCCATGGCACTCTTCTCCGTGTTCGCCAGGGTGGCCCTGGGGTCGCGCGTGCCGATCATCACGTCGTGGCCCAATGAGGCGAGTTTCGCCGCGATGGTGCGGCCAACGCCGCCGGTGCCGAGGATGCCGATCTTCATGGTATGGTCAGGTTGAAGGGTTGAAAAGTTGAGCGGTTGGAGGTTGATGGCCCCATCCGGTCAGGACAAAGCTCACCTCGTCACCAACGCCAATCAAGGGCTGTCACGAAGGATAGTGGGCCACCCGGATGACGGGAATACCGGGGCACGCAACGGATCCGAGAACGTTAATTTTCGCTCATGCTCATCGACGGCAAGGAACACCGGATCCGGATGCGTGGCAGGGAGTACCACTGCGCGTTGGACGTGACCATGGACTATATCGGCGGCAAGTGGAAGGCCATCGTGCTGTGGTACCTGCGCAACGGCACCAAGCGCTTCAGCGAGCTGGACCGCCACATTCCGGGGATCACGGAAAAAATGCTCTCCCTGCAACTCCGCCAATTGGAGAAGGACGGCTTGGTGAAGCGGACCATACATCCCGAGGTGCCGCCACGTGTGGAATATGAGCTCACGGAAGAAGGCCGCACGCTGCTACCCCTGCTGGAGGAGATCGCCAAGTGGGGCCGCTTGATGGGCGCCAGGCATGGTCGTGTGGAAGAGGTGCCCACCCGGCCACGGGGCGCGCGCAGGTCGGGACCACGATAGCGGCACCGGACCTATCGCTTCGCAAGCAGCCCCTCCTCTTCCAGCCGCTCCCTGATCCAGTCAAGCGCTTCGCCTTCCTCCCGGAAGAGCCGCGTGGGGAAGGTCTGCGGATTGTAGTTGTAGTAGATCTCGGACATCGAAGTGCCCAGCTCGTCCTGCGTCACGATGGCCAGCGCCACCAGCTGCGAATTGGCGTTGGTACGTCCGAAGTAGTCGACCTCCATCACTCTCAGATCGCCCAGGGTGCCGGGCTGGAACACACCGAGCATGGCGCAGCGTTCGCCGGTGAGTTCATCGCGGCGCAACTGCACTTCCATGAGACCCGCCACATCCAGCTCAACGCCTTCGCGATAGCGTACCTCGATCAAGCGGCCCTCCATGGTGAGGGACATATCGGCGAGCCGTGTGATGATGTGCTCCGGCATGCCGGTGAAACTACTCCGCGATCCACGCCAGTGCCAACTGTTCATCACTTAGCTCCGAAGCGCGAACCATTCGTCACGTGACCGGGTGCCGGATGCCCCGGTTACATTCGCTCTCCACGACCACCTCGAACGATCCATGAACAAGACATTGCTCCTTTTCACCCTGCTCCATGCGGGCGTGTCCTTCGGCCAGGAGAACCCCTCCGATGAAGCGCTCTGGTTGCGCTATCCCGCCATTTCGCCCGATGGCCGCGAGATCGTTCTCTGCTACCAAGGAGATCTCTGGAAGGTGCCCACCACGGGCGGTGCGGCCATGCTGCTCACCACGCACGAGGCGTACGACCACAGCCCGGTCTGGTCGCGCGATGGCAAATGGATCGCCTTCGCCAGCAACCGGTACGGCAACGACGATGTGTTCGTCATGCCAGCCGGCGGCGGTGCGGCCACCCGGCTTACCTGGCACAGCGCCTTCGAGGTCCCCAGCGACTTCACACCCGATGGCGGCGCGGTGATCTTCGGTGCGCCTCGGCAGGACGACCACCGCAACCAGCAGTTCCCCAGTCCCGGACTGGGAGAGTTGTACCGTGTGCCGATCGCCGGCGGCAAGGTCACCCGCGTGATGGGCACCGTGGCCGAGCGTGCACGGTACAATGCGGACGGCAGCCTGATCGTGTTCCAAGACTGGAAAGGCTACGAGGACGACCACCGCAAGCACCACACCTCCAGCGTGACACGCGACGTGTGGACCTTCGCGCCGGCCAGCGGCCAGTACCGCCAGCTCAGCACTTTCGCCGGAGAGGACCGCGACCCGGTCTTCAGCCCTGATGGCCGCACGGTGTATTACCTCAGCGAGGAGAGCGGCAGCTTCAACGTGCACAGCATGCCCGTGGGCGGCGGTGCCAGCACGCAACTGACCCGCTTCCAGCACCACCCCGTGCGCCACCTGAGCACCAGCGCCGATGGCACCTTGTGCTTCAACCACCACGGCACCCTGTACACCCTGCGTCCCGGTGCGCAGCCCGTGAAGGTCACCGTGCGCATCGCCATGGACCAGCGCCACAACCCCGTGCGTACCGTGAAGGTCGGCGGCGATGCCAGCGAATTCGCCGTGTCTCCCAACGGCAAGGAGGTGGCATTCATCCACCGTGGGGAAGTATTCGTGACCAGTGTGGCCGAGGGCACCACCCGCCGTATCACCGACACGCCCGAGCAGGAACGCGACGTGAGCTTCAGCCCCGATGGCCGCACCCTGCTGTACGCCACGGAAAGGGGCGGCAGCTGGGACCTCTACACCACCAACATCGTGCGCAAGGAGGAGCCCTATTTCTTCAACGCCACCGTGCTGAAGGAGGAGCCGATGCTGGCCACGGCCGCCGAGGAATTCCAACCGGCCTGGAGCCCCGACGGCAAGGAGGTGGCCTACTTGGAGGAGCGCACCACACTGCGGGTGTACGATGTCGCGGCGAAGAAGAGCCGCACCGTGCTGCCCGGCGATCGTGAATACAGCTATGCCGACGGCGACCAGCATTTCGAATGGAGCCCTGACGGGAAGTGGTTGCTCACGCAGTTCCTGAATCCTTCCCAATGGATCTCGCAGAGCGGTTTGATCAAGGCCGATGGCAGCGGCGAGTTGATCGACCTGAGCCGCAGCGGCTATGGCCATTATGCCGCGCGCTGGGCCGTGGATGGCCAGGTGGTGCTGACCTACAGCAGCCGGGACGGCATGAAGAACCACGCCAGCTGGGGTGGGCAGATGGACGCCTACGCCACCTGGCTCACGCAGGAAGCCTTCGATCGCTTCAAGCTGAGCAAGGAGGAATTCGACCTGTTGAAGGAGGAGGAAAAGAAGAAGGAGGGGGACAAGGACAAGAAGG
Source organism: Flavobacteriales bacterium (assembly GCA_026129465.1). NCBI lineage: Bacteria > Pseudomonadati > Bacteroidota > Flavobacteriia > Flavobacteriales > Flavobacteriales bacterium. The sequence continues at coordinate 1,011,688 of JAHCIA010000001.1, forward strand.
ATGAGAAGTCCACCTCCACCAAGACCGCGGCGGACAAGGACAAGAAGGTGGCCCCCCTGAAGATCGAACTGGACCGGATCGAGGACAGGCGGGTGCGCCTGACGCAGCATTCCTCCGCGCTGTCCGGCGCCGTGCTGAGCAAGGACGGAGAAAAGCTCTACTACCTGGCCCGATTCGAGAAGGGCTTCGACCTGTGGCAGACCGAGCTGCGCACCAAGGAGACCAAGATCATCCACAAGATGAACGCGGAAGGCGCCGGTGGGCTGGTGCTGGACAAGGAGGGCAAGAACCTCTTCTTCATGTCCAACGGTGGCATCCAGCGCTACGACCTGGAGAAGAACGAACAGAAAGGCGTCGGTATCAATGGCGAGATGCGACTGGACGAGTCGAAGGAGCGCGCTTACCTCTTCGAGCATGTGTGGCGACAGGTGCTGAAGAAGTTCTACGATCCCAAATTGCATGGCGTGGACTGGAACTTCTACAAGGCCGAATACATGCGCATGCTGCCACACCTGGACAACAACTACGACTTCGCCGAACTGCTCAGCGAGATGCTCGGAGAACTCAATGCCTCGCATACCGGTTCGGGTTATCGCAAGAGCGATCCCGTGGGCGATGCGACCGCTTCACTCGGACTGTTCTATGACGATGCGTTCACCGGCAACGGCCTGCGCATCTCAGAAGTGATGGAACGGGGCCCCTGCGTGAAGGAGGGCTCGAAGATCAAGGCGGGCCACGTGATCGAGAAGATCGATGGCGTGACCATCGCGGGCGACATGACACCGGAGCGCCTGCTGAACCGCAAGGCCGGCAAGCCCACGCTGCTGGGCCTGCACGACCCGAGGAACAACCAGCGCTGGGAGGAAACGGTGAAGCCGATCTCCCGTGGCGAGGAAGGTGAATTGCTCTACCAGCGCTGGGTGGACCGGTGCGCGTTCCTGGTGGACAGCCTCAGCGGCGGGCGCGTGGGCTACGTGCATGTGCGCGGCATGGACGACCGCAGCTACCGCAAGGTGTACGAGGACGTGCTGGGCAAGCACTACGGCAAGGACGCGCTGGTGGTGGATACGCGCTTCAACGGCGGCGGTTGGCTGCACGACGACCTGGCCACCTTCCTCGGCGGGGTCAAGTACATGCGCATCGAGCCGCGTGGCCAGCACCTGGGCGATGAGCCCCAGTTCAAGTGGAAGCGCCCAAGCGCCGTGGTGATGAGCGAGAGCAACTACAGCGATGCGCACCTCTTCCCCGTGGCCTATCGTGCGCTGGGCGTGGGCAAGCTGGTGGGCATGCCCGTGGCCGGCACCGGCACAGCCGTCTGGTGGGAAGGCTTGCAGAACGGCATGTACTTCGGCATCCCGCAGGTGGGCATGATCGACAACGCTGGCAACTTCATGGAGAACACCCAGCTGGAACCCGATGTGCTGCAGCCACTCGATCCCGCGCTGGTCCTGAAAGGCCGCGACCAGCAACTGGAGGCCGCCGTGAAACTGCTGCTGGACAAGCTCGGCCGTTGAGCCATGCGCCTCGTCGCGCTCACGGCCTTCGCCCTGTTGATGTTCGCGGCCAACTCCCTGTTGTGCCGCATGGCGCTGCACGGCGGGAACGTGGACGCCGCGTCCTTCTCCTTGATGCGTCTGGCCTCCGGCGCAGCGATGCTCATGCTCATCGCCCGGTCGCGCACCAAGGACCCACGACCTTCCCGTGGCGACTGGCGTTCGGCCTTCCAGCTTTTTCTCTATGCTGTCCCATTCTCCTTCGCCTACCTCGGCCTCACCACCGGCACCGGGGCGCTCATCCTCTTTGGCGCGGTGCAACTCACCATGCTCACGGCAGCATGGGTGGGCGGTGAAAGGCCATCCACGATCCAATGGACCGGTGTGGTGCTCGCCTTGGGCGGACTGGTGTACCTGCTGCTGCCCGGGCTGACGGCACCACCATGGCGCGAAGCATCCTTGATGGCGGTCGCCGGTGTGGCCTGGGGTTTCTACTCGCTGCGGGGCCGAAGTGGCGGTGATCCCATCGCACGCAACGCCGGGAACTTTCTGCGCACCGTGCCCATGGCCCTGGTCGTGCTGTTGCTGTGGTGGCCCGATCTTCGTGTCGATGGGCGCGGCGTGGCCCTCGCGGTCGCCTCGGGCGCTTTGGCATCGGCCATCGGCTATGCCGCCTGGTACGCGGCGCTCAAGCATCTCACCGCCACTCATGCCTCCGTGCTCCAACTGAACGTGCCGGTCATCGCGGCGGTACTGGGACTGCTGCTGCTGGAGGAAACGCTGACGTGGCGGCTTGTGCTGGCCGCATCGCTGGTGTTGGGCGGCGTGGCATTGGCCGTGCTGCGGCGCCGGTGAGTGCCGGGATCGACAATTCTTAACATCCGAGCGGCCGGAACGAACAACACGTTCGTTTCATTTGTAACTGTTCCGCACGTCACCATCACCATGCCCTTCCACCCCACCGACCCCCACGCCTCAATCGGCTTCTGGACGGGCATCGCCACCCAGCACTACTACACCCGCGTGCTCAACGCCCTGCGGAAGCACGACCTGGAGAAGTGGTTCTACGTGCTGGTGATGATCCACGAGGCGGATGGCGATCTGAGCCAGCAGGACCTCGCCGATGCGTTGTTGCTGGACAAGGTCACCATCACCCGCGCGGTGGACCACCTCAGCAAGCTGGGCTATGTTCAGCGCGTGGACTGCCCGCAGGACCGCCGCAAGTACCATCTGCGCACCCTGCCCAAGGCGCGCGCCGTGGTGAAGGATATCCGCATCGCTTTCCATGCCATCAACGACCTGGCCTTCGCTGGTATGAGCGCCGCGGAACGCAAGCGCTTCCGGGCCGACCTGGCACGCATCAACGCCAACCTCGCGGAACCGGAAGGGCGGAAGATGCGCATCACCTATTCCAAGAGATCGCCCCGATGAGGATACGACCGGAACTTCCGCGTCTGCTGCTGGCCACCGGTCTGTCGCCGCTTCTGCTGGCCTGCGGAAGCGGAGGTGACGAAATCGTTCCCGAACGTCCCCCGATGACCGTGCAGACCGTGGTGCTCCAGCCCCGCCCGCTGGACCACGTACTGATCGCCACGGGCACCCTGCTGGCCAATGAGGAGGTCGAACTCGTGTGTGAGACGGCCGGCCGGGTGACCCACATCGGTTTCGAGGAAGGTGCCACCGTGGCGGCCGGGCAGGTGTTGCTGCGCATCAACGACGACGACCTGCAGGCCGAACTGCGGCAGGTGGAGGCCAACCTGCGACTCGCCCGCGACGACGAGCAGCGCAAGGAGCAACTGATGGCGGTGAGCGGCATCAGCCGTGAGGCCTTCGACGCCAGCCACGCCGCACGCGTCGCGCTGGAGGCCCAGGCCGATGTGCTCAAGGCACGTATCGCACGCACCGTGATGCGTGCTCCATTCCGCGGGGCCGTGGGTCTGCGACAGGTGAGCCCCGGCGCCTACCTCGCACCCGGCACGTCCATCGCACACCTGCGGCAGCTCTCCCCCATCAAGATCGAATTCGCCCTGCCCGAACGCAGCGGCCGCGGCATCAAGCCCGGCGCACGCGTCACCTTCACGCTGGAAGGCGACCACACCGTGTACGAGGCGCAGGTCTATGCCGTGGAGCCCGGTGTGGACGCCACCAACCGCACGGTGCAGGTGCGGGCCCGCCATCCGAACACCGATGGCAGGCTCGTGCCGGGCGCCTTCGCCCGCGTGGAGGTCGCCTTGGAGCGCATACCCGACGCGCTCACCGTACCCACCGAGGCGCTCATGCCCGACATACAGGGCCAGAAGGTCTTCGTGCTGCGCAACGGCAGGGTGACCAGCCAGCGCGTGGACGTGGGCATCCGTCTGCCCAAGGCCGTGCAACTTAGCAACGGCGCCCAACCCGGCGATACCGTGCTGGTCACAGGCCTGCTCGCCGTGCGCGAAGGCATGCCCGTGCGCGCCATACCCATGGGCGACCAGCCGCCACTGAACGGGGAACCTGAGGAAGCGGCCGAGCCACGATGAACATCGGCAACATCAGCATCGACCGGCCGGTGCTCGCATCGGTGATCAGCATCGTGATCGTGCTGTTCGGCGCCGTGGGCTTCACCTACCTCGGCGTGCGCGAGTTCCCCAGCGTGGACCCGCCGGTGGTGACGGTGACCACCAATTACACGGGCGCCAACGCGGACATCATGGAGAGCCAGGTGACCGAGGTGCTGGAGGAGAGCATCAACGGCATCGAGGGCATCCGCACCCTGAACAGCATCAGCGGCGACGGGCGGAGCACCATCACCGTGGAGTTCGAACTGGACGTGGACATGGAGGCCGCGGCCAACGACGTGCGCGACCGCGTGGCGCGTGCCGTGCGCAGCCTGCCGCCCGATGTGGACCCGCCCATCGTGGTGAAGAGCGATGCGGATGCCAACCCCATCCTTTCCATGACCATCCAGAGCGACCAACGCAGCCTGCTGGAGCTCTCTGAGATCGCCAACAACCACTTCAAGGAGCGGTTGCAGACCATCCCCGGCATCAGCGAGATCCGGATCTGGGGTGAGAAGAAGTTCAGCATGAAGCTGCTGCTGGACCCGGTGAAGATGGCCGGGCACGGCATCACACCCGGCGATGTGCGCGAGGCCCTGCTGCGCGAGAACGTGGAGCTGCCCAGTGGCCGCGTGGAGGGCTACCGCACCGAGCTCACCATCCGCACCATGGGGCGCCTGGTGACCGAGGACGAATTCGACGCCATGATCATCCGCGAGGATGCCGGGCGCGTGATACGCCTGCGCGACATCGGCGAAGCGCGGCTGCTGCCGGAGAACGAACGCACGCTGCTGCGCGGCATCGGCGGCGTGCCCCAGGTGGCCGTGGCCGTCACGCCCCAGCCGGGCAGCAACTACATCGCCATCGCCGACGCGTTCCACAAGCGCGCGGCACAGATCAAGGCAGAGCTGCCCGATGACCTCCGCTACGTGATGGCCATGGACACCACCGTGGGCATCCGCAAGGCCATCGACGAAGTGCAGAGCACCATCCTCATGGCCTTCGGGCTGGTGGTGCTCGTCATCTTCCTCTTCCTGCGGAACTGGCGCACCACGCTGATCCCCGTGGTCACCATCCCAATCTCGCTGATCGGCTCCTTCTTCATCATGTACGTGGCCGGCTTCAGCATCAACATCCTCACCCTGTTGGGCATCGTGCTGGCCACGGGCATCGTGGTGGACGATGCCATCGTGGTGCTGGAAAACATCTACCGCCGGATCGAGGATGGCGAGGACCCGATCAAGGCCGGGCACAAAGGCATCCAGGAGATCGTCTTCGCCGTGATCGCCACCACCGTGGTGTTGGTGGCGGTGTTCCTGCCGATCGTCTTCCTGCAAGGGCTGACGGGGCGCCTGTTCCGCGAGTTCGGCATCGTCGTGAGCGGCGCGGTGATCATCTCCTCGCTCGTGTCGCTCACCCTCACCCCGATGCTCAGCGCGCGCTTCCTGAAGAAGGAGAAGCGCCGTAGCCGATTCTTCGAGGTGAGCGAGCGCTTCTTCGAGCGGTTGAGCGCGGCCTATGGGCTATCGCTGGAACGCTTCCTGGCCAAGCGGGGGATCGCCCTCGGCATCATGGCCGTGAGCGTGCTGATGATCTTCGGCTTCGGGTCGCAGCTCCAGAGCGAACTGGCGCCCATGGAGGACAAGAGCCGCTTCAACGTGATGAGCACCGCGCCCGAGGGTACCAGCTTCGAGCTGATGCGGGACTACCTCACCGACATCATCGAAACGGTGGACACCCTGCCGGAGCGCAACGCCATCCTCAGTGTCACCAGTCCCGGTTTCGGCGGCAGCATCAGCACCAACAGTGGCTTCGTGCGGGTGAACTTCGTGGAGCCCTCCCAGCGTTCGCGCTCACAGTCCGAGCTGGCCGACATGATCACCGGCTGGGTGCAGCGGCACAACCTGGCCCGCACCTTCATCATCCAGGAGCCCACCATCGGCGGCGGGAGGCGCAGCGGCCTGCCCGTGGAGTTCGTCATCCTGGCGCCGGACTTTGAGCGGCTGCGCGAGGTGATCCCCCGTTTCATGGAACGTGTGGAGAGCGACCCCGTGTTCCGCGTGAGCGACATCAACCTGAAGTTCACCAAGCCGGAGCTCAACATCGAGATCGATCGCGACCGTGCGCGGGCATTGGGCGTCAGCGTGCGCGACATCGCCGAGACGCTCCAACTCTATTACAGCGGCACACGCTTCGGCTACTTCATCTACAAGGGCAAGCAGTACCAGGTGATCGGCCAGGCCGCGCGCAACGATCGCGACGAGCCGCTGGACCTGAGCAGCGCCTACGTGCGCAACGACAAGAGCGAACTCGTGCAGCTGGACAACCTGGTGCGCATGAGCACCAGCAGCATGCCCCCGCAACTCTACCGCTACAACCGCTACGTGAGCGCCACGGTGAGCGCCGATCCCGCGCCCGGCTATACCATCGGCGATGGCATCGCGGCCATGGACCGCATCGCGGACGAAGTGCTGGACGAGACCTTCAGCACCGCACTCGCCGGGGTGAGCAAGGAGTTCGCCGAGAGCAGCAGCAGCCTGCTCTTCGCCTTCGTGATGGCGCTGGTCCTCGTGTTCCTCATGCTCGCTGCGCAGTTCGAGAGCTGGACCGACCCGCTCATCGTGATGTTCACCGTGCCGCTGGCCCTGGCCGGCGCGGTGCTGAGCCTTTGGCTGGGCGATCACACGCTCAACATCTTCAGCCAGATCGGCGTCATCGTGCTTATCGGCCTGGTCACCAAGAACGGCATCCTCATCGTGGAGTTCGCCAACCAGAAGCGCCGCGCGGGCATGGACAAGCTGCAGGCGCTGGTGGAGGCCTCGCAGCAGCGCTTCCGCCCGATCCTGATGACCAGCCTGGCCACGATCCTCGGCGCACTGCCCATCGCGCTGGGCCTGGGCGCCGCCGCCAAGAGCCGCGTGCCCATGGGTATCGTCATCATCGGCGGCTTGATCTTCGCGCTGGTGCTGACGCTGTACGTGGTGCCGGCACTGTACAGCTATTTGAGTTCGGAGAAGGGGGTGAAGAATGGTGAAGGAGGTGAGGGAGGTGAGGGAGGTGAGGGAGGTGAAGGAGGTAATGGAGGTGAAGGAGGTAATGGGGGTGGCAGCGATAACGTCAGCGTGCACACGGATCGATCATCCTTATCACCATGAGGACCTTCTTCGCTTCTTCACTCCTTCTCTTTCTTACCAGTGTTTCCGCGCAGGACCTCCTCACGGCCGAGCAGGCGCTCAACATCGCCCTGGAACACAACCACGGCATCCGCCTGGCCAAGCTGTCGCTGAAGAGCGCCGAGTTGATGAACACCGCTGGCGAGGCCGGCATGCTGCCCACCATCGATGCCATAGGCATGTACGACGGTGATCGCAGTGCCACGCGGCAGACCTTCTTCAGCGGCGAGGTGCGCGAGGTGGACGACGCCAATTCACGCGTGCTGAGCGGCGCGGTGCAGTTGAACTGGACCGTGTTCGACGGCCTCACCATGTTCGCCACCAAGGACCGGCTGGCCGCGCTGGAAGAGATCGAGCGCAACCTGTTGAAGCAGCAGGTGGAGGCGACCGTGTACGAGGTGATGGCCATGTACTACCAGGCCGTTCAGCTGCGCAAGGCGATCGTCGTGCAGCGCGAAGGGCTGCGCACCGGTCGCGAACGCTTGATGATCGCCGAAACGGGCGAGCGCATCGGCAGCACCAGTGGCCTGCAGGTGGTGCAGGCGCGGCTGGACCTGAGCACCGACAGCGCCGCCCTGCTCGACCTGCGCATGCAGGAGGCCACCACGCAGCATCGCCTCAATCTCCTGCTGGGCCGCGATCCGGCAACGCCCTTCACCACGGAAACCGAGATCCCCGCAGCGGAGGAACTCGACCTCGCCGCCCTTCAGCGCGATGCACGCGGCGCCAACAGCAGCCTGATGCAGGCCCGCCAACAACAACTCGCTGCGGACCTCGCCGTGAAGGAACTGCGCGGTGCGCTCTTCCCGCGCGTCGATGTCTTCGGCAACTACGCATACCGACGCAGCCAGAGCGATGTGGGCTTCCTGTTGAGCAACCGCGCCATCGGTCCCGACTACGGCGTGCGGGTCAGCGTGCCCATCTTCCGGGGTGGGCAGGCCTCACGCGCCACCGAGGCCGCCAAGCTGGGTCGTGAGCAGGCCGCCATCACCACCGAGGAGACACAACTGTTGGTGGAACAACAACTCCTCGATGCCTGGACACTGTACAGCACCGCCCGCACCCGCGTGGCCCTGGAGCAGGACAACCTGCAAGGCACCCAGACCCAGGTGGACGTGGCGCTGGAGAGCTACCGCCTGGGTGTGATCACCGCCGTGGAACTCCGCGATGTGCAGCAGGGCCTGATCGATGCAGAGAACCGCCTGCTGCTCGCACAGTACGAGGCGAAGCTGGCGGAGCTGCAGTTGAAGTGGCTGGCGGGGAGGTTGGTGTGATAAGCATCCTGTTGGCCAGGTCCCGGTCGCCCCGTCCACAGTGTGCAACCCTGTACCGTGGTGCAGCGATCTTCGCCCCATGCCCCGCCTCCACCCCATCACCGCCGCCGATCTCCCGCACATTCACGCAGGCTTGGGTGATCCCCGCGTGACCCGCCACTACGGGGTGCATTACGACAGCCTGGAGGCCACGCAGGCACAGATGGACTGGTACGCCGCCTTGGAACGCGACGGCACCGGCCAATGGTGGGGCATCCGCGATGAGGACGGCACCTTCCTCGGCACCATCGGCTTCAACGGGCTGCAAAGCGACCACCGCAAAGCCGAGATCGGTTTCTGGCTGCTGCACGCGCATTGGGGCAAGGGCATCATCGGCCAGGTGATGCCGCAGGCGCTGGCACACGGCTTCACGCAGTTGGGCCTGCACCGCATCGAAGCCATCGTGGAAAGTGGGAATGCTGCCAGCAGCAGGGTGCTCCAGCGGCATGGCTTCAACCACGAAGGCACCCTGCGCGAAACCGAATGGAAGCACGAGCGCTGGATCGACCTGGAGGTGTGGGCGTTGGTCGGGGCGTGAGCGACTGGCGCAACCCCGAAGGCGGCTACGACCGGGCTGTGGAGGCGAACACGCGCATGAAGGAGCTGATCATGAACGAGGGCTACGCGCAACTGGCCAACTATGGCGCGCAGGGCCGCGCCTTCCAACATAGCATCCCCACACCGGAGCACTACCTGCCGCTGCTCTACATCCTGGGCCTGAAGGATCGCTGGGAGCCCGTGAAGCTCTTCAACGACCGCACGGTGATGGGCAGCATCGCGATGACGAGCGTGATGGTGGGATAGATGGGATCGGTCGTTCGGATGATCATGCATGGTCAGCTGGTTTATTTTGCTCCATGCGCGAGGCTTCGGGAGCATCCATCGTCCTCACCATCCTCATCCTGCTGCTCACGCTGGTGGCCACCATCGGCGGCATCACGGTGGATGGTCTTTACCGCGACAACGAATTCGTATGGCTGGCCTGGTGGGTGAACGACCGGGTGACGTTGTACATCGGCATGCCTTTGCTGGCAGGGTCCTTCGTCGCTACGATGCGCGGCATTCCGAGTGGGCGGCTGCTCTGGCTGGGCATGTTGTGGTATCTGGTGTACAACTATGCCTTCTACCTCTTTGGCGCTGCCTTCAATGCACACTTCCTGCTGTATGTGGCGCTGTTCATCCTGCCCACGTTGGCGCTGATCGCCGGGCTGATGGAACTTGACATCTCCGCGATCCGCGCGAGCATGCCGTCGCGAACGACACAGCGCTTCGTGGGTGGATACATGATGACATGGGGTCTGATGCTCGGCACGATATGGGCCACACAGGCCGCGGCCTACCTGTTCGATGGTACCCTGCCCGATCTGCTGGCCATCACCGGTGGTGAGACCCACCTGATCGCCGCCCTGGACCTTTCCTTGGTGGTGCCCTCCTTTCTGCTGGCAGGCTGGTGGCTTTGGCGCGGGAACCCTTGGGGTGTGGTGGCGGGCGTCATCGCCAATGTGAAAGGCTCCGTGTACTGCGTGGTGCTGGCCTGGGGCGCGCATGCCGGCGAGCAGGCAGGATACCCCGGTGGGGAACTCCTGCCGTTGTGGAGTGCCCTGGTCGTGCTGGGGGTCCTGGCGATCGTGGCCCTGCTGAGGCCGCTTCGACGGCCATCCCACAGGAGGCGGTGAACACCCTCAGTGGAAGAACTGCATCACCTTGCTCCAAAGCTTGCGCGTCACCAGCAGCGGCGGGGCCTTCAGGCCATTGATGCCCCAGGAGGCCCGCACCTCGCGGTTGGCCTTCAGGATGTGCTTCACGCTGCCGTTGCTCATGCCACCCAGCCGGAAGCGCACCAGCACCTCGCGCAGGTGCACCGTGGGCACTTGGTGCTTGTAGAGGAAGCGCAGCAGGATCTCGTAGTCGGCCCCGATGCGCAGATCGGTGTTGAAGTGGCCGAAACGGTCGTACACGCTCTTGCGGATGAAGGTCCCCACGTGCGGAGGCATCCAGCCCTTGCGGAAGTTCTCCCGATGGTAGGTGCCGCTGAGCCAGGTGCGATGCACCTTGAAGATGTCCTTCTCATCCACCATGATGATGTCGCCATAGACGGCATCGGCGTGGGAGCGTTGGAAGGCGGCCACCACCTGCGCGATGGTCGCGGGTGTCATCAGCAGATCACCGGCATTCACGAAGCCGATGGCCTCCCCCGTGGCCAGCCGAAGGCCCTTGTTCATGGCGTCGTAGATCCCGGTGTCGGGCTCGCTCACGAGGATGTCGATACCGCGCCTGCCCGGTGCCGCGCGATAGTCCTCCAGGATCTCCACCGTGCCATCGGTACTGGCCCCGTCGATCACGATCAGTTCGATGTCCGGATGTGTCTGCGCCAGGATGCTGTCCAGCGTTTCGCGGATCACGGGCGCCACGTTGCGGCAGACGGTGATGAGGGTCGTTCTCAAGTTGGATGTTGAACGTTGGGGCCGATGGAGGATGGCGTACTACTCAATGACCCTTTCGCGCACCGCCACCGCCGGATTCCCCTGATAGATCGTGTAAGGCTCGAGGTCCTTGCTGGCCATGCTGCCGGCGGCCAGCACGCTGTGGCTCTTCAATGTGACCCCGAGGGTCACGATAGCCCCTGCCCCCACCCAGCAGCCATCCTCCAAGACCACCGGGGCGGTGTAGGTGGGGTAATCGACCTTCTTGTAATCATGGCTCCCTTGTATGATCATGGCCCCCTGGCTGATGACCACATTGCTGCCGATGGTGAGTCGGTCCAGGTTGTCCAACCACGCCCGCTGGCCGATCCAGCTGTGGTCGCCGATGGTGAGCTTCCATGGGAACTTGATGTTCACCCCGGGATGGATGACCACGCCCTTCCCCACCTGGGCGCCGAACAGCCGGAGCAGCGCAGGCTTGGGCGAACGGAAAGGGAAACAGGGGTTGAGGAAGAAGAGTGCGTTGGTGAAATACCACAGCGTGCGCTTCACCAGTCCCGCCCCGGGATCGAATGTCCTCGAGTTGTCGAAACGGGAGAGATCGACGGTGGGGCGGGTCATGGACGGAACAAGCTCAGGTAGTGCGCGCGAAGGGGTTCCGCCGCCAAAGATCGCCGGCCCAGCGCGAACGCGCCTTGGCACAGGGCGATGAATTCATCCTCCCCCATGTCCACCAACGACCGCAAGACCTTCTCGAAGCGCTCGGGCTTGTCCAGGGGCAGGTCCCAGCCCGCCTGCTGAGGCTCCAGACCCTTCCAAGGGGTGCGGTCACTGATCAGCAGCGGCCGGCCTGCGCTCAGCGCCTCCAGCATCGTGTGGCCGAAGTTCTCGCCCACACTGGGCATGAAGAGCACATGGGCAGCGGCCAGCACCTCGGGCACCTGTTCCGGTGCGATCTCGCCATGCCATTCCACCTTGACCTGTGGCAGCAGGGCCGCGATGGCCGCCTGGCATCGCCGCCAGTGGTCCTCGTGATACACGGTGCCATACAGGTCGAACCGCACATCGCCCTGGACCTTGGCCAACCGCTGGATCGCGAAAAGCGTGTTCTTTTCCTGCGCGATACGGCCCACGCTCGCCAAACGCAACGTACCGGCGCGTTTGGTGATGGGTGCGGGTGCTTCGCGTTCCTGTACGCGGCCCAGGTTGGGCACCAGGTGTACCACGGCATCGCCACCGATCCAGCGCTTCACATCGGCCACCTCCTCCGCATTGGTGGCCTGGAACTCCACGCCCTTGAAGCAGCCAGTGGCACGCATCGCCAGCAACACCAGTCGTTTCAGCAGGTTCTTCTGGCGCATGACACCGCTGGCCAGCATGCCGCGCACGGCCACGATGCGCCGTTGCTTCGATCCGCGCAGCAGCCACAAGGGCAGCATGGTGCTCCACCGTGACCATAGGCCATTGATGTGGATGGCATCCCATGGGCGCTCCTGCAGCAGGGTCTTCCATCGCGCCCGGCTCCGGCCTTCCGGCGAGGCGTACCAGACACGCTCTCCCTTGTCCTGCACGGTCCATCGGTCCTTCGGGAGTTCGGCTGGAGACGTGGTGGCCGTGTAGTCACGATCGCCGGTCACGATGTGGAAGTCCACGTCCCCATGCAGATGGTCCACGAGGTTCACCAGACTACGCACCGGGCCACCCGCCTTGTAGAAAGGCTTGTACCAGTCGATGAAGACGAGCACCTGTGGCTTCATGTGCGGGGTGCTTGGACAATGCCGATCGCGGTATCGGCCCAGGCATCGGGGTTCCACGCTCGGCCGAGCTGGGCGCTTCGCCGGCCCATGTCGCGCAGTTCCGCATCGCTGCGGCGCACCATCGCCCGCAGGGCATCGCGCAGCCCATACTTGTCGCCCGCCTTGTAGCGGAAGCCGTTGATGCCCTCCTCCAGGAAACGTTCGGCGGCGCCCACCGCATCGCTGAGCACCAGCGGCAGGCCGGCGCAGGCATGTTCGTGCACCACCACGCCCCATGGCTCATACAAACTGGGCAGGACGAACACGCCACTCTCCGCCACCACATCACGCATCTCCGCCGCCTGCTTGAATCCCAGATGCCGGATGCGCGGATGCCGGCCGGATGGGGAGTCCATCACCTGTTGATGCTGTTCGCCGGTGCCGGCCAGCCAGAGTTCCCAGTCGCCGGCTTCGCCCTGGTCGCACAGCAAAGCGAAAGCATCGCAGAGCGTCTGCTGGCCCTTGGTGGGGATGTAACGGGCCACGCACAGGAAACGGTGCGGCCAGGACGTTGCACGCTCCGCAAGAAGGCGCTCGCCGAGTGGTGCGAAGAGACCGGTGTCCGCCGAATAGAAGCCTGTGCGGATGCGATCGCCAGGAATGCCCAACATGCGCGCGTAGTGCCGCTGGGGGCCACCGGTGACCCAGGCATGGCTGAAGGTGCCACGCAGCCAGCTTCGCGACAGCAGCACATGCGCCCATTGCCGGACATCACCGCGCCAGGCGGTGTCGCAGATCATCACCGTGGGCACGCCGCGCTGCCGCATGGCACGGCACACACGCAGATAGCCTTTGTCCACCCAGCCGCTGGTGATGACGATGTCGGGCGACAATTCCTCCGCCAGGCCCATCAAGGCCGGATCGTCCAGCCCACTGCGCACATGAGCCTCGATGGGGCTGTCCTGCCCGAAGGCGAAGGGTGCCTCGGCGTTCACCGGCCAGCGGACCAGGACCACACGAACACCGCGTGAGGCCAGCGCCTCCAGGCAGGCGATCACATAGGGTGCGGCCTCGGTGTAGAGGATCAGCGCATTCATCGGCGGCAAAGATGGCGGTCCATCGCCACCATGTGCCCTCAGAGTTCCTCGTCGTAGCCGAACACCTCCTTCTTGGTGAGTTCGCGCACGGGCCCCAGCCGCTCCAAGGTCTTGAAATCAAGGTTGGCGCGCTTGCCGATGACCAGGTAGGTGTAGTGGCGCCCTTTGATCTCGCGGTCGAAGAAGTCCTTCATGTCCTGCAGACCGATGCCCGGGATGCGCTCGTAGTTGGTGCGCCGGATGTCGCGGTCCAGGCCCAGCCGCCGCATGCTCTCCCAGGTCCAGTAGATCCTGTCGCGCGTGATGCGTCCGCTTTCGATCACTTTCAGCGCGGAGAGCTTGGCGCCCTCGTACTGGTCGGCGGCCATGGGCATGTCGTCCAGCAGGGCCAACAGCGCGTCCACCGCGTCGTTCAACTTGTCGGCCTGGGTGCCGATCATGGCCCGCACGTAGTGCGCGTCCTCACCACGCGATGGCGTGATGTAGCTGGCGTTCGCGCTGTAGGCCAGCGCCTTCGCCTCACGGATCTCCTGGAACACGATGCTGGAAAGTCCGGACCCGAAGTATTCGTTGAACAGGGCGGCGTAAGGCAGCACGTCCACATCGAATGGCCGCGCCTTGCTCACGAGCATCATCTCGGTCTGCACCATGTCATGGTCCAGGAAGAGCACCGTATTGGTGGTGGTCTCCAATTCGGTATAGACACGCGGCGCAGGGATCTCCTTCAACGCAGCGGGCACGCGATGCGCCTTGTCCAGCAGGGTCTTCACCTCCTTGATGGGCTTGCGGCCGTAGTAGAAGACGCGGTGCTTGTGCGTGGTGAGCGCCTGGATGCGGCGGGTCAGGTCCGCGGCGGGGATCGCCCGCATGGCCTCCACGCTCAGCGCATCGGTCAGGGGCGAACGCTCGCCGTAGCGGGCGTAGCTGAACATGGCGGTGCCCAGGATGAAGCCTTTGTTCTTGAGACGATCCTGACGCTCCTTGGCGATGTCGTTGATCAGCTCGGCCAGGGCTTCCTCGTTCGGCCTGGCATCGGCGAGCAATTGCTCCAGCAGTTCCACGCCACGGGCCAGGTTCTTCTCCAGCCCGCTCAGCGAAATGGTGGTCCGGTCCTCGCCCACGTTCACATCGATGCGCAGGCCCAGGTGGAAGAGTTCCTTCTTCAGATCGGCGGGGCCGAGGCGGGAGGTGCCGAGGTAGGGCAGGTACTCCACGGCGAGGCGCAAGGCCGCGTCGTGGTCGGTGCCCATGTCCACGATGTAATGCAGCGAGAAGAGGTCGTTGCTGGTATTGGCCACGGCGGCCAGGGGAACGCCGCCGCGCAGGTCGGCACGCGCGATGGACTTCCCGAAGTCCACGAAGACCGGGGCGATGCGTGCACTGGGGGTGGCTTCCCATTGTGCCCGCCAGGCGCTCACGGCCTCGCGTTCGATGGGTACGGGGGTGATCTTCGGCTTGGGCACCTTGTGCGCGTCCTTGTTCTCGCCGGTGCGCTTGAAGACGACCACGTGGCCCTTGCCGAGGCTGCGCCGGGCGAAGTCCATCACCTGCTGCCTGGTCACGCGCGCCATGCGGTCGTGCAGGTCCAGGATCTCCTTCCATTCGCGATGCGTGGTGAAAGCCTCGGTCATGGCCGAGGCGCGTGCCCGGTTCTCATCGCTCCAGGAGCGCACCCGGCGCTGGCGCAGGTCGTTCACCACGGCTTCCATCAGGCGGTCATCGAAATCACCGCGCGCCAGGCGGTCCACCTGGGCCAGCAGCAGATCGCGCACCTGCTCCAGGTCCTGGCCCTGCTTGGGGTTGCCGCTCACCATGAACTGGCCATGGTCCTGCATGGAACGTGCGAAGGCCACGGCGTTCAGCACCTTCTGCGCCTGCACCAGGTCCAGATCGAAGAGGCCGGCGCGGCCATTGGACAACATGCCCGCGACCAATCCTCCGATCACCTCGTCCTCGCTGCCCTTGCCTTTCAGCCGCCAGCCGATGTCCACCCAGCCGGCCATGGGACCGAACACTTCGCGCTCCTCCGGCAGTACCAGGGCCTCCTCCGGTTCGAACTGGAAGTGGGGCACATCCTTCGGCCGCCAAGCGCCGAAATGCTTGTCGATGAGGGCGATCGTGCGGTCGAAGTCCAGATCGCCAGCCATGATGATGGCCATGTTGTTGGGCACGTAGTGCGCATTGAAATAGGCATGGATCTTCACCATGCTGGGGTTCTTCAGGTGTTCACCGGTGCCGATGGTGGTCTGCGTGCCGTAGGGGTGCTTGCGGAAAAGCGTCCTGCTCATGGCCTCTAAGGCGCTACGCCGGTCGTTGTCCTGGCTCCGGTTGAACTCCTCGTAGACGGTCTCCAACTCGGTGTGGAAGAGACGCAGGACCAATTCGTTGAATCGCTCGGCCTCCACCATCATCCACTTCTCCATCTCATCGCTGGGGATGTCGTTGATGTAGACCGTCTGTTCCACCGAAGTGTAGGCGTTGGTGCCGCGTGCGCCGATGGAGGAGATCATCTTGTCGTACTCGCTGGGGATGGCCAGGCGGGCGGCCAGGCCGGAGAGGCTGTCGATGCCGGCGTAGATCCTGTCGCGCTCGGTCTCATCGCGTGTGGCACGGCGCTGTTCATACAGTTCGGAGATGCGATCGAGCAGCACGCGCTCCTGCTCCCAGTCGCTGGTGCCGTAGCGGCTTGTTCCCTTGAAGAGCATGTGCTCCAGATAGTGCGCCAGCCCCGTGGCATCGGCGGGGTCGTGCTTGCTACCGGCGCGTACCGCGATGTTGGTCTGGATGCGCGGAGCGTCCTCATTGCGGCTCAGGTACACGGTGAGCCCGTTGTCCAGCTTGTAGATCCGCACGCCGATGGGATCGCCGGGCACGGAGGTGTAGGCATATTGGTTCTGGGCGATGGCGAAAAGGGTCATCGGGGCGGTCAGGAGGGATAGCAGGGTTCGTGCGTACATGATGGGAGCGTATCGGAGAGCGGGCAAGTTCAGCGACGGGAGGCGTATCTCCAAGCCGGCCGCTGTACAGGAGAACGCGGAAGAGGGGAGCGCCGGTTCATTTGATGCGGATGCGGTAGAAATGTGACGCGCGCTTGCCGTGGGTGAGGCGTTGGCGCATGCGGCGTGTCCAGAGCATGACCAGGGGCAGCCCCAGCAGTACGGGCCAGGCCAGCCGGAAAGCGCTCTCCCGGGGGATCGGCAGATGCATCATGCTGAATGCGGCGAGCAAAAAGGCCCAGGCCAGGATCATGCCCTGTCCGTGGCCGTGGAGCCAGTCATGCTTATCGTGGCTGCTTTTGAAGAAGCGGTAGAACTGCATGGAGACGAGCAGGAGGCCCACGGCCCCCAGCAAGGGCAGCAGCGGATCGGCCTTCTGCCCCTTCTGTGCCAGCATCAGGTCGGTGATCCCCCAGAAAAAGGCCCCGGTGTAGAGCACGCCCATGCCACCGTGGAGCAGCTTGTCCGGGCGGCGGGGCTTCAGGCCCTGATGCAGCCGCTTCAGGTAGAGCGAACGCCATGCTCCGAAGGCCAGATGTGCGACGAGCAACGCGAGCAACGCGGTCTTGGGATCGCCCAGGTGATAGGCCGCCATGGCGGAGATGGGCACCAGTGCCACGCAACCGGCCAGGAACGCGATGCCCGCCACACGGTGCGTGCGCTCCCCCTTCTTCACCATCACCGCCAGAGGCACTACGGCGAGTGCCGCCAAGGCCAGTTTGAAGTGGACCTGGATCAAAGTGGCGGGACCGGGAATGTCCATGAGGAGGGCGATCATCGATCACGTTGATGAAGGTAGCGATAGGGCCCTTCCGCAGGGATGAAATAGCGGCCGTCCAGCCGGTCCAACGGCAGGTCCATGGTCCAAGGCATCAGGTACAGACCGGTGGTCCGCTCGATCCCGCTGGCATGATCGGCGGAAACCGCGGTCACCTGCTGCTCCCTGCCCTCCAGCGCCGAGACGAGCAGGGTCTCGAAGGGCAGCGCCCAAGTGACGCCGATACCGCGCCGGGACAATTCATCCGGAGGAACAATGGCTTTGGTCACGCCCAGCTCGCGTTGATCATGCACCAGCCTTTCGATGGCGGCATAGCGCTCACCCACGGGGCGCGAGGCGAAGGAGATGACCCGGAATTGGACGAAGAGCACCAGTGCGAAACCCAAGAACGCGGCAACACGCGTCCGCGGATGACGTCGCGCCACTTCATGCATCAGCGGCAGGGCGATCAGCGCCGCGAGCGGAAGGAAGTTCTTCTCCATCATCATGGCCGTTTCGCCCTGTTGGTAGGTGACGATGTTGAGCATGACGAGACCGACCGAGCCCGCACCCACGACGATGGCCAGGTGCCACGCCCGCCGGCCGAGCAGAACAACGATGGTCAAGGCCAGCAGCGCCCAGGCCGGGAGATAGAGGGCCGTATCCCGCCAACTGTGCCGTACCAGGAAGTCCAGCGCGGGCGAAGCGGACCAGGAAGCCGGATCGCCCCAACCCTTGAGCGCGGCATCGTACAGCCCGCTTTCGTAGCCCGAAGGCGGGAGCAAGGACCGGCCAACGATGCCCCACAGCAGCGCCACACCGGCCAGGGCCACACACGCGATGCGCACGGATGGATGCGTGAGCGCGAGTACCAACAACACATACCCGGCCACCAGGAAACCGAGCGGATGCACCAGCAGTACCATCAAGAGCGCGGCCATGGCGAGGGCCATGGAACCTCTTGTGCCTTGCACCAAGGGCCCCGCCACCACGGCGGCCAACAGGAAAGGGTAGCTGGTGAGGTAGTTGGCCTCGAGCACGATGCCGTAGAAGGTGAGCCTTGTGCAGAGCACCGCCGCCATGGCCGCCGCCGCTGCCACCCAAGGCACCCGAAGCATGTGGGCCGCCAGCGCATAGATGGACCAGGACACCAGCACGTGCATGGCGCTCGCCGTGGCCAGAAGCATAGGAAGCGGCGCGCCCATGAGCCGGAACAGCTTCACCACCAACTGCGGCAGCACCGCCGTGTAGCGATGCGCCTCCACCTCCACGCCTCCGTTCTGCACCCACTTGAAGATCTGCAGCGCCGAATCCACATGCACGACCCGCTCGCGCCAGTGCAGGAGCGCCAGGATGAACAGCCCCAGGAAGAGCAAGTGACCCAGCATCATCCAGGCCCGCAGGCGTGCTATGCCCGCTTCAGCGATCACGGCCGCACGATGATCAGGCGCGTGCGCAGAAGCCG
The DNA here is from genome assembly GCA_026129465.1 of Flavobacteriales bacterium. Lineage (NCBI taxonomy): Bacteria > Pseudomonadati > Bacteroidota > Flavobacteriia > Flavobacteriales > Flavobacteriales bacterium. Next base: position 1,030,678 of record JAHCIA010000001.1, read on the forward strand.
GCCATCGCGGGTCATGGCTTCCACCGTGTAGGCACCGGACGGCAGATCCACGTCGATGGTGTTCTGACCCGGGACCGTCATACCGCGATGGGCCTCACGCCCCAAGCCGTCCCACAAGCGAACGGAAGACAGGACGGCATCGGTGGAAAGGGTGAAGCGGCCGGTGGTGGGGTTGGGGTGCAGGCGGAGAGTCTCCCCTTGCACCATGGACTCCGTTGTGGACAAGGGATCGAATCCTGATATCACTGTCTCCGTGGCCGTTTGCCCATTCACGTTCGTCCGTACCAGAAAGACATCCGCTCCGCCAACTCCGTAAGAATAGGTGTGACCGCCGCAGATGAATCCATCGTCGAGCTCGTCCAGTCCGAAACCCTCATCATCCTCCAGACCGCCGAAAGTCCGGCCGAACACGAAGTCCCCGTCAGGCGCATTGCGCATCAGGAACATGTCCTTGCCGCCGCCGCCGGAGGTCTTCGTGTAGCCGATGGTGATGAAGTCGCCATTGTCCAGCAATCGGTGTTCGCGACTCTCCTGGTCGTTGATCTGGCCCCAGTTGCGCGACCACAAAACGGCGCCATCCGCATCGAGACGGACATGCCAGGCTTCGTGGAAAGGCGATTGGCTACGGGTGGTGCCCACGAAGGAGAATCCTCCATCGGGCATGGGCAGGATGTCGTGGATCAGATCCAGACTGTCGCCACCATAGGACTCGAGCCACAGCAGGGTGGCGGCGGCATCATAGCGTGCCACGAAGCCATCGCGATGGCCCTCCCCGGTGGGGAAAGATCCCGCCATGACGTATCCGCCATCATCCAACGGATGTACCGTGCGCGCTTCATGTTCGCCCGATCCTCCGATCGTCCTTTCCCAAAGCACATCGCCCGATGCGTTCGTTCGCAGCATCCAGGCGTTGCCGCCGGGATCGGGGCCGTTGTAGGTCTGACCTGCGATGAGGAAGCCACCGTCGGGCATCACCCTCACCTGGTGGAAGAGATCCCAATCAGACCCGCCATAGGTCCGCTGCCAAAGCTCCTGTCCCTCGTCATTGGCCAGAACGAGCATACCATCATAGCCGCCCGCAGCACCCACCTCCTTGAAACCAGCGATGATGGGATCGCCACTGGAAGTGATGCGCATGTCGCGCGCCTGCTCCAAACCCGCACCGCCGATGGTGGCGGACCATTGCTTCGCGCCCAACCCGTCCACGCCCAGCAGGTAGATGTCCGAGGAGCCCTGCCCGAAACTGCCGGTGTTGCCCACGGCGATGAATCGGTCCTGCGCCACGGCCCGGAATGCCACGCTGAAGTCATCCGCCAACGCGCCATAAGTCCTGCGCCAAGTGTCCTGTCCCTGCATCATGCCAGGCCAGGCGACCACCATGCCTATGCCGATCATCGCGCCCCCCTTCTGAACCTTCTTCCACATGCGTCGTTCGTTATCGGCCGCCGCAAGGGGCGGCTCTACCTTCGCATCCCATGTCCCCCGCAGCGGTCCGCAATTTCGTCATCTTTCTCGTGGTGCTGGTCCTGATCGACCTGTACGCCTACAAGGGCCTCAACGTGGCGCTGGGCAACCACAGCCTCACCATCCGCCGCCTGGTCCGCTTTCTCTATTGGATCGTGTCATTGGGCATCCTTGCGCTGATCGTGTACAGCGCCATCGCCATGCAGGACCCTCAGGCCCGGCGCGACCACAGCTGGGCTTTCTCGCTGGTGGCGCTCTTCCTGCTCTTCTTCCTGCCGAAACTGGTGATGGTGGTGTTCCATGGCTTGGACGACCTGCTGCATCTGGGACGCTGGCTGTGGTCCAAAGTGCTGCCCGGCACCATCAATCAGCCGGGCGAGGGCATCTCCCGCTTGCGCTTCCTCAGCCAACTCGGGCTCATCCTCGCGGCCATCCCCTTCACCGGTGTGCTGTACGGTGTCACCAAAGGCCGTCGCAATTTCAATGTGGCGCGGGTGCCCGTTCGAAGCGGGCGGCTACCCCACGCCTTCGACGGACTGCGGGTGGTGCAGATCAGCGATACCCATCTGGGCAGCTACGGCGGCGACCTCACGCTGGTGCGGCATGGCATCGACCTCATCAACGCGGAAAAGCCCGATCTGATCCTCTTCACCGGTGACCTGGTGAACGACTACGCGGACGAGGCCGAGCCTTTCATCGGCGAATTCGCACGGCTGGAAGCGCGACTGGGCAAGTACTCCGTGCTGGGCAACCACGATTACAGCGACTACCCGCGCTGGCCCAGCCAGGAGGCCAAGGCCGAGAATCTGGCGCGGCTGAAGCGCATCCACGCGGAAATGGGCTTCCGGCTGCTCCTGGATGAACACGAGGAGATCCAGGCGGGCGGCGACCGCATCGGCCTGCTGGGCGTGCAGAACTGGGGGCACCGCTTCCAGCAATACGGCGATCTGGCACAAGCCATCTCCGGCACGGAGCATCTGCCATTCCGTATTCTGCTCAGCCACGATCCCACGCATTGGGAGCACCAGGTCCAGGGCACGGGCATCGACCTCACCCTGAGCGGCCACACGCACGGCGCGCAGCTTGGCGTGAAGATCGGCGGCAACCAGTACAGCCCGGCGCAATGGGTGTACAAGCACTGGGCGGGCCTCTATGCCGAAGGCGGCCAGCAACTCTACGTGAACCGGGGCTTCGGCTTCATCGGCTTCCCAGGAAGGGTCGGCATGCCCCCGGAGATCACGGTGCTGGAGTTGCGGCGGGCGTGATCACCTAAGGGAACACTTTCGCCGCCTCCACCACGCTCCTGTCCAACTGCGCCAGATCCAACCCGGTGTGGATCCCGCGTGACTCCAGGTCGCGCACAAACAGTTCCATCTGCAGGTTGCCCACCAATTCATCCTCGGCCATGGGGCAGCCGCCGTATCCCTTGATGGCCCCATCGAATCGGCGGCAACCACCATCCCATGCGGCCTGGGTCTTGGCCATCCAGTTGTCAGGCCGGCAATGCAGGTGCGCGCCGAATTCGGTCTCCGGCATCGCGGGGACCAGCGCGCTGAACATGCCGGTGATGTCCTCCGGCTTCGCCACGCCCACCGTATCGCTGAGGGCGATGATGCGCACGCCAAGCTCCTTCACGAGACGCTCGGTCCAATGCAGGGCCACCGCCGTGTTCCACGGGTCGCCATAGGGATTGCCGAATGCCATGCTGATGTAGACCACCAGATCCTTGCCGGCGGCCTGTGTCATTTCCGCGATGCGCGCGATGCGGCCCCAGCTGCCTTCAATGCTGGTGTTGGTGTTGCGCTGCTGGAAGGTCCCACTGATGCTGAATGGATAGCCCAGATAGTGGACGCTCTCCTGCTTCACGGCCTCCTCGGCGCCGCGCTCGTTGGCCACGATCACCAGCAGCTTGCTGCGCGATCCGCCGCGATCGATGCGCGCGAGCACCTCGGCCGTATCCGCCAGCTGCGGGATGGCCTTGGGACTCACGAAGCTGCCGATGTCGATGGTGTCGAAGCCCACCTTCAACAGTTCGTTGAGGTAGCGCACCTTCATGTCCGTGGGAATGAACGTGGCGATACCCTGCATGGCATCCCGTGGGCATTCGATGAGCTTCACCCTTTCCATCGGACATAGGCTTGGTTGATGCGCTTCACCAGGGCAGGGCCTTCGTAGATCAAGCCCGTGTAGACCTGGACCAGGTCGGCGCCGGCATCAAGTTTCTCCAAGGCGGCTTCGGCGGAATCGATGCCCCCCACCGCGATGATGACCAAGGGCTTTGGCAAGCGTTCCCGCAGATAGCGGACCACCTCCGTGCTGCGCTGGCGCACCGGCGCACCGCTAACACCTCCAGGCCCCATGGCATCAACTTCCGCCCTCGGGGTCTTCAGGCCGTCGCGCGAGATGGTGGTGTTGGTGGCGATCACCCCGGCGATGCCGCTCTCCTTCACCACGGCACAGACGTCATCAAGCTGGGCTTCGCTGAGGTCGGGCGCGATCTTGAGGAGGATGGGCTTGGAATGCATCGGTGACCTGTACTTGGTGACTGGCGAATGGGTGCCACCATTCGCCAACAGCTCTCCTGCCTTGTTCTTCAGCGCCGACAGTATCCCCAACAACGGCCCCTTCTCCTGCAGCTCCCGCAATCCTGCCGTATTCGGGCTGCTCACGTTCACCACGAAATAGTCCACCACGGGATACAGCGCCTCGAAGCACTTCACGTAATCCTCCACGGCCCGCTCATTGGGCGTCGCCTTGTTCTTGCCGATGTTGCCACCCACGATGGTGCCCGGCCTGCGCATGCGCAACCGTTCCACGGCATCCCGCACCCCGCCATTGTTGAAGCCCATGCGGTTGATCAGCGCGCGGTCCGCAGGCAGACGGAACAGGCGGGGCTTGTCGTTGCCGGGCTGTGGCTCTGGCGTGAGGGTGCCGATCTCGATGAAGCCGAAGCCGATGGCGGACATGGCGCCCACATGCCTGGCATCCTTGTCCATGCCGGCGGCCAGGCCCACAGGGGAGGGGAACCTCAGGCCCATCACTTCCACGGCGGCCTTCACCGGGGGTTTGGCGGCGCCCACGAGCTTCAACAGTCCGGGCGCCTTGGCGGCGATCTCCAGCAGGCGAAAGGTGGCATGGTGCGCCCGTTCGGGAGGCATGCTGAAGAGCAGCGGGCGCAGCAGCTTGTACATCGGCGTCAAAGGTAACCGGCGTCCGCACCGGCCTATCTTGGCTTCGCTGATGAAGGACGCTTCGCCGGACAAACACACGGCCACCCGGCTTGCCCAATGCCCCAACTGTGGGCAGGCCTGGGGTGCGCATGACCAATTCTGTTCCTCCTGCGGACAGTCGACCAAGGAGATCCACCGCCCCGCCACCGCATTGTTGCGCGACCTCGTTTCCGTGGAGTTGGGCTGGGACGCCAAGCTTTGGACCACATTGCGCCGCCTGCTGTTCAAACCGGGCGCCTTGGCACTGGACCTCATGGAAGGCCGGCGACGCGGGCAGGTGCCTCCGGTACGTCTTTACCTCTTCATCAGCGTCATTTATTTCCTGCTGCTCAACTTCAGCATCCACCGCGAGTTCGACCGGATCGGCCGCGAGCGCTTCGGTACCGACCAGCGGGTCCTGCAGGACGAGGACACACTCACCATCTCAGGCGTTCGCCTCTCCGTGGGCGATGCGCATCTGTACCGCAGCATGACCGATGCACAACTCGATTCCGTGATCGTGTCACGCGGACGCACGCCCGGCACGATCGAAAGGGCCATGCTGCGCCGCGCCGCGCGATTCAGCGATCTGCAGGGCATCGAGCACGCCTTCGCGCTCATGATCCAGAACCTGTCCTACCTGCTCTTCCTGCTCATGCCCACCATGGGCGCCCTGTTCTGGCTGTTCTTCCGCAAGCGACGCCCCTACTACATCGACCACCTGTTCCTCGCGGTGCACCTGCATTGCTTCTTCTTCCTCGTACAGTCGTTCTTCATCGTGGTCGATCTGCTGCTGCCCTTCACCATCATGGGCATCGGCTTCCTGTGGTTGCTGGTGCATCTGCCTCTGGCGGTGAAACGCGCCTATGGCATGCGGTGGCCTGCCACGATCGCACGCGGCTGGCTGGTGCTCATCCTGCAGGGGCTGCTGGTCATGGGCGCCTTTCTGGCCGCCGTGGTGGTGGCCATCTTCCGGATGTGAAGGTGTCAGGGCAGGTCCCAGCGAAGGCCCACGAAGCCGCGCCGTCCCTGCAGGGGCGCGTACATGTAGGCCGTGTCGAAGGTGTGGCCATGCGGATTCGTCACAGGGTCGTCCACGTCGTGGTCGAAGGGATCGAAGGGGCGCATCAGCGGATCGCGCGGCACGAAGTCGAGCAGGTTCCGCACACCACCGAAGATCTCCAAACGCTCACCGATGCGATGCCGCACCTGCACCGTCAGCAGCGCGTACCACGGCGAATGGCCGGGACGGGGGTCTTGGGGCAGGGTGGGCAGCCGCATGGGCCCGTACCATTGGCCGGTGAGGTCGAGCGTGATGCGCTTCGGCAGGTCGTGCGAAGCGGTGAAAGTGCCAGACCATGCGGGGGCGAAGAATTGCGTTTCACGCCGGCCTCCCGATACAGTGAAGACCTCCATCCAGGTGGCACCGGCCAGCAGTCGGAAGTCCTGTCCCAGGCGGGCTTCCAGGTTCAGGCTCGCACCTTGGGAAACGCCATGCCCGTCGAGGTTGGCGTAGAGGATCAGCTCCGGATCGCTGTCGTAGTCCGGCAGGATGCGGTTGCTGAAGCGCGTGTGGAAGAGCGAACCGTCCAACGCGAAGAAGCGCTTCTCTCCAGGCCATCGCCGCACCACGTTCAGCGTGGCGTTCCAGCTTCGTTCCGGCCGCAGGTCCTCCATGATGACCACGGTGCGGGAGCCGGTGAGCGCGGCGTGGTCCTCCGTGAAGAGGTTCACCACGCGATAGCCCGTGCCGAAGTTGGTGCGCACGGCGAAGCGGCCGCTTGGCGCGTACTTCCACGCGAAGCGTGGTGAATGCACGAGGCCATGGTCCAGATCGTTGTCCAGGCGATATCCCAGAAGCAGGGTATGCACATCGCTCGCGGCGAATTCATCCTGCAGGAAGATCCCCGGCAACGGCTTGCGCTGGGGGCGGTCGCTGGTGAAGGGCTCCACCCCCATGGTGGTGGCGGGTGTGTTGTCGTTGTAGAAGACATGGCGGTAGGCGACACCCGCCAGCACATCGTGCCGCATGGCATAGCGGTGGCTCCAATACAACTGGCCGAAGAACACCTCCTGCACCGCATCATATGGCATGGTGCCGTACCAGCTGTCCTGCGCGTGGCGGTTCCACGAGACCTGCGCCATCACGCGCTCGGTCATCGGCAACTGGTACTGGCCGATCAATTCCCAGCGCCGCGTGGCGATGCTTTCGCCATAGATGCTGTCGCTGCCCCCGAAGGCCCACGTCCAGTCCATCTCGCCGCCCCAACGATCCTCATGCACGTAGCGTGCGGCCAGGCTCGCCACCCGGCGCGATGGGCGCTTCACCGCCACCTTCTGGAAGAGCGACAGTCGTTTCTGGAGCGTGAGGTCGGTGAAACCGTCGCGGTTGTCATCGCGTGGCGTGTCGTAGTGGTACAGGCTGATGCCCGTAAGCCCGCGCACCTTGCCCTTTCCGGTGCGCAGGCCGATGTCCGCGCTGTACTCCTCCCAGCTGGTGGCCATCACTTCGGCACTGGCCAGTGGCGCCAGCACGGGGTCCTTGGTGATGACGTTGATGATGCCGCCCATCGCCTCGCTGCCATAGAGTGCCGAGCCAGGGCCCTTCACCACCTCCACACGCTCCACCAGCGCCGTGGGGATCCCGCTCAGTCCGTACACCGTGCTCAGGCCGCTCACGATGGGCATGCCGTCGATCAGCACCATGGTGTAGGGCCCCTCCATGCCGTTGATGTGGATGTCGCCCGTGTTGCAGACGCTGCAATTGATCTGCGGCCGTACACCGTTGACCATGCCCACGGCATCGAAAAGGGCCGGGCTGGGTGCGCGCTGGAACAGTTTCGGCGTGATCACCTCCACCGGCACCGGACTGTCCGCGCGAGACACTTCACGCATGGTACCGGTCACCACCACTTCCGCGAGATCGCTGGCCTGCGGCTCCATCCGGATGTCGCCCAACCGGGTGTACGCGTCCGTGGCCTGCCGGAACCGGATCTCGCGCGTTCCATAGCCTACGAAGCGGATCTCCAGCACCCTGTCGCCCACAGGGACCGCACCCAGCTCGAACGTCCCGTCCAGGGTGGTGACCGTGCCCTGCGCACCACCTGCCAAACGCACCTGCGCCATGGGAAGCGGGCCGTCATCGGACAACACCCGGCCGGTGACCACCCCACCCTGCGCTCCGGCCCTGTGGCACAGTATGGTCATGACCAGCGGGATCGACCATCGGATGTTGGAGCGCAACCACATTTCGCTGCGAAGCTAATCCAATTTTTAGACTTACCTAATTATTTCTTTATCTTTGCCGCATCCTTTCCATGGGCACCATGTACTCCAGCGCGGAGGAGAACCACATCAAGGCGATCTACGCGATCACCGAACGCACCGGCGAGGGCGCGAGCACCAACGCCGTGGCGCAGCGGCTGGACACGAAGGCCAGTTCCGTCACCGACATGTTGAAGAAGCTCAGCGAAAAGGGGCTGGTGGACCATGAGCCCTACCATGGCGTGGCACTCACCAAGGCGGGGAAACGCGTGGCGTTGGCGATCATCCGCAAGCACCGGTTGTGGGAGACCTTCCTTGTGAAGCATCTCGACTACAAATGGGACGAGGTGCACGACCTGGCCGAGCAACTCGAACACGTCCATTCGAGGGACCTCATAGACCGGTTGGACAAGTACATGGGCCATCCCAAGTTCGACCCGCACGGCGATCCGATCCCCGACAAGCACGGCCGCGTTTCGGGCATCACGGGCGCCCGATCGCTGGACGATGTGCCGGACGGCGCCCGTGTGGATGTGGTGGGCGTGAAGGACAGTTCGCCCGAGTTCCTGCAATTGCTCGATGGGCTGGGGCTGGGCCTGGGTGCTCGCCTCAAGGTGGTGCGGCGCTTCGGCTACGACAACTCCATCGAAGTGGACAGCCGAGGCCGCAACGGGCTGCTGCTGAACGAACGTGTTTGCGGCAATCTCCTTGTCAGGCCAGCCTGAGCCATGCAGGACCTCCTCACCTTCTTCGAGCGGATCGACCCCGTGTGGGGCGCGCTCATCGCCACCACGTTCACCTGGCTGGTCACCGCCTCCGGTGCCGCGATCGTGTTCTTCTTCAAGCAACTGCACCGGCGCGCGCTCGATGGCATGCTCGGTTTCACCGGCGGGGTGATGGTGGCCGCCAGCTTCTGGAGCCTGCTGGCCCCCAGCATCGCCATGAGCGAGGGCATGGCCGTGCCCAACTGGTTCCCCGCCGCCGTGGGTTTCGCCCTGGGTGCGATGTTCATTTTCGCCTTGGACAAATGGGTGCCGCACCTGCACATCAACTTCGACCCCAGGAACACCGAGGGCCCCAGGACGGAGTGGCGGCGCAGCACGCTGCTGATCCTGGCCATCACCCTGCACAATATCCCCGAAGGACTGGCGGTGGGCGTGCTTTTCGGCGGTGTGGCGGCAGGCATTCCCGAGGCCACCATCGGAGGGGCGGTGGCGCTGGCCATCGGCATCGGACTGCAGAATTTCCCCGAGGGCATCGCCGTGGCCATGCCGTTGCGGCGTATGGGCCTTGGTCGGCGGCGCAGCTTCTTCTATGGCCAGCTCAGCGCCGTGGTGGAACCCGTGGCCGGGGTGATCGGTGCGCTGGCCGTGGTGTACATGACACCCATCCTCCCCTACGCCCTGGCCTTCGCCGCCGGCGCCATGATCTATGTGGTGGTGGAGGAGGTGATCCCCGAGACCCAGCAGAGCGGCCACACCGATGTGCCCATCCTGGGCTTCATCGGTGGCTTCATCGTGATGATGGTGCTGGACGTGGCGCTGGGGTGAGGGCGGCACCGGCCCCGTAGCTTCGCGGCCCCATGGCCGAGAGCAAGCCGAAGATCGAAGTGAGGAACCGCCGTGCGGGCTTCGAGTACCACCTGCTCGACAGCTTCGAGTGCGGCATCGTGCTGATGGGCACCGAGATCAAGAGCATCCGCGCGGGCGGGGCCAGCATCAGCGAGGCCTACTGTACGTTCATCGGCGATGAGTTGTACGTGCGCAACATGCGGATCGACCCCTGGATGCAGACGGTGCACTATACGCACGAGCCCAAACGCGACCGCAAACTGCTGCTGAAGCACCGCGAACTGGAGAAGCTCAAGCGGAAGCTGAAGGACGCCGGCATCACCATCATACCCACGCGCCTGTTCATCGCGCCGAACAACTTCGCCAAGCTGGAGATCGCGCTGGCCAAGGGCAAGAAGACCTACGACAAACGCGAGAGCCTCAAGGCCAAGGACGTGCAGCGCGACCTCGACCGCCACGGGTGACAACACGGTCCACGAAGCGGAAAGGCCGCCCACAGGCGGCCTTTCCATGTCCGTTACGCCTGGCGATCAGAGCTTGATCGTCAGTCCCAGGCCCAGCGTCTGCTTGAACTGCGTGGCCGGACCGGCGTAGGGGATGCCTTCGCTGTCGGTCTTCGGCAGGTTGGTGTCGTGGTCGTAGATCAGCAGGGTGTTCAGCGTGGCGGCGAACCAATCGTTCACCTTGAAGGTCCACAATGTTTCCCAGGTCACGTCGATGTTCTGGGGGTCGCGCAGGTAATTGCTGAAGAAGTCGCCGCGGGTCATGAAGGTGATGTTCTCCGCGAGTGGCGTCTGGTATTGGAACCGCACATAGCCCCCCATCTCCAGGGCGGTCGTCTCTCCATTCAGTACGCCGTACACCCGCAGATCGGGATCATCGGAGCCGCCCCACAGGGTCTCATCGGTGACGATGACGATACGTGCCGTGGCGGGTGACATGTAGATACTGAGCTTGTCGTTGGGCTTGTAGTCCAGACCCACGCCGAAGAGCAGATATCCCGGTGATAGCAGGTGCGAGATGCGTGTGCCCTCGGCATTGAAGCCCTCGGTGAACTGGGTGCGGAACTGCGCCAGCCCGGCGAGATACCAGGCCCCATTCAACTCATAGCCGTACTTGGAATTGAGTTCGATGCGGTCGTCGGTCTTCACCGTGGGCCCATCCTGCTGCTGCTGGCCACCGAAAGCCAAGGCCAGGCTGTTGTCCCAGGCGCGCTTGCCCTTCTTCCAGTTGGCCGTGCCGTTGAACTGGGCGATACCGCTGATGGAACTGAATCCACCGGCCGCCCAGTTGGTCAGACTCACCTGGGTGAGGTTCAGTTGGAACACCCCTCCGGTCTTCCAGCCTTCAAGCGAATCGGCCGCAGCGCGAGCACGCATGGCCTCCTCGGCCTTGGCGCGAGCCGCTGGGTCGATATCGTCCTGGGCAAAGAGCACTGCAGGTGTCGCGATGAGTGCGACAAGCATGGCCGTCATGGGAAAAATACGATCGCTCATGGTCGGTGGATTGGTGGCTGGAAGTTATTGACAATGCACGGCATCAGATGTTCTCAGGGCGTGAATATCTGATCGGGGAAATGGACCGATTCCGGCACTTGGATCCTGAGGTAGGGATGGCCCGTGATGGCATGGCAACTGTTGCAGGCATTAACCAGCATGTCGCCCTGGGCGGTCATCTCCGCCACGCCCTGCTCCTTCAGCAGGCGCTCCAGCTCGGCCACCATGGGAAGGCCGTAGGTACGCATATGCTTGCTCACCTCCACACCCTCGTCCACCACATCCGCCTCGGCGATCTCCTCCATGGCCTCCTCCATCTCGTGCAGGTAGAAGGCCGCCAACTCGGCGTTGCCTGCCCGGCCCGCCGCCCACCACTTCTGGTGGTAGCGCTGCAGGCGACCCATGTGCACGGCCACTTCCATGGGTTGTCCAGTGGCCGGGGCTTCATGCCGGTCGCCCATGTGGAGCATCACGGCCAGTATCAGTGCCGCAGCGGACATCAGGAGCGCAAGGGCCTTCATCCAAAATGAAGGACCCCGATCTGCCGGGGTCCGGTAGGCACTACTGGATTCGAACCAGTGACCCCTACCCTGTCAAGGTAGTGCTCTGAACCAACTGAGCTAAGTGCCCGGGTGCCACGCGCTGGCGGCGGGCAAAAGTAACCACCTGCGCGCATCGGCATGTCGACAATTCCTGACCCACATCAAGGAAAGGCGCATGGGCCGCGCTACTTTTGCCGCCGGAAACATTTCCGCAAGGCATCATGGCGACCAGGAACATCAGCGACAGCGGCCGGATCTTCAAAAGCCCTGTGCTGGAGGCGCTCACCAAGACGCACATCGCGTTCCCGCTGACCATCTTCTATGGCACCGGCCTGCTGGCGCTTTACGCCTCGTTGGTGTGGTTCCACATGGGGGTGGTGGCCTCCGTGGCGCTCTTTCTGGTCGGCGCCTTCTCCTTCACCCTGGTGGAATACGTGGTACACCGCTACTTCTACCACATGGGCACGGACAGCCCACGCAAGGCCCGTATCCAGTACATCTTCCACGGGGTGCACCATGACCATCCCCGCGACAAGAAGCGCCTGGCCCTGCCCCCGCTGATGAGCGCCTTGGTGGCGGCCATGTTCGTGGGCATTTTCCGCCTGGTGATGGGCGAACCCGGCATCGCCTTCGGCGGAGGCTTCATGGCGGGCTATGCCACCTACCTGCTGGCACACTACGCCATCCATGTCTACAACCCGCCCAAGAACTTCCTGGCCCTCATCTGGAAGCACCACAACCTGCACCATTACGTGGGGGATACCGGAGCCTTCGGGGTCAGTTCACCCTTCTGGGACCACGTCTTCGGCACCATGCCCGTGGACCCACGCAAAAAACGGGTGGCGGTGAAGGGCGGTGCACAGGCCCAATGACGGCGCCCGAACGTGAAGTATTGTTAAGCTTTTGCTACGGAGGCAACCCTTACAGCGGTGCCCCCGTCTGCCTATCGACGACCAAGACCTCTTACCATGATCTCCTTCCTTCGCCGCACGCCCCCCACGACCCTCGCGGCCGTGATCTACGCCCTCATCGTCGCTTTCGCCGCAGTGGTGTTCTACGCCTCCTGAATGCGCCGCTGACACCGCGGTTCACCAGGCCACCAGAAGGGCTGTGAACGCTTCGCCTTCGTCGGCCATGCCGGCAGCCATGCTCAGCAGCGTGGCCACCCAATAAGTACCGAAACAGACCCACGAGGTCCTGGTCACACGGCCAAGGCTCGTGCGGTCATGCACCAAAAGGCTGGTGGTAAGTCCGAGCATGATCAGCAGGCCAAGCGGGATGCCCACATCCATGCCCAGTGCCGCCGACACCTGCCCCCCGATCCTGCCCGTGGCCGCGAACACCAAGGCGACCCCAGCGAAGAACATGTAGCGTTTGTGCGCCTGGGGCTTGTTGCGCTGGGCCATGGCCGCTGCGAAGAAGCCCACGAACAGCAATAGCATGAACAGGTCCAACCAGAGGATCATGTTCAGGCCCGGCTCCAATTCCTCCACAGGCACGCCCCTTTCCGCCGACAGGGCGACCATGCGCGTGGGGAAGCGCAGCACCATCAGCACCGTGGAGACCATCACGGCCACGGCCAGGGCGGCACCTGCCAGACCCAACCGCCGGTGCAGGTCGGCCCGCCCGGAGCGGATCAGCATGGGTTGCACCAGCAGCAATACATACCACAGCAGCAGGATGATGCCATGCACCACGAAAAGGCCGGGCAGTACCGGCATGTCCAATACGGCCGGCTGTGGGAACAGGGAGCGCAGAAGGAAGGAGGGCATGAAGCCCAGCAGGACGATCAGCAGCAGGATCGCGTGGGCGACCGGGAAAAAAGCGCTGCGTGCAGGGCGGGTGCTCATCCTGCCAAAGTAACCCCGAACCGGAATACTCACTCGTGCTCCCTTCCGTAACCCTTCCGGTTCTCCAGCATCAGTTCCTGCTCGGCCTTGATCACCCGCTTGAGGCTGTCGCTGACGGCCTTCTGCTCAAAGCGGTCCAGGTCCGGCTGGCCGGCCACCACCCAGGCGGTGTACCAGATATCGCCCAGATTGAGGATGCTGGCGTTCATGCGCCGCTGCACCATGCCCTGCATGGCCGCCTCGTAGGCTTGGGCGAACTCGCGCGAATAGGTTCGGAAAGGGGTTCGCGAGGCACCGCGCTGCTCGAAGACGTACTTCTTGTCCTCCGGGTACTGGCGGCTCAGCTCCCGCTCGATGCCCAGGACGCTGTCCACCAGCATATGGCTGTCGTATACAGCGTCCCATGCGGCATCCAGCGGTGATTCGATGTAGCGGGCACGGCCCACCAAGTGGTCGTAGTCCTCGGCGCTCAACTCGGGAATGCGGCTCTCCCAGAAGGCGTGGATGCCGTGCTGGTTGGTCAGCTGCCCGTTGTAGTTCTCCGTGGTGTGCAGCGGCACATGGGCGTCAGCGACATAATGGCCCAGGTCGGTGGCGTTCTTCAGGATGGCGTCCACCTGACCGCGCTGGAAGGCCTTCACCAGACGATGGAACATCACTTCGATGTGCCAGGGCACAATGCCATATGCCTGCAGCGTGTCCTCACTGAACTTGCGCACGGCGTCCTCCCACTTGCGCGGCATCACCTCGAAGGGGTCCACGCCGTGCTTGCCGTAGTGGTCGATGTCGATATAGTGCCTCGGGGCCTCTCCCTCCACGGCATAGCGGCGGCGGTCGGGCCCCACGCTCTCATCGCTGATGAAGTCGATGTGCCGCTTGAAGAAGGGGAACATCTCCGGAGGCAGGGTGAAGCAGGCCATGCGGTTGATGCGCTTGTGGCCATAGAAGCCCCAGGCGTGGACCGGCTCGCTCACGGGCACGGGTTGCAGGGCGAGGATGGTCGCCAGCAGCACAAAGAGCAGGGCGGTCTTGCGGATCATGGCACGGTGACGGTGGTCTCCATGCGCACCAGTTCGCCATCGCGCAGCACCGGGATCACCGTGCTCTGGTCCGGGGTGAGGCAATACTTCACATCGCTCAGGAGCTTGAGCTGCTCGATGCGGCGGCGGCGCGGGGCGGCTTTGAGGATGCCCATGAAATTGTCGCGTGCCGCATGGAACATGTACTGGGCGGCGATGGAACTGTCCTCCTCCAGACCGAACTTGCCGCTGGCCAGCAGGCGGTCCATCACGGCCCCGGCGTAAACGGAATCCTCCAGGTTGAACTTGTCGCGCCAGCCCGAGCAAAGCAGCAGCACGTTGCAGTCCTGCTTCACCAGCCAGTCGCTCAGCGCGGTGAGGTTGAGGAAGGAGCCCACCACCAGCATCTTGGCGTCCTTGGCCAAATTGATGGCCTTGGTGCCGTTGGTGGTGGTCATCACGATGGTCTTGCCGCGCAGGTCCTGCCCCACATAGGCCAGGGGCGAATTGCCGAACTGGAAGCCCTGCACCACTTCACCATTGCGCTCGGCGGCGGCGATGTAGCCTGGCCGGCCGAGGTATTGGGCGGCCTCCTCCACGGTGCTGACCGGTATGATGCGGTCCACACCGCTCTCGAAGGCGGCCACCATGGCGCTGGTGGCACGCAGCACATCGATCACCACCACCACGCCCATGTCCGCGGCGTAGTAGGGATACTGGTTCGGAATGAAGCAGACCTCCACCCGGTACTTGTAGTCGGTGCTGTTGCCAGTGGCTTCCATTCAGGCGTTGCGATGGAAAGGTAGCTTCACCACGCGGCCTTTCAAGGCCTTGCCCCGCACTTCCACCCACAGGTCACTTCCCTCGGTGGCCATGGCCACAGGCACGTAGGCCAGGCCAATGGGCTTCTGCAGCGAGGGGCTCATGGTGCCAGAAGTGACCTTGCCCACCACCTTGCCTTCTGCGTCCAACACGGGGTAGTCGTGGCGCGGGATGCCGCGGTCCAGCAACTCGAAGCCCACCAGCTTGCGCGAAACGCCCTGCTCTTTCTGGGCCTTCAGCCGGTCGCTGTCGATGAAGTCCTTGGTGAACTTGGTGATCCAGCCCAGCCCGGCCTCCAGGGGCGAAGTGGTGTCGTTGATGTCGTTGCCGTAGAGGCAGAAGCCCATCTCCAACCGCAGCGTGTCGCGCGCCGCCAGACCGCAAGGCTTGATCCCGTGGGGTGCACCGGCCGCCATCACCACATGCCAGGCCTTTTCCGCCAGGGGGTTGGGCACATAGACCTCGTAGCCGCCCGCGCCGGTGTATCCCGTGGTGCTGATCAGCACCAGGCCCACGCCCTTCATTTCAGCGTACATGGCGGTGTAGTACGGCATGGCGCCGATATCCTCGGCGAAGAGGTCCTTGAGCGTGTCGGTGGCCTTGGGGCCCTGCACGGCCAGCAGGCTCATGCGGTCGCTGATGTCCTCCAGTTGCGCGTCGAAGGTGTTGTGCTTGTTGATCCAGGCCCAGTCCTTGGACATATTGCTGGCGTTCACCACCAGCACGTAGTGTGCGTCGTCGCCGTGGCGCATCCGGTATACCAGCAGGTCGTCCACGATGCCGCCCTGGCCATTGGGCAGGCAGCTGTACTGCACCTTGCCCTCGGTGAGCTTGCTGGCGTCGTTGCTCGTCACTTTCTGGATGAGGTCCAGCGCGCCGGGGCCCCGTACGAGGAATTCGCCCATGTGGCTCACATCGAACACGCCCACGCCATTGCGCACCGCATGGTGCTCGTCATTCACGCCGGTGTATTGCACGGGCATGAGGTAGCCGGCGAAGGGCACCAGCTTGGCGCCGAGTGCTTCGTGGATGTGCGTGAGGGCGGTCTTCTTCAATTCTTCCATGGGGATGCGTGTGGCGGTGTTCAGGGGGTGAGTCGTTCCAGGAATCGGCCGCGCCAGGCTTGCAGCGACCAGCTTTCCTCCACGGTCCTGCGGGCTTCGGCGCCCAACCGGCGGCGAAGATCGGCATCCTGCACCAAGCGGCCGATGGACTCCAGCCAGTCCGCCTCGGTGCGGGCCAGCAGACCGTTGTGGCCGTGGCGGACGATGGTTCCGTTCACGCCCACATCGGCCAGCACCACGGCCTTGCCCACGGCCATGTATTGCAGGCCCTTGAAACCGCACTTGCCGCGGCTCCATTCATCATCCTGAAGGGGCATGATGCCGATGTGGATCGGTGCCAGGTCCTCGGCTTCGGTGCCGGGGTTCCAGCGCACATGCTCCACAGGCAGGCCGGGCAGTTCGGGGGCGATGTCGCTGATGACCCGGAAGCGGATGCGGTGGCCCCACTGGGCGTGAAGCTTTTGCAGCATGGGCAGGGCGGCCACCAGGTGCGCGGTGCTGGTGCGGCTGCCCGTCCAGCCGATGGTCACCGGGTCCTCCTGCGGCGCGGGCAGTACCCGGTAGCGGTCGGTGTCGATCACCGTGGGGATGCGCGCCACGTCCGCGTTGATCGCCTGGCAATGCTCGGCGATGTGTTCGTTGCCGGCGATCACCCGATCGGCCAGGGCGATGATGCGGTCGGTCTTGGCCGGATCCTTCAACCAACTCAGCCGCTTGTTGCCGGGGCTCACGTCCATGAGCCAGATGGCATCGTCCAGATCGTAGACCAGCAGCCCGGCGCGGCGGCGGATCAGGCGCTCGAAGAAGATGCCGCGCGTCATGAAGGCCTCGCGGTGCAGAAGCACGGTATCGCCCTTGCGGATGCGCATCACATCGCGCCAACGCCGCAAGAAAGCCTTCACCAACAGGAAGCCCTTGGCGATGATGCGTCCGCGGCTGTACAGGATGCGGTCGTCCCATTCGTCCAGCAAGCGCGCGTAGAGCACATCGTGGCCTTGTGCCGCCAGGTGTGGCATGTATTGTTCCAGCCGGTAGCGCTGGCTGGGCGAACGGCCGGTGCGGTGGGGCGCTATGATGTGGATGCGGGCCATGACTCAGGCGGGCTTGCGGGCGGTGCCGTGCCAGTAGGGCGGCTGTGAACTGAAACGGACCTCGTCAAAGCCAGCGTCATGCAGCAGCGTGGTGATCTCGGCCTGTGTGCTGCGCTGCTCATAGGCCGTGCCGAAGCGGTCAAGCGCATCGTTGCGCATGAGCCGGAAACTCTTGTTGTGGTAGTATGCCAGCGGCAGGCGGTGCCACCACGGAACGCCCAGCGCTTTCGCCAGTCGGGCGAGCAGCACCAGCGGCAGGTAGATGAGCACCGCCAGTACATCGCACAGCGGGCGCTTCATCGCCCCCGGCAGGCGGTGGATGGGCCAACGCAAGAGTTCACTGGCACGGTGCAACCAGCGATACAGGCGGCCGCGCTGCTCCATGGCGTAGTAGAGGTAGAAATAGAACCAGCCACCGGCACGCAGGGTGCGCAAGGTCTCGGCCAGCACACGCCGCGGGTCCCGCACGTGGTGCAGCACGCCGATGCACATGATGATGTCGAAGCTCTCTTCCGCGAAAGGCAGTTCTTCCCCACGGGCATGGCTCCAACGCACCTTTGGCAGGTCGGCGTTGGCCTGCGCGGCATGGAACACGGCCTCGCTGGGATCCACCGCATCGGCATGCGCCACGCGGTGGGCCAGGTAGCGTGTCCAGCGGCCACTGCCACAGCCCAGGTCCAGCAGGCGGGTGGTGGCGGGATCCAACTCCGCTGGCCACAGGTCGAAGAGTTCCTCCCCCGCCGTGCGCAGGTCGGTATCGCTGAAGCGGCTGAACTTGGCCCACTCCTCGCCGAAGGAGCGGATGGTGGCGTCATCGGCTCCGCCCTCCATCCCGAATACGTGCACCCGGTCCTCGATACACAGCGGGGCGCGGCTGAACGATGTTGAAAGGGCCATTTGGAAAAGGCGGGGAAGGTACGAGGGCATGTCGAGGAGGTGACCGGGTCCCCCCCCACTCCCTCCCCCCTTCTACCTTCGCCGTCATGGCCTCCCGCCGCTTCCCCCGCTGGGGCATTTTGGTGATCGATCTGGTGCAGTGCCTCATCGCGCTGGCGGCGGCCTATCTGCTGCGCTTCAATTTCCAGGTGCCGCCACACGAGGTGGACCTGCTGTTGCCCGTGCTGCCGCTCTTCCTGGCCATCCGCCTGGGATCCTTTCTGCTGGCGGGCACGCATCGCGGTATGGTGCGCCACACCAACACCGACGATGCCCGCGTGATATTCCTCACCGTGCTGGGCGGCTCCCTCGCTTTCGGTATCGCCAGCCTGGTGCGCTTCCACTTCATCGACGGGCTCTACTTCCTGCCCCGCGCGGTGATCGTGATCGACTTCCTGGCCACGGCCATGCTGCTGATCGGCTCGCGCATCGCTTTCAAGCTGCGCCACCTGCGCGAGCGCGGCGCCGGCAAGGAACAGGTGCGCGTGATCATCCACGGCGCGGGTGAAGCGGGCTTGATCGTGAAACGCACGCTGGAACGCGAGGGCAGCGCCCGCTACACGGTGGCGGCCTTCGTGGACGACGACCCGGCCAAGGCGGGCAAGCGGCTGGAAGGCGTGGCGGTGTACCACACCAAGCGGTTGGCTGACCTGCTTCGCGGGCGGGCGGTGGACCAGGTGATCATCGCCATCGCCGATCCCGACCCCGAGCATCGGCGCCATGTGGTGGACAGATGCATGGAGGCGCGCGTGAAGGTGCTGACCATACCGCCCGTACGCAGTTGGATCGGCGGTCAACTCAGCGCCGGGCAGATCCAGGCGGTGCGTATCGAGGACCTGCTGGGCCGTCCGGTGATCGAGCTGGACCAACAGGCCGTGCGCGCCATGCTGGCCGGCCAACGTGTGCTTGTGACGGGCGCGGCGGGCAGCATCGGCGCCGAACTCGCACGGCAGTTGCATCGATCCGGCGCTGCTGAACTGACGCTGGTGGACATCGCCGAATCGGGCCTGTACGACCTGGAGATGGAATTGCGCGGACAGCCGGGCGCCATGCTGCATGTGCGCGTGGGCGACGTGCGCGACGAGGCCCGCATGGAGCGCCTGATGCGCGAACACCGGCCACAGGTGATCTTCCACGCCGCCGCCTACAAACATGTGCCGTTGATGGAGGCCCACCCCGCCGAGGCCGTAAGCACCAACGTGGGCGGCACCCGCGTGATGGCCCGCCTGGCCTGTGCGCATGGCGTGGGCAAGTTCATGCTCATCAGCACCGACAAGGCAGTGAACCCCACGAGCGTGATGGGCGCCAGCAAGCGCGTGGCGGAGTTGCTGGTGCACGCCATGCCCGAAGGATGCGCCACGTCCTTCATCACCACCCGCTTCGGCAATGTGCTGGGCAGCAGCGGATCGGTGATCCCCCTGTTCCGGCGCCAGATCGAGCAGGGCGGCCCGGTGACGGTGACTCACCCCGAAGTGGACCGCTTCTTCATGACCATCCCCGAAGCCTGCCGCCTGGTGCTGGAGGCGGCCGCCATGGGGCGCGGCGGTGAGATCTACGTGTTCGACATGGGGCAGCCGGTGCGCATCGCCGACCTGGCCGAGAAGATGATCCGTCTCAGCGGTCTCGAGCCAGGCAGCGACATCGCCATCACCTATACCGGTCTGCGCCCTGGTGAGAAACTCTTCGAGGAACTGCTGGCCACCGCCGAGAATACCCTGCCCACCCACCATCCGAGGATCCTCATCGGCAAGGCACTGCCTCCCGACCCACAGCGATTGCCTGCGGAAGTGGAGGAACTTCTCACCGCCGCACGCGAAGGCCGCACGGATGAACTGCCCCGTCTGCTGAAGCGTTCGGTACCGGAGTACACTGGCGCCACCACGCCTGTCGATAGCTTTGAAGCCCCGCCGCAAGAAGGCGCAACACGCATATGACCAAGGACAAGAACCTGGAGATCGTCCGCTTGCAGAAGGAGATCGGCGACTACATCGGCATGGGCCAGGACAGCCTGGTCTTCAATTTCGAGGTGGCCGGCAAGGGCAAGGGCGTGAAGCTTTACCTGATCACCGTGAACCCGCGCCACAACCAGAGCTTCCTTTTTGAAAGCACCGAAGGCAGCGACCGCCTGGACGCCCTGCGCCACATGCTGGATTATGTGCGCAACTACAAGGAGCGCACGAGCAGCTACACCATCCAGTGGAGCGCACGCGGTGAGAACAACCTGCAGACCTCCTACTTCCGCGCGAAGAATGTCCTCGAAGCCCTGGACAAGCTCTTCTACGATCGCGACCCGAACAGCATCACGGTGTTCAGTGTGATGTTGAACCCGATCACGTGAACCAGGGCAGTTGGAGGTTGATTGGCGGAGAGGTTGGAGGTCGCGGATCGGGCGATGCGCGTGAAGCATCTTCCCATGCGATGCGGAGCATGGAACATGGCATACTGGAAACTTGAGCATTGACCCTTGACCACATCTGTTCCCATCCAGATACGCTTCAACGACGTGGACATGGCGCGGCACGTGCACAATGCCGTGTACCTGCACTGGTTCGAGCTGGCACGGATGGAATTCCTGAAGCGCTTCATCCCGCAGGATCACGACTGGAGCAAGCAGGGCTTGATACTGGCCCGCAACGAGGTGGACCACCGCATGCCCGTGCGGCTGCATGACACGGTTGAAGCGGAGGCCTGGTGCGGCACCGTGGGCGGCAAGAGCTTCGACCTGCTGTACCGCATACACCGCGTCGGCGGCGACAAGCCGGGCATATGCGCCGAAGGACGTAGCGTAATGGTGTGCTTCGACTATCACACCCAACGGACCATCCCCATCCCCGGCAGCTGGCGTGAAGCGCTGGAACAAAGCATGAAAGCATGAATCACCCGCACCGCACCATCCCGCCTATCCTGCTAACGGCCCTGTTGGCCTTGAACAGTTGCGACCCCAAGGACCTGCAGACCATCCTCGGCAGCGGTCCCACCCTGAGCAACGATGAAGTGGTCGCCGGCCTGAAGGAGGCCCTGCGCACGGGCACCGAACGCAGCGTTGAACGCGCTGGTGTCACCGACGGCTTCTGGCAGAACGCCTTGATCCGCGTGGCCTTCCCGCCGGACGCCATCGCCATGCGCAACACCCTGATGGACCTTGGCATCAAGAAGCCCGTGGAGGACTTCGAGCGCACGCTGAACCGCGCCGCGGAAGGTGCCGCGAAACAGGCCGTTCCGGTCTTCGTCGATGCCATCACCGGCATGAGCATCCAGGACGGCTTCTCCATCCTGCGCGGCGGGGAGAACGCCGCCACCGAGTTCCTGCGTGCCCGCACCAGCGAGACGCTACGTGCCCGCTTCAGGCCCGAAGTGGAAAAAGCCACCAGCAGCGTGGCGCTCACCAGCTACTGGCAGCCCCTGGCGAGCGCGTACAACACCGCCACCATCCTCACCGGCGGCAAGGCCGTGGAACCCGACCTCGACGCCTATGTCACCGAGCGCGCCATGGACGGCCTCTTCACCCTGCTGGCCGAAGAGGAGAAGAAGATCCGCGTGGATCCCCTGGCGCGCACCACGGCGCTGTTGCAAAAGGTGTTCGCGGCGCAATAGGCCGTTGGATGTCGTGGGTTGGCCCCGATGGGACGATCCTCGACCTTTGGCCGGAACTCCGCCCCCATCTGCGACTTGCCAGCTCCAATCTCCAACCTGCCCTTCAGCATATGCATCCCATCACCCTCACCGAACCCGGCACCGAGCTGCCCCCCAGCGAACTGGTACTGAACCCCGACGGATCGATCTACCACCTGGCGCTGCGGCCCGATCAAGTGGGCGACCTGGTGCTGGTGGTGGGCGACCAGGGCCGGGTGGAGCGCATCAGCCGCCATTTCGAAAAGGTGGAGCACCGCACCCACAACCGCGAGTTCGTGGCGCACACCGGCGTGTACCATGGCACGCACATCACCGCGCTCAGCACGGGCATCGGCACGGACAACATCGACATCGTACTCAATGAACTGGACGCGCTGGTGAACATCGACCTGGAGCAACGCACGCCCAAACGCACGCTGCGCGCGCTGCGGATCGTGCGCCTGGGCACCTGCGGCGCCCTGCAGGAGGACATTCCCGTGGACAGTCGCATCGTGAGCGCCTTCGGGGTGGGTCTGGACAATGTGCTGCACTACTACGCCAATGAAGCCACCGACCGCGAAGTGCGGCTGCTGCAGGCCCTGCTGGCGCACACCGACTGGCCGGACAACCTGCCCTACCCTTACGTGGCGCAGGGCGACAAGCAACTGGTGGAGCTTCTTGGCAATGGCAACACCGTGGGCATCACCCTCACCGCCGGAGGCTTCTATGGGCCGCAGGGCAGGCAGCTGCGGTTGGTGCCCGCCATCGACGATCTGAACGAACGGATCAGCGCCTTCGCCTTCGAGGACCAGCGCGCCACCAATTTCGAGATGGAGACCAGCGCGCTCTATGGCCTGGGCGGCATGCTGGGGCACAGGGTATGCACCGTGTGCGCCGTGGTGGCCAACCGCCTGCGCAAGGAGTACAGCAAGGACCACCACGCCGCCGTGGACGTGATGATCGGCGAAGCGCTGGAACGGCTTACGGCTTAGTGCCCACCGCTGCGGGCCGCTCCACCTTGATACCGCCGATCCGGAGCTTGTAGTTGCGCTCCGCCACACGCTGGTCCTGCTCTTCCGCTTCCGTGGTGAGGTTCAGCCGTCGCCGTGTCTCGAACCAGAGCTTCTTCCCGATGTAGCTCAAGCTCTCACCCGTGGAGGGCTCCGCCAACGCCTGCTGTTCCTCCGTTGCTTTGGTCTCGGTCACAGGAGCGGCCTTGTGGGCTGTAGCGGGCCGCTGTTCCTGCGCCCGGCCGGCGAATGCCGATCCCAGGACCATCAACAGGACGATCCCCCGCATCAGTTGGCGCAACGCGGTGGCCATGCGTCCGAAATGTAGGTCCCGGCGTAACATTGGCTCCGCATGGCCGCCACCATTTGTCCCAACTGCGAGCAGCCCATGGGCGCCGCCGACCGCTATTGCGCGGCCTGTGGGCAGAAGGCCATCGGCAGGGAGGACCTGAACGAATTCCTGCAGCAATTCCTCGGCGATTACTTCACGTGGGACAGCAAGCTGATCCGCAGTCTGGTGCCCTTGCTGGTGCGCCCCGGCTTCCTCACCATCGAATACATGGCGGGGCGACGTGCGCGCTACATCCCGCCGCTGCGGATGTTCATCTTCCTCTCCATCATCTTTTTCCTCGTCATCGGCTGGAGCACACCCCGCTCGGGTGACGCCACCCTGGCTGAAGCTATCGAGGACCGCGTGTTCTGGGACCACTTCTTCGCCTCGGTGCTGCCCAAGCTCTTCTTCCTATTTCTCCCACTCTTCGCGCTGATCACCCATTTGCTGCACCGCCGCACGGCCGACAGCTTCGTGCGCACCTTCATCCTCAGCACCCACTTCCACGCCTTCGTCTTCCTCGCCTTCGCGGTCTACGGCGCCCTGTCCGGCATGCTCTCCAGCCTCGGCCTGGTTCGGGTGAACACCTTGCTGGTGCTGGCGGTGCTGGCCTATACGGGCATCTACCTCTGGCTGGCGCTGCGCCGCGTGTATCCGCGCCGCTGGCCGGGCCAGCTGGCGCGCTTCATCGCCCTGGCCGCGATGTATGTGCTGGTACTCGCAGGCTCCGCGGTGCTGGTGGCCTGGGCCCTGCTCTGAAGCGCCTGGCCTGATCGTCCACGATCAAGCGTGCATCGCGGCCCATCAACAGCGGGCGTTTGGAAACGCGGTGTCGGGGCACCGATCGCCGCGCCAGGTCTCCGATACTTTCGTCACGCCACGGCACCCGGATATGAGCGACAGCGAGCTTCGCGCCCTGATCACCCTGATCGACGATCCCGATGAGGGCATCTACAAGGAGGTCCGGGACCGGATCGTGAGCCTGGGCGAACCCGTGGTGCCCGTGCTGGAAAGGGCCTGGGAGCACGACGATCTCGGCGATCTCTTCCGCGACCGCATCGAGGACATCCTGCACACCATCCATCTGGAAAGCACCGCGCGGCGCCTGAAGGCCTGGAAGGAGGCCGGCTGCGACGACCTGCTGGAGGGGGCCCTGGTGATCAGCCGCTACCGCTATCCCGATCTGGACGAGATGAAAGTGCGTTCGCGCCTGGCCGCCATCCGGCAGGACATCTGGCTGGAGTTGAACGACCACCTCACCGCATTCGAGAAGGTGCGCGTGTTCAATCATGTGTTCTTCCAGATCCACGGTTTCAAGGGCAACAAGCGCAACTACCACGCGCCGCAGAACAGCTACATCAACGAGGTACTGGACAGCCGCAAGGGCAATCCGCTCTCACTGGCGATCATCTACCAGGTGATCGCCGAGGACCTGGGCCTGCCCATGCGCGGGGTGAATCTGCCGAACCACTTCGTGCTGGCCTACCTCGATGAGGACAGCATCGGCGGGGCGGACGCCGGCCAGGAGGGCCAGGAGAACGTGCTGTTCTATGTGAATGCCTTCAGCCAGGGCGATATCCTGGGCCGCAACGAGATCGACGAGTTCCTGCAGAAGCTCAGCATCGAGCCGCGCGCCTCCTTCTACACCCCCTGCTCCAACCTGGAGATCATCCGCCGCCAGTTGAACAACCTGGCCAACAGCTACGCCAAGCAGGGCGACAGCGAGCGCGCCAAGGACCTGGAACAACTGCGCGACCTGCTGGGGCCAGCGGCGCCGGAAGACGCGGGGTGAGACTCAACGCAGGATGCGCCCGATCGTGGCGAACAGGATGCGGAGATCGCCCAAGAAAGTCCGCTCCCGCGTATAGCGCAGGTCCAGATCCAGTTTGGCGGGCATGATCTCCTCCACATAAGCGCGTTCCGGGTGGGCGCTGCGTGCCAGCAACTCATTCTCATCGATGTAGGCGATGGATGCCGGACCTGTGATACCGGGTCTGAAGCGCAGCACCTGCCGCTGTTCCGCATTGTACAAGGCCACATACTTCGGCACCTCTGGACGCGGGCCCACCAGGCTCATGTCGCCGATGAGCACATTCCAGAACTGCGGAAGTTCATCCAGCTTGCTGCGCCGCAGGAACCGCCCGATGCCCGTGATCCGCGGATCGCGCGTGCCCACGGTGAGTTGCCCCCCGGCCTCGCTGCCCGGCCGCATGGTGCGGAACTTCACCAAGCGGAAGGTCCGTCCATTTTGGCCCACACGTTCCTGCCGGAAGAAGGCTCCGCCCGGCGAACCGGCCACCACCAGCAGGGCGATCAGGATCAGCAGTGGCGCCAGCAGCAGCAGCGCCACCACCGAGACCGCCAGATCGAACACCCGCTTCATCATCGTGCTGTCATCCTCGGGATCGCGAACCACAGTTACAGGCCACATGACCACCTGGGCAAATGGTCCAATGGGCAAATGCTCTTCTACTACTCCCCCATCACCTCCTTCATCGCCGCTTTCACCGCCTTCACCACCTCATCCACCTGCGCATCCGTCAGATCGTAGTACACCGGCAGGCTGATCTCGCGGCTGTAGTGCCGGTAGGTGTTGGGGTGGTCCTCCATGCGGTAGCCTGCTCCTTTGTAGAAGCTCAGCAGGGGCAATGGGATGAAATGCACGTTCACGCTCACCCCCCGCTTGGCGATGGCCTGGATGATGGCGTCTCGCTGGTCTTCGGCAGCTTTCGCAATGCGGAGCATATAGAGGTGGTAGGAGGTTGTGGCGCTGGAGGTTGGGGGGTTGGAGCTTGTACGCTCGAAGGTGGGCAGCATGAAGCGCTCATCACCGGTGAAAGCCTGCTGATAGCGTTCGCAGATGGCTTTGCGGCGCGGCAATGTTTCGCGGTCGTAGCGCTCCAACTCCACCAGCCCGATGGCCGCCTGGAGGTCCGTCATGTTGCACTTGTACCCTGGCGCTGCCACGTCATACCGCCACGCGCCCGGCTGGTTCTTGGCCAGTGCGTCCTTGCTTTGGCCGTGCAGGCCCATGGTGTTGAACCAGGCATAGACCTCCTGATGGTCGAAGGGTTCCGGCAGGTTGAAGGCCAGCGCACCACCCTCGGCCGTGGTGAGGTTCTTCACGGCGTGGAAGCTGAAGCCGGTGATATCGGCCTGCCTGCCCACAGGGTCGTCGCCGATGCGTGCGCCGAAGGAATGGGCGGCATCGGCCAGCACCAGCGCGCGGCCCAATCGCATCTGGGGGTTGCTGCCGCCCACGCGCAGGTTCACCTTGGGGGTGAAGAGGTGGCACATTTCCGTGGCGATTCGCACGATGCGGTCCACCTGAGCGGGCAGCCCGCCGATGTCGACCGGAATGATGCATTTGGTGCGCGTGCTGATGGCGCGCCGTACGGCCTCGGGGTCGAGGGTGAAGTCGTCCAGCACATCCACCAGCACCGGCTTGGCGCCGACATGCATCACGATGTTGGCCGTGGCGCAATAGGTGTAGGCCGGCACGATCACTTCATCACCGGGGCCGATGCCATACCAGCGCAGGGCCAATTCGCAGGCGTTGGTCCAGCTGTTCAGCGCGATCACCGCGTCCACCCGGCAATAGGCCGCCAGCATGCGCTCGAACTCCTTCACACGCGGCCCGGTGGTGATCCATCCACTGCGCAGCGCCTCCTCCACGGCTTTCACGGTGGCGTCATCGATGCGGGGCGGGCTGAAAGGGATCATGCGGTGGCGAAGGTACCGGCGGAAAAGACAAGGGCACCCTGTGCCGATAGACGCTATGCCACCTTCGTGATGTCGCCGGTGTCGGCGATATCAGCGCCTGTTTCCCCCATGAATTCCGTGCTCTCGGCCGTGGCATCGTAGCCCATACCACGCAGGTACCGGCTGAAGAGGTCGGTGTAGCCATGGGTGGCGATGATGCGTTCGGCACCCGTGTCCCGCACGGCCTGGAGCAAGGCGTCCCAATCGGCATGGTCGCTCAGTACGAAGCCCTTGTCGATGTCGCTGCGACGCCGCCAGCCGCGCAGCCGCATCCAGCCACTGGCCATGGCCGTGCGATAGGGCCTCATCCTGTTGGACCACGGTGTTCCCAGGGAGGAGCCTGGTGCGATGACCAGCGCGTTGCGGAACCGCTCCTTCGGTGTTTCGCGCGTCACCTGTTCCCAGACAGGCAGGCTCAAGCCCGCCTGTTCCAGCACCTGGTTCATGTTGGCCACCGCGCCGTGCACGAGGATCGGTCCGATGGAGGGATCCACACCTTTCATCACCCGCTGCGCCTTGCCCAGGCTGTAAGCGCTGATGATGGAGCATATCCCCTGCGCCGCATTGCCCCGCCACCAGGCATCGATCCCGGTGAAGACCTCCTGGGGCGGCCGCCAGCGGTAGATGGGCAGCCCGAAAGTGCATTCGGTGATGAAGGTGTGACAACGGATCGGCTCGAAGGGCGCGCTGATGCCATCCGTATGGCGCTTGTGGTCACCGGTGGCCACCCACACTTCACCACGGTGCTCCACACGCACCTGGGTGCTGCCCGGGATGTGCCCGGCGGGATGCAGACTGAACCGCACACCATTCACCGTCACGGTCTCACCATGGCCGAGCGCGTCGATGGAGAGGTCCCCTCCATAACGCGCATGCATCAAAGGCTTGGTGATGTGGCTGGCCAGGTAGTGGCGGCTGCCACGCCGGGCATGGTCGCTGTGCGCATGGGTGATGATGGCCCGGTCCACCGCGCGCCAGGGATCGATGTAGACATCGGCCGCCGGACAGTGGATACCGCGGGGCGTGAATGCCAGCAATGGCGCCGATCCCATGTGCTCAAGTTAATGACACGGCCCCGCTATCAAGGCTTCATGCTATTTTCGGAACATGAACACGCCGATGCATCGCGTCTGCAAGGAATGTGGCGAGCCCATCAAGGGCCGCACGGACAAGCGTTTCTGCTCCGACGCGTGCCGCAATTTGTTCCACTACCATGCGAACAACGCGCCCATCAATTATGTGCGCAACGTGGTGAACATCCTGAAGCGCAACCGACGGGTCCTGTCGGAACTGAACAATGGGCCGGAAGGCAAGCTGAAGGTGCACCGCGAGAAGATGTTGGAGCGGGGCTACAATTTTCTCTACCACACCAACCTGTACCGGACGAAGGCGGGGAACACCTATGTGTTCTGTTTCGAGCACGGCTTTCTCGAACTCAGCGAGAACTGGTTCATGCTCGTGCGCCGCGATGAATACCTGGCGCGGTCCGGGGATGCTGCGGGCGGCGCCTAACTGGCGGCCCAGATCAGCAACACGATGGTCGTCAGCACGATCAGGGCGAAAAGCACGGGGCCGAAGATCTCGTTCTCTTCGGCCTGCTCGGGGAAATGGCCTTCGAAATGGTCGCTCATCGTTGCAAGGGGTTCGCCGCAAATATAGAAGGCCCTTCCAAGGCGATCCCCAGGGGATCAATTCAGACTGAAGGTGGGCTGCCGCAGCACCATACGGGCGATCACCGCGCTCTCATTGGAGCGCATCCGGCGGATGAGCGAAAGGACGTGGTCATCCAGTTCACGGTCGCTCAGTTTCGCCAGGTCCTTGTAGACCGGGAGGCTGTTCCGGCACTTGAGGATGAGGGCTATCTTGTACGAGCGGGTCATGGTAGCTGGAGGAAAGACGCGCGGACCGGCGAAGAGGATGCCTGAAGCAGGCCAGGACATCCGCCTGGAACGGGGAACGGTGGGCTGGAAAGGGCCATCGGGTGGTTTGGAACGGCTTGATGGCGAGGTGTGGGGCCCATCACGCCAAACCTTGGACGCCGATCCGCATCGTCGGGCATTCCATGCCCGCCCTGGCTCAAGCTTCGCTTGGCCCGGACAGGCATGAAAAAGCCCCTGCGACATCGTCGCAAGGGCTTGGCCTGGTCGGGGTGAGAGGATTCGAACCTCCGGCCTCTACGTCCCGAACGTAGCGCTCTAACCGGGCTGAGCTACACCCCGAAGTGCAGCGGACCTGCCGTCCGGCAGGCAGGCGGCAAATATAGCGGGCGGGATGGGGCGGGGATCAGCCGTCGAACTTGTAGCCGATGCCCTTGATGGTCTTGATCCGGTCGTCACCGATCTTCTCGCGCAGCTTGCGGATATGCACGTCGATCGTGCGGTCGCCCACGAAGAGTTCGTTGCCCCAGATCTGGCCGTAGATCTCCTCACGCTTGAAGACCTTGCCGGGCTTGCTCATCAGCAGCACCAGCAGCTCGAATTCCTTCTTGGGCAGCTGCAGTTCCTTGCCTTCCGCATAGACCATCACCTTCTCCAGATCCACCTTGATGCCGTTGGACTCCAGCACCTGGCCCTCGGGACGTTCGTGGCCGCTCCGCTTCAATAGCGCCTTCACCTTGCTGATGAAGACCTTGGGTCGCACCGGCTTGGTGATGTAGTCGTCAGCTCCCGCGTCGAAGCCCGCGATCTGCGAGTAGTCCTCGCTGCGGGCGGTGAGGAAGGTGATGAGCGTATTCTTGAACTCGGGCAATTGACGCAATTGGTTGCACACCTCCACGCCGTCCATGCCGGGCATCATGATGTCCAGCACGATGAGGTCCGGCCGCGTGGCACGGGCCTGCTTCAGGGCATCCTTGCCGTTGAGCGCGGTGGTCACGTGGTAGCCCTCGCGCTCCAGGTTGTACTTCAACAATTCGACGATATCCGGCTCGTCATCCACCAACAACACCTTCTGCGCCAATGCTCCGGCCATGAGATCATCCATAGGTCGCCGCAAATGTGGGCCGGTGTACCGAGCCCCGTGTTAAGGTGTGGTCAAATGTAGGTTAAAGGCCCACTGGAGAAGGTGATCCACGCGACCACAGGCTCCATGCGACGTGCTATTTTCGCGCCCACAAGCGGGAGTAGCTCAGTTGGTAGAGCATCAGCTTCCCAAGCTGAGGGTCGCGGGTTCGAGTCCCGTTTCCCGCTCGGATCCGGGGGATCCCTATCGTCGAGTTGGGCGCCATGGCGTCGCGGGCCCGCATGCCGGCAGGCAGGTTCGAGTCCCGTTTCCCGCTCGAAGGAAGGACCACCAGATCCGCATGCGAAAACAAAAGGCCTTCAGGACCGTTGCTTCGTGGATCGCCGATGGACCCCACGATGCTGATACCGGCACAACTCATGTTCCCACTGTTGCTGCTCGCATGCGGTACGCCTGCCGAACGCGACAGCATTGGCGACTGGACCAACCCGACCCACCCCATGGCGCAGGACCCCGGCACTCCACTCGATACCATCGTCTTCGGCGCGGGTTGCTTCTGGTGCGTGGAGGCGGTATTCCTTGAATTGCGCGGCGTACACAGTGTGGAACCCGGCTACATGGGCGGCCACAAGCCGAACCCCACTTACAAGGAGGTTTGTACCGGCAACACTGGCCATGCCGAGGTGGCCCGCGTGGCCTTCGATCCCCGGGTGATCACCGTGGATGAACTGCTGGAGGTGTTCTGGGCCACGCACGACCCCACCACCCTGGACCGCCAGGGCGCCGACGTGGGATCGCAGTACCGCTCGGTGATCTTCCACAGCGATGAGGAGCAGCGCACCAAAGCCGAAGCTTACAAGGAAGCGCTGGACCGCAGTGGTGCCTACGAAGCGCCCATCGTCACGCAGGTGGTGCCCGCCAGCGTGTTCTACCCGGCCGAGGACTACCACCGCAACTACTACGCGTTGAATGGTGACCAGGGCTATTGCCGCATGGTGATCAGGCCCAAGCTGGAGAAGTTCCGGAAGGTCTTCGCCGACCGTTTGAAGGACCGTTGACCGGGCCGGTCTATCTTGGCCGCTGGTTGTTCGGCCCCAACTTTGCCAAGGCGCGCGCCATGATGCGAACGATACCCCTCCCCCTGCTCCTTTCCGCCTTGTCCACCACTTCCGCCCAGCCGGGCATGGAGTTGATCCGCAACGGCGGGTTCGAATCGGTGGACCGCTCGGTGACCACTTACGACCAGCTGACCGCCGCCACCGGTTGGAGCAACGCCACACTCGCCCTCTCCGAAGTATTCGACCCCAAGGCCTCGGTGAAGACCGTGGGTATACCGGAGAACGACTATGGCTACATGAAGCCTTTCGAGGGCGAACGATACGCGGGCTTCTGCGGTTGGAAGGATGACGTGCGCCGCAACTGGGGGGCCGTGGATGAGCGCGACACCTTCAAACCGGGCTGGAACGCCTACAGCGAATACCTGCAGAGCGAACTGGTGCAGCCGCTGCGCAAAGGCGTGGAATACGAGCTGGCATTCCGTGTGGCGCTTTCACAGAACAGTGACCGGGCCATCATCGGCCTTGGCGCCATCTTCCACGAGAACGAGCAGCGTCATCAGCACCGCAAGTTCATCGACGAGATCCCCGAGGTCTTCAGCGAGGAGATGATCACCGAGAAGGGCAAGTGGCATGAGGTGCGTGGCACCTTCAAGGCCGATGGCAAGGAGCGCTGGATCATCATCGGCATCTATCCCTACGTGGGCATGGAGAGCAGGCCGGTGGTGGAAGGGCCCGACAACCGCTACGCCTACTTCTACATCGACGGGGTTTCCCTGACCGAGTACGTCCCGAAGAAGGAAGGGACAGATGCGCCGGAAGGGCAGTAGGCCGATCGTCCGTGACAAGCGTCACGCGGGTGGCCGATGCCGCTCCGGTAACTTTGCGGCATGACCGGCAAAGGCACCAAGCTCTACAGCATCATCCGTTTCAAGTGCCCGCACTGCCACGAAGGCGAATTCTTCGTGGATCGCAATCCTTACAACATCGCCAAGGCCGGCGACCTGCTGGATACCTGCCCCGCATGCGGCCGCAAATACGAGCCGGAACCGGGCTTCTACTACGGCGGCATGTACGTGGCCTATGCGCTGGCCGTGGCCCTGTTCGTGACCGTCTATCTCGCCACCACGATCCTCTGGCCAGCGTCGGCCATAGGTCTGCGTGTCGGGCTGGTGCTCCTCGCCCTGGTGCTCTTCGCGCCGCTGGTCTATGCGCTCTCGAAGATCATCTGGGCCAACCTCTTCCTGTCCTACAAGGGCCCGGCATCGGCGCCGGACCAGCATTGAACGCCGGTGATCACTCGCCTTCCATGTACTCGTCCATGGGGTCGGTCATCATGAACAGCACATCGTAAGGCATCGTCTTGGCGCGAGCACTGAGGTCGGTGAATCCGGTACCGACGAATTCGTCCATGATGCTCTCGGGGCTCATGCGTTCGGCAAGCGGCGGCCCCACGGGGGTTTCGCGGTTCTGCCATTCCACCATGAATAGCGCCCGCGGCGGACGCATGCCGTTGCGCAGCAGCTTCAGGTAGCCCTTCTTGTCTTTGATGCCCGGAAAGGCATGCACGATGAGGCCCAGATCCACCTCGTTGGGCATGAGGCCCGGATCACCAACGGGTACGGCGCGCACCTTCAGGCGGTCGTCGCCCAGACCAAGGCTCTTCCTTCGCGCCATGATGGCCTCATAGTTCGCCACGTCGTTCACGATGGCGATGACCCGCGCACCGGCGTCGATCAGTTTGAAGGTGAAATAGCCGTCACCGGCGAAGAGGTCCGCGATGACGATGCCGTCGATATCGCCCATGAGTTCCAGCAGCTTCTCCGGCTGCTGCCATTCATCGCGTGGGTCGCTGTGGATGGACAGCAATTCGCGGCGCTGGTCATCGGCCTTCACCTCCTGGGCCACGGTCTGGTCCGTCGAACCTGTTGCTCCACCCGGTGCGTTGTCCTGGGCACAGGCCATCAGTGGAAAAAGAAGGAAGAGCAGGGAGCGCTTCATGGTCGTTCTCATGGATATGGGCGCTAAAGTATCCTGATCGCCGGGGGCTTGCCATTGCGGCCATCAAGAATTTTCCATGGGAAATGATACAGTTGGCTACTTTTGCGTCATGCCCAAGATCGGGGAGGAACTCCAGAGTCGTTTTGAGAGCGAGCAGCAGAAGGCCATGCTCAACGTGCTGTTCACCAGCAACTGGTTCCGAAGCATGCAGAACGAGTTGTTCCGCCCGCATGGCATCAGCCCCCAGCAATACAACATCCTGCGCATCCTGCGCGGGGCGAAGGACCGCATGAACATGCAGAACGTGAAGGGCAGGATGATCGACCGCGCCCCGAACGCCACAAGGCTCACGGACAAGCTTATCGCCAAAGGCTTGGTACACCGTGAGCGGTGTGATGAGGACCGCCGCGTGGTGTATGTCCGCATCAGCGACAAGGGCTTGGCGTTGCTGGCTTTGCTGGACAATAAGATCCAGGTGCTGAACGAGCGCATGCTGAAGAATCTCAGCAGCAGGGACGCCTCCGAACTGAATCGCATCCTGGACACCTGCCGTGGCTGAACGATCGCCCTGGCCCGCGTGTTCCCTTCTACGCCAGCGAACATCCATTCCGACATGAGTTCCCTCTCCTTCAGGCTGAAACATCCACTGCTGTCCGCCGCCCTTGCCATACTCCCCCTCGCATCCCTTTTCGGCCAGGAGATGCGCATGCGGCCGGAGGAAAGCACGGTGCGCTGGAAGGCCTCCAAGGTCACAGGGGCGCACGACGGCCGCGTTTCGATCAAGCGCGGCGCCGTGGTGTGGAACGACGGGTTACTGGCGCAGGCCGATGTGACGATCGACATGACCACCATCGTGTGCGACGACATCCAGAACCCTTCATCCAACAACCGGCTCGTGAACCATTTGAAGTCGGCCGATTTCTTCCACGTGGAGAACCATGGCGAGGCCTCTTTCCGCACACGGTCCGTGGAGAAGGTGGCAGGAGCGGCGGACAAGTTCCGCATCACCGGCGACCTGGTGATCAAAGGCGTCAGCGTGCCCAACACCTTCGAGGTCACGGCCGAGAAG
The DNA here is from genome assembly GCA_026129465.1 of Flavobacteriales bacterium. Taxonomy (NCBI): domain Bacteria; kingdom Pseudomonadati; phylum Bacteroidota; class Flavobacteriia; order Flavobacteriales; species Flavobacteriales bacterium. The sequence goes on from JAHCIA010000001.1 coordinate 1,064,807, forward strand.
ACCGGCGATAGCCTGCGGGTGGAAGGCACGATGGTCTTCGACCGCAGCAAGTACGATGTGCGCTATGGATCCGGCTCCTTCTTCAGTGATCTGGGCGACCGCACGATACACGACGCGGTGACCATGACCTGGGAAGTGCTGGCACGATGAGCACCGTGGCGACCGAAATGCGCAGCGACCTGGACATCAACCCCCTGCTGGGTGAGCGTTACAGCCCGCGCGCTTTCAGCGACCGCGAAGTGACGGACGCCGAGCTGGACCTGCTCTTCGAGGCCGCGCGCTGGGCGCCCAGCAGCCGCAACGAACAGCCGTGGCGATTTCTTGTGACCAAACGCGGCGGCGCGGGATACGACGCCCTGCTCGCCTCGATCAACGCATCGAACGCACGCTGGGCGGACAAGGCACCGGTGCTGGTGCTCTGCCTGACAACGCGCGGCTTCCAGCGCTTGGGCGTGGCCAACCACCATGCCAGGCACGATCTCGGACTGGCCGTCTCACAACTCACCCTGCAAGCGACCGCACTCGGCATTGGTCTTCATCAACTCGGGGGGTTCAACGCCGCCGGCGCCCGCGATGCGTTCGGCATCCCCGAGGAATACGACCTGGTGAGCGTGCTGGTGGTCGGCTTTCCCGGCGACCCGAACGACCTGCCCGAGGACCTGCGCGAGCGGGAGATCATGCACAGTGGGCGCAAGCCCCTGACGGAGATCGTGTGGAGGGGCGCATTCCCCGGATGAGGACGATCATGGCCGCTTCTCCTGCGGGATGTCGCGGTGCCACAGCAACCGGCCTTCGGGATCGTACACGGAGATGCCCATGACGCGCGCGTTGCGTGGGCCGCTGAAGGCGAGGATGGCGAAGTTGTGCTGCCGCGCCACCAGGGTGCCCGCCACACGGTTGCGGTTCTCCTCCTTCTCGTGCGGGGCGTATGTACCTGAAGTGAGCGGCGACACGGTGAGGTCCAGCAGCCGGCGGCCGTCCTTCAGTTCCACTTCGCTGAGCTCGGTGAAATGCCGGTCGCCGGTGAGGAAGACCACCCCCAGGATGCCTTCCGCCTCGATCCTTGCGAGCAGCGCGTCACGCTCGGCGGCGATGGTGGCGTAGTTCTCGAACATGGCCGCCGAGTTGAGCACCTGGCTTCCCACGGCCACCAGCTTGAAGGGCGCGCGGCTGTATTTCAGTGCCTGGATCAGCCAGTCGACCTGCGCTTGGCCGAGCATGGCGGCGGGCATGGTGCGCATCGCCGGATCGACCCGGTCCGTGCGGTTGTCGAGCAGGAAGAAGTCCACGTCGCCATGGTTGAACATGGTGGCCACCGTGTGCTGCGCCCCAGGCACGCCCGTGGTCGGGTTGGCCCAGAACAGCTCGAACATTTCCCGGGCGACCGGCGCATGCACCCAGCTGCCATCGGGGTCATTGGGGCCGAAGTCGTGGTCGTCCCAGATGGCGTAGTGCTTGGTGCCACGCAGCAACCGCTGCAACTCCGGTGCGCCGCGGGTGTGCGTGTGGCGATGCAGATAGCCGCTGCGCGATCCCCAGTCCGGGTCACGGAGGTAGATGTTGTCGCCCAACCAGAGCATCAGGTCGGGGGTCTTGTCCGCGATGGCGTCGAAGATGCCGTAGTTGCTGCCGAAGGGTGTGCCCGGGCGATCGTAGTCCGGCTCGTTGATGTAGGTGCAACTGCCCAAGGCCACGGTGAAGTCCGGCGGATCGCCACGGTGGCGCCACAACGGCTGCGTGCGGAAGGAGAGCTGCTCATCGAAAGGCACCGTGACCCCATTCACGCTCACCTGGTAGTGGTATTCGCGGCCCGGCTGAAGCCCATCCACCGTGAACTTCAGCACATGGCCGGTACGCGCCTGGCTGCGCAGGATGGGCAGGTGGCGCAGGCTGTCCGGCGCTTCCTTCGGCCAAATGGCCAGGCCGGCGTCACAGGGGTGATGGCATTGCATCCAGATGGTCGCCTCCAACTGGTCGATATGGCCCGGCATGGGGCCGCTGATCTGGGCGGCCAGCGCATGTCCAAGCAGGAGGACGATGTACGCGAGGTTCGTTCGGCGCATGGTCCAAAGATGGTGTCGCCTGTGGGATCCCCAGCACCCGGGAGGATCTGCGGCCGCCACGGACGACGGGGACGCATGCGGATGGGGTACCTTCGCGGCCGTTCATTCCACAACGGTAAAACACGCATGGGTATCCTACTCGCCTTCGACCCGATCCAGGCCTGGCTTGACATGAAAGCCCAGCTGCCTGTGCTGGCCATCGAAGGCATCGGCATCAAATACGTGTACCCGATCTTCCTCGTGCTGATCGTGATGGAGTACATCAGCGCAAGGCATCTGTTCGACATCAAGGAGAGCCTATCGGGCTTCGCCATCGGCGCGGGCGCCACCATCATCCGGGTGATCACCAACGTCTTCGAGATCACCCTGTACATGTTCCTCTTCCACTGGGCCGCTGATCTGCGGCAGGACCTTCTCGGCTATACCTCCCTGGGCTTCGCCTGGTACATCTGGTTGATCTGCGCCGTGGCCGATGACCACAATTTCTACTGGCACCACCGGCTCGCGCACAACGTTCGCTTGCTCTGGGCGGCGCACCTCCCCCACCACTCGGGCCGGAAATTCAACCTCACCATCAGCATCCGCAACGGCTGGTTCATCACCATGGTGAAGCCCATCTACTGGCTTTGGATGCCGCTGCTGGGCTTCGAACCGATCATGATCGCCACCTGTCTCATCATCAACGCCTTCTACCAGTTCTTCCTGCACACGCAGCTGGTGCCTTCCCTTGGCTGGTTCGAAAAAGTGTTCAACACACCCTACGTGCATGTGGTGCACCACAGCAGCAACACCGAATACCTGGACCGGAACCATGGTGGCATCCTGGTGATCTGGGACAAGCTCTACGGCACCTGGCAGAAGCCCATTCCCGGCGTGGAGCCGAAGTATGGCATCAGCCACGATCCGGACACGAACAATCCGATCACGCACAACCTCTTCGAGTTCCAGGAGATCTGGCGCGACATGAAGAAGTCGCCCAAGCTCAAGGACAAGCTGATGTACATCTTCGGCCCACCGGGCTGGAGCCATGATGGCAGTAGCAAGACCAGCCGCCAGTTGCAGCAGGAACTCGCCGCACGACCAGCGCCCGAGGGCATTCCGCAGCCCGTCCCAGTGCGGGTCTGAGCGCCGCCTTCCGGCCTATTTGCCGAACAAGCGGCCAAGACCGAAGCCCTTGCGCTTCTTGTCCTGCTGCTCCTTGCCGCCACTCTTTTCAACGTCTCCGAAGAGTTCCTTGGTCATGGCCGCGTAGTCGGGCCTGGCGGGGTCCTGCCGTTGGGGCTGGCGTGGCCGTTCCTCGCGCGGACGTTGGTCGTTGCGCTGGCGATCGCGGCCATCGCGCGGCTGTGATGAACGGGCCGGACGACGGTCGTCGCGCCGTTCTTCACGCGGCTTCGCGGGGCCTTGGCTCCGGGCTTGCTGCGGACGAGGCTTCTGGGCAGGGGATCCGCTGCGCCGAGCACCGTCGCGCTCACCAGCGCGCCGTTCGCCCTGTCCGCCTTCGCGCCTGCCAGCCTGGCCCTGGCGCTGCTGCTGTGGACGACTCCCCCGGCCCGGACCACGCGGTTGGCGCGGTTCGCGGACCTCGGGTTCGGCCCGCTTCGGGCCACCGGTCATCACGTAGGGGTGATCGCCCACTACGGGGATCTCGCGCTTGATCAGCTTGGTGATGTCGCGCAGGTAGGCCTTTTCCTCGTGGTCACAGAAACTCAACGCGCGGCCCTCGGCACCCGCGCGGCCCGTGCGGCCAATGCGGTGCACGTAGGTCTCCGGAATGTTCGGGATGTCGAAATTGATGACGTGCGACAAGCCGTCGATGTCGATGCCTCGCGCCGCGATATCGGTGGCCACCAGCGCGCGGATCTTCCCTTCCTTGAAATTCTTCAAGGCGTTCTGGCGGGCGGTCTGGCTCTTGTTCCCGTGGATGGCCTCAGCGCCGATGCCGGCCTGCAGGAGCACCTTGGCCACCTTGTTGGCGCCGTGCTTGGTGCGGGTGAAGATCAGCGCCTCGCGGATGGCATCGCCCTCCATGAGGTGGACCAGCAGTTTGTTCTTGTCCGTGCGGTCCACGAAGTACATGTGCTGGTCGATCGTCTCGGCGGTGGTGGCGGGGGGCGCCACTTCCACCTTGATGGGATCGGTGAGGATGCTGTTGGCCAGCTTGGCGATCTCAGGTGGCATGGTGGCGCTGAAGAACAGGGTCTGACGCTTGGCGGGCAGCTTGGCGATGACCTTCTTCACGTCGTGGATGAAGCCCATGTCCAGCATGCGGTCGGCTTCGTCCAGCACGAAGACCTCCAGGCCGTTGAGGTGCACATAGCCCTGTTGCATCAGGTCCAGCAGGCGGCCGGGTGTGGCCACCACGATGTCCACCCCACGGTGCAGGGCGTCGGTCTGCGGCTTCTGGCCCACGCCGCCGAAGATCACCGTGTGGCGCAGCTTCAGGTGGCGGCCATAGGCGGCGAAACTCTCACCGATCTGGATGGCCAGTTCGCGTGTCGGCGTGAGGATCAGCGTGCGGATGGCGCGCTTGCTCTGTGGCGCATTGGCATGCAGTTCCTGCAGGATGGGAATGGCGAAGGCCGCCGTTTTGCCGGTGCCGGTCTGTGCACAACCCAGCAGGTCGCGCCCCTTGGCCAGGTGCGGAATGGCCTGCTCCTGTATCGGCGTGGGATGGGTGTAGCCTTCTTCTTGAAGGGCTTTCAGAATGGGCTCGATGAGCCCCAGGTCGTTGAACGTGGTACGTTCCATGGAAATGTGCGCGGGATCCCCCGTGCGGATGTGTTGTGGGCGGGTCCAGGCCATTGTCCCTGGACACACCCGTTGAGGTGTTTCTGTGGAAGCCCCGTCGATCGGGTCCGGCGTGCAATGATCCGCTGGGGATGGCGCCTGGACAATTGCGGTGAAGCGAAAGCTGGGCGCTTGGGGCTCGTCCTTCTCGCGTTGGACGGGACAAAGGTACGGTTATTCTCCCGGAAGGTTCGCGGAAGGGCGCATCAACGCCATCAATGCGTGGCCAGCTTGCGCACCATCTCCTGCGTCATCGCGCTCGCATCCATACCATACGCGCTGATCAGAAGGCCCTTCACATCGTGCAGCTCTGAACTGATGGCGTACACGATGCTTTGGTCCTCGGGGTTGGTATCGCCCTCGAAGCGATGGAACTCATCGATGTGGAACTCGGCGGGGTCCAGGCTCCTGCCCTTCACGCCACACACCACGCAATGGCCACCAAGCTGCAGGTCATCCGTGTAGCCTCTGCGTTGCAGATCGTTCACGGCCTGGGAAAGGGTGTCGTAGGCGGGCATGGGATGAAGTTAAGGCCGATATCATCCGATCACCAGCCCGCTCCGATCGCTCAACTCTTCCGCGCCGCGTCCAGCATGTCCTTGATGCCGCCCACACTGCTGAGCACACCCGTGGCTTCGAAGGGAATGTAGACCACCTTGTTGTTCTGGCCGCTGGTCATGTCGCTCAGCGTTTCCAGGTACTTCATGGCGATGAGGTAGTTGGCGGGATCGGCCTTGGTGCCCTGGATGGCTTCCGTGACCATGCGGATGGCTTCGGCTTCACCTTGCGCCCGGCGGATCCGCGCCTGGGCGTCGCCCTCGGCTTCCAGGATCTGCGCCTGCTTCTGGCCCTCGGCCTCGTTGATCTGCTTCTGCTGCACACCCTCGGCCTGCAGGATCATGGCGCGCTTGCTGCCCTCGGCATCGATGATCTGTGCCCGGCGGTCGCGCTCGGCACGCATCTGCTTCTCCATCGCCTCGCGGATGTCGCGCGGCGGGTTGATGTCCTGCAACTCCACCCGGTTCACCTTTACGCCCCATTTGTTGCTGGCCTCGTCCAGGATGTTGCGCAGTTTGGCGTTGATGGTGTCCCGGCTGGTGAGGGTCTCGTCCAGGTCCAGTTCGCCGATCACGTTCCGCAGCGTGGTCTGGGTGAGTTTCTCGATGGCCTGCGGCAGGTTCTCGATCTCGTAGATGGCCTTCACCGGGTCGGTGACCTGGTAGTAGAGCAGCGCGTTGATCTCCGTGCCCACATTGTCCTTGGTGATCACATTCTGCTTCGGGAAGTCGTACACCGTTTCCCGCAGGTCGATGCGCTCCTTCTTGGTGAACTGCACGAACCTGTTGCCGTCGGGCAGCTCGCGGCTCATGCGGAAGATGATCTCGCGGGGCTTGTCCACGATGGGGATGATGATGTTGATGCCCGGCAGGAGCATCTTGTGGAACTTGCCCAGGCGTTCGATGACCATCGCTTCGCTCTGCTGCACGATGCGCAGGCCCTTGGCCACGATGAAGACCACCAGGAAGGCGAGGAGGAGGAGGACGATAAAGCTGCTGTCCATGGTTCGGGAGGTTGAGGGGGTTGGAGGTTGGAGAGGTTGGAGGTTGGTGAGCTGATGGGTCGGAGCCTGCGGCAGGCTTGTCAACTTCCAACAGGCCTGACGATAACGGTGTTGCTTTCCACGCGGACCACTTCCACGATATCGCCCACCAGCAGGGACTTGTCCGTGATGCACTCCGCGCGCCAGTCGTCGCCCCCAACGGCCACGCGGCCCAGGCGAAGACCCGGTTCGAAATCCTGGGTGACCTTGCCGCGCTGGCCCACAAGGGCATCCACGTTGGTGCGCACCCCGCCCCCCTTCCACATGCGCTTCATCAGCAGCGGGCGTATGGTGACGAAGCTGACGATGGCGAACGCGGAAAAAGCCACCAGTTGCCATTCAGCACTGAGGCCAAGCGCGGAGGCCAGGGCCCCGCCTATGCACCCGATGCCCAGGCTGACGAGCCAGAAGCCCGGAACGAAGATCTCGGCGATGAAGAGGATGATCGCCACCGCCGCCCACCAATGCCATTGGAAGAATTCCATGTTCCCTGTCGTTGGCACCGAAGATAGCGGGCGCTTCGAACCGGCCGTGGCCGGATCCGGATGAGCGGAAGCAAGGGGTGGGGAGTGGTACTGCCGGGGCATTGTGTTCGGTTGTCCGTTGCCAGTTCTCAGGCAAACACCGACAACTGGCAACGGACAACCGACAACCGGAACAACCCGCATCTTTGCCGGGTTCCCAAGCCGCCTCAACATGCTGAAAGGCAAGACCGTCGCCGTCGTCGTTCCCTGCTACAACGAGGAGAGCCAGATCGGCTTCGTCATCGACACCATGCCCGATTTCGTGGACCGCATCGTGGTGGTGAACGACTGCAGCCCCGACCGTACGGCTGAAGTGGTGAAGGAGCTGATCGCGAAGGACCGCGTGAAGGGAGCCGGCAAGCGGATCCCCCCGCACAAGGTGGTGCGCACGCGCTGGAACGAGGCTGAACTGGTGATGGAGGAAGAAAGTGCCCGCGAGATGGCGAAGTACGTGCCCAGTGAAGTGATCAATGACGAGCCCGAGACCGACCGCGTCATCCTCATCAACAACCTGCGGAACGGCGGCGTGGGTGCCGGCATCGCGCGCGGCTACAAGTGGTGCCAGGACCACGCCATCGACTGCACCGCCGTGATGGCCGGCGACGGGCAGATGGACCCCGGCGAGTTGGAAAGCATCTGCCTGCCGGTGATCGACGAGGGCATCGACTACGTGAAGGGCAACCGCCTGATACACCGCAGCGCCTGGCTGGTGATCCCCCGCGTGCGCTTCTTCGGCAACAGCATCCTAAGCATCCTCACCAAGTTGGCCAGCGGCTACTGGCGCGTGAGCGATACCCAGACCGGCTACACCGCCATCGGGCTGCGCGCCATGCAGGCCATCAAATTGCACAAGATCTACCGCAGCTACGGCATGCCCAACGACATGCTGGTGAAGCTCAACATCGCCCAATGCACCCTGCGCGAGGTGGAGATCAAGCCCATCTACCGCGTGGGCGAGCAGAGCAAGATGAAGGTGATGAAGGTGATCCCCCGCGTGAGCCGCCTGCTCATCAAGAGCTTCTTCATCCGCCTGTGGCGCAAGTACCTCTTCAAGGACTTCCACCCGCTCTTCATCTTCTACAACTACGCCTTCCTGGCGCTGCTCATCAGCCTGCCCTACGCGTGGAAGATCGGCAAGGCCTTCGCCACCGGCACCGTGCTGAACACCGAGCCGCTGATCGCCTTCCTCTTCCTGGCCACCAGCGGCTTCCAGGCGCTGATCTTCGCCATGTGGATGGACATGCAGGACAACGAACGGCTATACAAGTGATGCCTTTCCCGCGCTGGTCGATGGGCGCGGCCTTGCTGGTGCTTCTGCTGGCCGGTTGCCGGCGCGAACCCGTTCCACCGCCCATCGCGGCTTATGAGGATCTGCGTGCGCGCTTCGATGTGGCGCGGCCCGGTTTCGGCGCGATCGACTACCCCGGCTTCCCGGAAGGCGATGTGTCCAAGGCCTACGCCATGGTGCTGCAAGCCGAATTGAACCGTGTGGCATCCGAGGGCGATCCGCTTTCCGAGCTCGGGCGGAACGCCTCGGACCGGCTGCTGCGGAATGCCTCCACCGATGATCGCGGCCACCGGGGCTGGGGGCTGCCCGTGGCCTGGGATGCCTTCGGCGACGGTAGCGAGAATCCGTCCAACGCGCTGTACACCATCAGCACGGCCCTGGCGATCGAAGCGCTGCTGGACCAGGTGGATCACGACCACATCGCCCCGCTCGAAGCGATCCAAGTCCTGCTCGACACCGTGATCGCACCTTTCGCGCAAGGCCGCTTCGACAGCCCCAGTGGCATGATCGCCTACAGCGCCGAGCCAGCGGACAGCCCCTACGACTGTTTCAATCCGGCCATCGCCATGGCCGGCCAGTTGCAGCGTTATGCCATGCTCTTCCCCGATGGACCGCACGCCGCGGCCTGCCGCACCACCGCCGACCGCAACATGGCCGTGCTGCTGGAGCATGTGCAGCGCAGCAAGGCCGGCCACTGGTTCTGGCACTACTCCATCACCGAGCAGGTGCCCAACGACCTGCCGCATGCGCTCTACATCATCGCCGGGGTGCGCAACTACATCCGTTTCGGCGGCACGCATGCCTGGCGCTTCGACATGGCCTCCGTGCATGGGCACCTGAACGACTTCATCGCTCCAGGAAGGAAGGGCGGATGGCACCAGTGGCCGCTCTTCCGCGAAGACCTGAAAGAGATCCCTCCACCGCGACTGTATGATGTGGGCATCGCCCTGCGCTATTGCGTGGAAATGGGCGAAGAACGTTGGTCCACTGAGCTGGCGGAACTCTCACAGGCCTACCGCGATGAGCAGGGCCGCTACCGCAAGTGCATAGGCTGCGACCAGGTGATCAACGAGTATGAGGCCAACCTCTTGAACGGGCTGAGCCATTTCTTCCTCCGCAAGCCCGCCGTGAGGCGGTCGCAACAAGCGGCCCCTCCCCACCCTGCGCTCTTCGATGACGCCGGCCTGCCACTCACCGATCTGCGCGCAGGGGCCATTCCGATCGCATGGGACATCGACCCCGACAGCGGTACGAACTGGGCGCGCATCGCAGGTGACAGCATCCCGCTCGGAGAACGCGTACCGGTGGGCGCGGCATGGTGGCAGGATGCACCAGTGGTGGTTACCCGACCACTGTTCGCGGAAGGTCTGGAGATGCTGCGCGTGGATGCCGGTGCGACCACACCGATGCCCCTGCCGGAGGAGCAGCGCTCCCACCTGTTCCGCCACCTCTGTGATGCCTTCGGACAACACTGGCTCGTGACGTACGACCCGGTGGTGAGGAAGAACCGGCTGGCCCGGTACGATGGCCAGGGATGGCACCTGCTTCCGGAAGCCTTGGAGATACGCGACCACCTCGGCTACGAGCAGCAACCCCGCATGCTGCACGCCGTGAAGGGCGACACGCTCTACCTCGCCGCCGGTCGCGCGGTCTTCAAGCTGCACCGCAATGGAACGCTGCGTACGCACCGTCTGCCCGTGCATCAGCGCATCCTCGAGATGGCCGCTGATGAGCAGCACGTGCATCTGCTGGTGGAGCACCTGATGCTGCCGCCACTTCGCCCGGCGGACACCACCGTGACCGATGCCTTGACCCATGGTTTCAGCGTGCAACGTGCGGATGCACCTGCGAACGAGATCGAGCTGACCGGATTTGTCATGCCCTATGGACTGCGGGCGCGCGGCGGTCATGTGCTGCTCTCGGATGCGAACGACGCCGGCCAATGGCTGGAGCTGCTCGCGCTGGACCTGGGCCGCATGAACGGCGCCGGGGCGATGTCCCTCGGCATGGACAACCTGGAGGGCGAAGTGGTGTGGTCGCAGAGCTACTACCTCACCGGCCTGCTGGACCTGCTGGACCTGGACGAACGCGCCGGTGGCATCTTGCCTGAACACTACCGCAAGGCTTTTCGCGAACGGCTGCGCAAAGAAGCCGCGCTCCTCGCAGCCCGCATGCCCGAGGTGCTCCGCTGCCGTGCCTTCACCGTGGACCGCAGCTCCGTGCTGCATGCCGTGCAGACCGGCAAGATGCTGCTGCTGGCCAAACGTTTGTGGACCGCTGGACTGTTGGACGACCATGCCATGGAACGAACTGCTCTTGCCAGTCTCCGGCTGAAGGACCACATCGAGGTATTCTCCATGCTTGGGGATGAAGCGATGCCCGGAGAAGACCGGGACGCCATCTGTCTGCGCTTCCCGAAAGGCTGCGCCTTCCCTTACGATGGCGCGGGCCTGCCTTACAACCACCAGAACTGCTGGGCGGCCGGGGCGCTGTACGGGGAGGAACATGTGCAATGGGAGGTCACGCCCCATCACCGCATGGCCGCCGACGACATCGTGCGCCTCTTGATCGATCGCGAACTGGCCCCCCGAGCCGCGCATCCGGAGCGTTTTGCCCGGCCGTGGTTCTGGAATTACTGGTGGGGCACGGCCAAAGCGGGATGGAGAGCATCGGATGGCATCTCGAAGAACACCCCCGATTGGCCTGGCGACGGCGAGACCTTCGCCCTGGCGCGCTATCGCACCTTCGATGCCATCGCCGTATTGCTGCATCACCGCGTGTTCCGAGAGGAAAGGGACACCGCCGTGGTACGCTACATCCACGAGGCCCTGCTCCACGGCGGCGTGGAACCCTTCGTACTGCCCTACCTGCCGGACCCCGTCTGGGCGAACAATATCCCACCGGAGTTGCTCGTGAAATACGTCCGCTTCGATCAGCAACCCGATCTTCGCAACGCCTTCATCGCCCATGGGCTGGTGCTCCAATGGTTGCTGAAGGACCAAGGGAGTTAGACCATGTGCGGCATCTTCGGCATCCTCGCCAAGGCGGAAGCGGGCATTACGGAGCCCCTGGCGGAAGGCATCATCAGTGAGCTCTTCATCCTCAGCGAAACGCGCGGCAAGGAGAGCAGCGGCATCGCCATCCGCAGCGCGACCGACCGCACCATCCATGTGACCAAGGACGATGTGCCCGCCAGTGAGCTGATCCGCTCGCAGGATTACCGGAAGTATCTCGACAAGGCCCTGAAGCCCGCGTTCGCAGAAGGGCAGCGGGAGCTTGCCGTCATTGCCCACAGCCGCCTGGTCACCAACGGCACGCAGGAGCACAACTTCAACAACCAGCCCTGCATCAAGGACGGCCTGGTGATGGTGCACAACGGCATCGTCACCAACGTGGATGCACTGTGGGCGAAGTACGCCGGGCGCATCGAGCGCAAGTACGAGGTGGACACCGAGGTGCTGGCCGCGTTGTTCCGCTTGTTCCTCAAGGAAGGGCTCGGTCCGGTGGAAGCCATCCGACGCGTCTTCGCTGAAATGGAAGGTGCCGCCAGCGTCGCCATCCTGATCAACGACGGCCAACAGGTCCTGCTCGCCACCAACACCGGTTCGCTCTACACGATCGATGACCCTGCGGGCAGCATGGTCTTCGCCAGCGAAGCCTATATCGCCCGCACCTTCACCGGACGGGAAGGGGTGAAGAAACGCTACGCGGGCAAGGACGTGCGGTGGGTGGAGCCCTTCACCGGCAAGCTGGTCGACCTGAGCGCCTGGTCCATCACGGACTTCGGACTGAAGGAGAACACGTCCGGCCCGGCGTTGAACAACACCGAAGCCTTTGCCATCACCGATCATTCCAGGGGTGGTGCCACGGTCTCCGCTCCTGCCATCGCCACCAGCGATGAGGGCCGTCTGCGCCAGCTGATCGAGTTCCCCGAGGAGGTGATGCGCAGCATCCGCCGCTGCACCAGGTGCCTGCTGCCGGAGACCTTCCCTTACATCGCCTACGATGCGCAGGGCGTATGCACCTACTGCCACAGCTACAAGCCCAAGGGCCTGACGGTGGACAAGCGTCCCGCCTTCGAGGAAGTGTTGAAGAAGTACCGTCGCGATGACGGGAAGCAGGACTGCATCGTGGCCTTCAGCGGCGGGCGCGACAGCAGCTACGGCCTGCACCTGCTCGTGAAGGAGTTCGGCATGAAGCCGCTCACCTTCACCTACGACTGGGGATTGGTGACCGACCTGGCGCGCCGCAACATCGCACGCATGACCGGCCATCTCGGCGTGGAGAACATCCTGGTGAGCGCCGACATCAAGATGAAGCGCCGCAACGTGCGCCTGAACATGGAGGCCTGGCTGAAAAGCCCGCGCCTGGGGATGATCCCCCTCTTCATGGCGGGCGACAAGCACTTCTTCGTGCATGTGAACAACATCCGGCGGCAGACGGGCATCCACTGCGACATCTGGATGGAGAACAAGCTGGAGAACACCGACTTCAAGGCGGGCTTCGCGGGGATCCGGCCCAACTTCGACAAGGAGCGCATCGACAAGCAGAGCACCCTCGCCAAGTTCCAGATGCCGCTGTACTACATGCGGAATTTCGTGGCGAACCCCGGCTACCTCAACGCCAGCCTGCCGGACACCTACAGCGCCTTCAAGGCCTACTACACCGAACCGCGCGAGGTGTACCTGCTGCTGTTCGACTACATCCCCTGGGACGAAAAGACGCTGGAGGACACCCTGATCGGCGAATACAATTGGGAGCTTTCGCCCGACACCACCAGCAGCTGGCGCATCGGCGACGGCACGGCGGCCTTCTACAATTATGTCTATGGACTCGTCGCGGGCTTCACCGAGTTCGACACCTTCCGCAGCAACCAGATCCGCGAAGGCATGATCACCCGTGAAGAGGGGCTGTCGGCCGTGCTGCGAGAGAACCGCCCCCGTTTCGAGAGCATGCAGTGGTACTTCGAGACCATCGGAGTGGACATGGAGCGTGCGCTGAAGGCGATCAACGCCATGCCGCGGCTCTACCGGAAGCCCGTCACCGCATGATGGAGCTGCTCCATTTCATCGGGCTCTTCCTCGAAACGAACATCGTCTTCGGCGCCATCGTGGCCGCATTTCTCCTGGGCCGCAACGATCGCCTCCAACTCCCGGCGTGGCCTCTGGCGATCACGGGCTTCGCGCTCGGGCCCCTCATCACCACGTTGGTCCTCTACTACACACTCGCACTGTGGCATGGCGTGCCCGCCATGGTGGCACAGTCCCTGCCCGTGCTCGGCTTCGCGGCGTTGGCCTTCCTGGCGGGCGATGGCTGGGGCAGACTCTGGGACATGATCCGCGTGCTTCCCGCCCAATTGTTCCACGACCGGAGCCTGTGGCCTTTCCTCCTGGGCAGCGCCTTCCTGCTCTTCGTCACGGTGGTCTTCCTGGTGAACAAGCCGTTGATCGATCACGATGTGCTGGAGTATGCGCTGCAAGGCCGGGTGTTCCTGCGCGACATGGCGATCGTCTACCAGCACCACCCCTTCGATACCGCCACGGGCTTCTACTACGTGGGCCTGCATGGCCACTCCTTTCCCTTGCTCTTCACCTGGGAAGGCTTGCAGGCGCAGGCGATGGAGATACGCAGCGACCTCTGGGGCCGGAGCATCACCATGTGGTACGGCTGGCTGCTCATCACCTTCGTGTGGGCGGTGCTGCGGCGCCTGGGCCATTGGGTGGCGGTAGCCGGCGGCATCGCGCTCACCGCGGCCATGGGCTTCCTCTTCCTCCTCACCATCTACCACCTGGACAGCTACAGGATCTTCTTCTTCTGCACGTCCGTGGCCGCCTTCGTGATGATGCTCCGCGCTCCTTCTCCCCATCGCCTCGCCCTCTTCGCGGCCCTGTGTGGCGCGCACGCCTTCATCCACAGCATCGGAGCCATCCTCAGTGGTGCCCTGTGGCTGGTGATGCTGGTCTTTGTGCAAGTGCCGCTGCCCGTGCGCCTGCGCTGGGGCTTGCGTGCTGCGGGCATCATGCTCGCCTTCGGCGCCATCCATTATGTGGCCGACATCCTCTTCGGTACGGGCTGGATCTTCCAGGACATCCGCTGGTTCTGAAGCATGACACGCCGCTGGCATACCGCCCTGTTCTGGTCGCTCTTCGTGGTGGCCGTGCTGCTGGCCTGGCTGTACCACCGCAATTGGATGCCCGTGGCGCGCGGCGACCTGGACCCCGCGCTCTTCTCGCGCGGCATCGCCACCCCGCTGCTGCTCTGGCTGAATGGCTACCTCGGCGTGTTCTTCAACCTGCAGTTCCTCGGCACCATGGGCATCTTCGCCCTGCCGTTGATCGTGCTCGCCATCCTTTGTTGGCAGCGGCTCGAAACCTGGCAGCGCGGCCTGCTGGTCTTCACCCTGCTCGCCGTGGTGGTCATCGGCGCCTTTGGTGGATTCAACTACCGCTACGCGCTCACCTTGCAGCCGCTCTTCACCGTGGCGGTGCTCGCCGTGGTGTGGCGGGCCCTGCCTGCAGGCCAGCGCGCATGGGCCGTGGCGGGCCTGGCGGCGCTTTCGGTCCTCAACACCGGGCTGTCGTTGGAGCATCGCCAGCGCACGTGGCATGCGGAGCCGACCTTCTCCTCACCCGATACCAGACCCGGCACGATGAAGGAGCGCCTGGACAGCAGCCCGCGCGATCTCGAAGGCTGGCTTTCCCACCATGGCGTGGCCCCCACCGATACCGTGCTGGTGAACAACCTGCCCGTGTGGTACTATGTCACCGACCGGCCGGGCATCTACTACTGGTGCGGCAGCGATCAACTGTTCCTCGCCGATGGCAAGCCCCTGCTGATGCATGGCCGCAGCGACGAGGAGGTGGTCCGCTACCTGCTGGATTCGCTGCATTGCCGGCACATCTTCTCCACGGTGGAATACAACGGCTATGCCCCGCGCTGGGTGGACCTGCTGGAACGGCACGCGGTGTTGCTGGCCGAGGATGACCGGGGCCATACGCTGCACCGGCTGAAGGATACATTTGGCCGTTGACCATGCGGCCGCCGAAGGGCAAGTTCACCACGGACCTGATCTGGAATGCCGGGGCCTTCGGCTTGAGCGCCTTGTTCGGCGTGCTGGTCAACCTGCTCATCGTGCAGGCCTACGACGCTGCCGCGCTGGGCGTCTTCAACCTGGTCTATGCGGTCCACATCCTGCTGAGCCAGCTCGCCGTGGGTGGAACGCATCTCGCCGTGCAGGCCTTCGTGCCGCGCGAACTCGCCGCCGGGCGCCGCGCCGATGCCCAGGTGAGCGCCTCGCTGATCCTGGCCACCGCCACCTCATTCGCCGTGATGGGCATCGCCTGGCTCGGACAAGGACTTCCAGGCCGGTGGTTCAGCAGCGATGATGTGCTGCGCGCCTTCCCCTTGGTGGTGCCCGGCCTGCTCTTCTTCTCCTGGAACAAGATCATGCTGAGCTTCCACAATGGCGCCCGCCGCATGCGGCTGTTCGCGGTGTTCCAGCTGCTCCGCTTCACCTTGATCTTCGCCGGTGTGCTCTATCTCGCGGCGCTCGACGCACCGGCGTGGCGGCTGCCGGTGACGCTCTTCTGGACGGAGGCGATCCTGACGCTGGTGCTGCTGCCCATCACCCTGCGTTTCTGGCGCCCTTGGAACGGCAGCGGTCTGCGCCTGGCGCTGCGCGAGAACTTCCGCTTCGGCAACCGGGCACTCGCCGGCAACCTCCTGCTGGACGTCAACACCCGGGTGGACGTCTTCATGCTCGGTATCTTCATGAGCGATGCCGCCGTGGGCCTGTACAGCTTCGCCGCCACCGTGGCCGAGGGCGTGTTGCAACTGCCGGTGCTCTTCCGCAACAACATCAACCCCGTGCTCACGCGTGCCTGGCATAAGGGCGGCGCGGCCTTGCTGGGCAAGGTGATACGCCGCAACCGCAAGGCCTTCTTCCGCCTGCTCGCGCCGCTGGTGCTGCTGACCATACCGCTCTTCCCGCTCGCCCTGTGGGTGCTGGGCATGCGGGAGCAGCCCATGACCGTCTGGGCCGTGTACGCCATCCTCGCGCTGGGCATCGCGCTCAGCAGCGGCCACCAGGCCTTCCTCATGCTTTTCGGGCAATTGGGGAGGCCCGGCACCCAAACGCTCTTCATCACGGGCTTCTTCCTGAGCAACGTGTTGCTGAACCTGGCATTGATCCCCCTGCTCGGCATCCATGGCGCCGCGCTGGCCACGGCCCTCTCCTTCCTGGTGATGGCGCTGCTGCAACGCATGCTCGCCACACGCGTGCTCCACATCACCGATCTGTAAATGGCCAACGGCGGGGTCTCCTTCAAGCGCGGCATGGCCACCCTGTTGGGCGGTACCGCGCTCGCGCAGGTCATCCCCTTGCTCGCCGCGCCGCTGCTCACACGCCTCTACACCCCTGAGCAGTTCGGCGCCCTGGCCATCCTGCTGGCCGTGGCCAACCCCTTCAGCCTGCTGATCTGTGGCCGCTACGAACTCACCGTGGTGCTGCCCCGCGAGGACACCCGCGCCAACACCCTCGCACACCTGGCGCTCGTGCTCGCGGTGATCGTATCGACCGTACTGGCCGTCGCCCTGCGAATGTTCCGCGAACCGCTCGCCGCATGGCTCGGCGGTGGGGTCGCGCTGGTCCCGATCGCCCTGGCCCCGGTGCTCATCCTCTTGATGGGCGCCTTCCAGCCACTCAACAACTGGCTGATCCGCAAGCAGGCCTTCGGCGCCATGAGCGTGAACAAGATGACGCAGACCACGGGCATCACGCTGGTATCGCTGGCGCTGGGCTGGTGGGCGCATGCGCATGGCCTGATGATCGGCTACATCGCGGGCTGGGCGGCCTACTTCGCCGTAGGCGCGATGCAGGCGCGGTGGAAGGGTTTCCACTTCCGGCCCATGGCCATGGGCGATATGCGCGCCGCAGCGGCCGAATACCGGAGCTTCCCGCTTTACAACGCGCTGCCCGCCGTGCTCCACACCGCCACGCTCAGCATTCCGGTCTTCTTCCTGAGCCGCGTTTTCGATGAAGAGGTCACCGGCCAGTTCAACCTTTGCCGGCAGACGATCTTCCTACCCGTCACCTTCATCGCCACGAGCTTCATGCAGGTGTACATGCAACGCGCCAGTGGCACCGTGGCCCAAGGCCTTGCCGTGATGCCCACCCTGCTGAAAGGCTTGCGTGCCCTCGCCTGGCCCGCGATCGCGCTGGTGGTGGTTCTCGTGGCCGGCGGGCCATGGCTCTTCACGCTGGTCTTCGGCGGACCCTGGGCCGAAGCCGGGACGTACGCGCGCATCCTGGCGCTGCCGATCGCCCTCCAATTCGTGGTGATGCCGCTCACGCCCCTGCTGCCCGCGCTCCACCGGATCGGTGGATACAGCGCGTGGCAGGTCGCGTATTTCCTCGCTGTGCTCGCGCTGGGCGTGGCGGCCTATGCGCTGCCCATGCATTACCTCATCGCATTGGCGGCGGTCGAGTCGCTCTGCTTCATCGTCCTCGGGGCGTTCATCCTGAGATCCGCCATGCGCCACGACGCGGCGTTGCATGCCCATGGAGTCTGACACCAAGCCGATGATCGACCGCTTGCGACGCGTCCTGTGGATCGCCGTGCTGACCGCGATGCCGTTGTGGCCCGATGCGCTGCCGGCACTGGTCGCAGCGCTCTTGCTGGCCATGGCGCCCTGGGAGAAGCCACGCGGGACCTGGTCATGGCCCTCCTGGCGCGGAGCGCTGCCCTGGCTCGCGGTCTACTACCTGTGGCATGTGGCGGGCATGCTGTGGAGCGAGGACCATGCGCATGGACTTTTCGATCTGGAGGTGAAGGCGCTGATGCTGCTTGTGCCGCTGATCTTCGCCTGGGGATCCGGTGCATGGCAGCGCCACACGGTCTTCGCCGGACGCGTGTTCGTGCATACGGTCGCGATCACTTTCCTCGCCTTGTTGCTGCGTTCCTCGTGGCTCTTCATCACCGAATTGCGACTGCGGGACGAAGGCATCTACCTCGAAGGACTTCCCTACACGAACATCTTCTTCACCAGCTACTACTCGCCCTGGCTCCATCCCAGTTATCTGGCCATGTACGGTGTATTCGCCCTGGCGCTGCTGACGTGGACGGATCGCGAAGGAACCTGGCCCAAGCCCCTGCGTTGGCTTGAGCGGTACTTGTGGCCGGCGATGCTCGTGCTGGGCGTGGTCCTCACCGCGAGCAAGACCGGTTGGTCCGCGCTGTTGCTTCTGCTGCTGCATGTGCTCATCGCTCGCCGCAAGGACCACCGGCTCCGCCGGGCCGCGCTGGGCATCGCGCTCGGAGCGGCCATCGTGCTCGGTTCACTCATCGCCTCCTTCAGCACCGTGCGTGGCAAGATCACCGAGACCTGGGCGGCGCTCCGGCAGACCGATCCCGACGCGGATGACAGCAGTTCCGCGCGGAGGCTGGTATGGCGTGCTGGAGCATCCCTCGTAGCCGAACATCCCTGGTGTGGCACCGGCACCGGCGATGTGAAGAATGAACTGGTGCGCTTGTACGCGGAGCGCGGATACCGCCACCCGCTGGAGAAACGGCTCAACGCCCATTCGCAATTCCTGCAGACCGCCGTGGCATTGGGGCTGCCTGCGGCGCTATGGTCGCTGTCGCTCCTCTTGGTACCGCTGTACCACGCCCGGCGGGACGGGCGCCACATCGCGGTGTTCCTCCTCCTGCTCGCGGCGCTCAACTGGAGTGTGGAGTCCATGCTGGAAGTGCAGGCAGGCGTGGTGTTCTTCACCTTGTTCGCCGCGCTGTTCGCCAGCCCATCGTCGCAGCGAAGTGGGCCGTTGCGCATCATCCTCCTCACCCAGTACTTCCCGCCCGAAACAGGCGCGCCGCAGAACCGGCTCCTCGCCATGGCGAAGGGCCTGCGGGACAGAGGCGCCGAGATCACCGTGCTCACAGCCATGCCAAACTACCCGGACATGCGCGTCCACCAAGGCTACCGCGGCCGTTTCACCCTGCGGGAGCACATCGATGGCCTGGACGTGCGGCGCGTGTGGCTCTTCGTTTCGCGGGGACGCGGACTCTTCGCCCGCCTGTTGAACTACTTCTCGTTCGTGGGCACCTCGATCGTCTACGGCCTGCTCAAACTTCGTCGTGCCGACATCCTGCTGGTGGAATCCCCGCCGCTTTTTCTGGGGATCGCGGCCATCTGCCTGGCCCGCGTGAAAGGCGCCCGGCTGGTCTTCAACGTCAGCGACCTATGGCCCGAAAGCGCCGTGAAGCTGGGCCTCGTGAAGAACCGTCTCGCCATCGCCGTGAGCACCTGGCTGGAGATGCGTTGCTACCGCGCCGCGGCGCTCATCACCGGGCAAACGCAGGGCATCGTGGCCGATATCCAGCGACGCTGTCCGGGCAAGGACGTCTTGTGGATCCCCAATGGGGTCGATCTGGACCAGATCGAGGGCGTCGATCCCGCAGGCGCGCGTGAGCGCCATGGCATCGCATCGGACGCCTACGTGGTGGCTTACACGGGCATCATCGGCCACGCGCAAGGGCTGGAGGTGGTGCTCCGCGCGGCGGAACGACTGAGGGACGCACCACGCGTACAATTCCTCCTGGTCGGAGATGGACCCGAACGTGTTTCCTTGAGCAGGCTGGCCGGATCGATGGGGCTGGACAATGTGCGCTTCATCGCCCCCCTGCCCCGCACGGACGCCCTGACCCTGGTGGCCGCGAGTGATGCCGCCGTGATACCCTTGCGCAAGGAGAAGCTCTTCGAGGGCGCCATACCGTCCAAGATCTTCGAGGCCCTGGCGCTGGGCAAGCCCATCCTGCTGGGCGTGGAAGGCGAGGCGAAGGACCTGTTCATCGATCAGGGACATGGCGGGCTGGCCTTTGTGCCGGAGGACGATGCCGCGTTGGCGGATGCCGTTCGACGGCTCCTTGAAGAGCCGACGCTTGGCGCGCGCCTGGGCTCCCAGGGAGCCTCCTTTGTGCGTGAACGGTTCGACAGAAGCAGGATCACGGACATCCTATGGGAACGTGTACGGGTGATGCCGCGATGAGCCGTCCGCGGACCATCGACCTTTGAACTTCGTACCGGCCCACTTGTATTTTGTATGAACGATGCGACGCGAAGCAGCACTCTTCGACACGCTCGACGCCACCACCAGCACCAACGCCAAGGTGGACGCGTTGGCGGACTATTTCCGCGCAGCTGACGACACCGACAAGCTGTGGGCGGTGGCGCTGCTCAGCGGGCGAAGGCCCAAAAGACCTGTGACCAGTGCACAGTTGCGCCAATGGGCGGCCGAATCGAGCGGCATACCGGACTGGCTCTTCGAGGCCAGCTACCACGTGGTGGGCGACTTCGCCGAGACGGTGACGCACGTCGCGCCGCGCGGCCAAGCCATGGAGAAAAGCCTGTCGGAATGGGTGCGTTACGTGGAAACGCTGAAGGACCTTGCCGAGGAGGAGAAGTCCCACCGCATCAAGCAGGCCTGGTCGGGCTTGGAGGGCATGTCGCTCTTCGTCTTCAACAAGATCCTCACCGGCGGCTTCCGGATCGGGGTGGACCAGAAGGTGATGGTGAAGGGCCTGAGCAGGGCCACCGGCGTGGCGGAGGAGGTGATCGCACACCGCCTGATGGGCGACTGGGACCCGCACCGCACCAGCTTCCATGATCTGGTGCTGGGCACGCGCGCCGATGACGACCTGGGGCGCCCCTACCCCTTCCACCTGGCGCATGGTATCGAAGGTGTCGCGGGCACGGCGTCCGGAGCGGGTCTCGCGCGGCTTGAAGCGTTGGGCGACCCACACGCCTGGCAGGCCGAACACAAGTGGGACGGCATACGCGGCCAGATGATCGTGCGCGGTGGAAGACAGTACCTCTGGAGCCGCGGAGAAGAACTCGTCACGGACAAGTACCCCGAACTGGCCTCCCTGGCCGAAACACTGCCACCGGGCACCGTGATCGATGGGGAATTGCTCGCGTGGCGTGATGGTGCGCCATTGCCCTTCGGGGAAATGCAGAGGCGGATCGGCCGCAAGACCCCCGGAAAGAAGTTGCTGGCTGAAGTGCCCGTGGTGCTGATGGCCTACGACCTCCTGGAATTCGAAGGCCGCGACATTCGCCGATCGCCCTTGGATGAACGCCGCAGCTTGTTGGAGCGCGTGGTGGAACTGGCCGGAACGCCCGCCTTGTCGCTTTCCCCAGCGCTGCGGTGCTCGGGTTGGGAAGAGGTCCTGGCCCATCGGGAGACCGCCCGCCAGGTGGGCAGCGAGGGTATCATGCTGAAGCGGTTGGACAGCGCCTACGAGGTCGGTCGAAAACGCGGTGCGTGGTGGAAGTGGAAGCTGGAGCCGCTCACCATCGACGCGGTGCTCACCTACAGCATGCAGGGGCATGGCCGGCGCGCAGGTCTGTACACCGACCACACCTTCGGCCTGTGGCACGAGGGCCGGTTGGTCACCTTCGCCAAAGCCTACAGCGGACTGACCGACAAAGAGATGAAGGAGGTGGACGCCTTTGTGAAGAAGAACACTTTGGAGCGCTTCGGTCCCGTGCGGCAGGTGAAGCCCGAACTGGTGTTCGAGATCGCCTTCGAGGGGATCAGCGCGAGTACACGACACAAAAGCGGGGTGGCCGTGCGGTTCCCGCGCATCGCACGATGGAGGCACGACAAACCGTCGGAGGAGGCGAACACCCTGGAAGACCTGCGCCGGCTCGGCAATATCTCTTGAGCATCGAC
Source organism: Flavobacteriales bacterium (assembly GCA_026129465.1). Taxonomy (NCBI): domain Bacteria; kingdom Pseudomonadati; phylum Bacteroidota; class Flavobacteriia; order Flavobacteriales; species Flavobacteriales bacterium. Next base: position 1,086,804 of record JAHCIA010000001.1, read on the forward strand.
CACATGCCAGAAGAGAAAGACCCCACCAGTTATCACGATCTGGTCATCAAGGACGGCCGTTTCATCGGTCGCTTCGAGGAGATGTACCAGCTGTTCGACCAGCCCTGGATGCAGGACCAGCAACCCAATCCCTATTCCCGGGCCAGCGGTATCCTGCACATGCAGCGGTTCGGCATCCGTTCCGTGGTGGAGGTGGGTTGCGGCCTCGGCTACTATGCCGATCGCATCCAACAGGCCACCGGCGTTCGCTACTTGGGCTTCGATGTGGCACCCACGGCGGTGGCCAAGGCCAAGGCCAACTTCCCGCACCTGGACTTCCGCGTGGATGAGGTGAAGAACCTTGCGCATTACAAGGACTTCGCACCCGATGCCATCCTCTTCGCGGAGGTCACTTGGTATGTGCTGGACCAGTTGGACGAACTGTTCGAGCTCATGCTTACGCACTTTCCCGGCAAGTACTTCATCCACAACCTCGTCTTCTACAAGGGCACGCAGCGTTATGGCACCGAGCACTTCACCGACCTGAAGGAGTTCATGGCCCGGGTGCCCTTCGTACCGGTAGGCTGGATGGAGGCGAGCACCGAGACGGACAGCACGATCGAGACCAGCAGCATCTTCCGCATCGAGCGGAGAAGATGAACATGGATGCGCACCTGCTCGACTGGTTCGCCGCACAAGGTTGGAGCCCTCAGGACTTTCAGCGCGAGGTGTGGGCGCAGATGGCCGAAGAACGCAGCGGTTTGCTGAACGCGCCGACCGGCACAGGGAAGACCTATGCGGTGTGGGGCGGCGTGGTGAACCACGCACTTGTCACTCCGGGTCAAGCCCGGAGTCGCGACAAGCAAGGCCTTCGTGCCCTCTGGATAACACCCCTTCGTGCCCTGGCCGGCGAGATCGCGGATAGCGCGCAGCGCCTATGCGATGGCATTGGCCTGCCATGGACCGTGGGCGTGCGCACCGGCGATACCAGCACCAAAGAACGCGCTGCACAGAAGAAGACCCTGCCGCATTTGCTGGTCACCACGCCCGAGAGCCTGCATGTGCTGCTGGCCACCAAGGGCTACGCGGATCTCTTCAAGCACCTGGACTGGTTCATCGCCGATGAGTGGCACGAGCTGCTGGGCAGCAAGCGCGGCGTGCAGGTGGAGCTGGCCCTGAGCCGGCTGAAGGCCCTGCGGCCAAGACTGGGCATCTGGGGCATCAGCGCCACCATCGGGAATTTGGAGGAGGCGATGATGGTGCTGCATGGCACGGATCATCATCTGGTCCCCGGCACCGTCGACCCTCCGGGTCGACCTACCGGTGCCGGCGCACCCGTACTCGTGCGATCCACCATCCGCAAACCCATCGAGGTCCGTAGCATCATCCCCGAGGAGGTGAAGCGCTACCCTTGGGCGGGGCACCTGGGCCTGAAGCTGGCGCACCGGCTGCTGCCCATCATCGAGCACAGCACCAGCACGCTCATCTTCACCAACACCCGCGCACAGAGCGAGATCTGGTACCACCACCTGCTGAACATCGCGCCCGAGCTGGCCGGCACCATCGCGCTGCACCACGGCAGCCTGGACCGCGATGTGCGCGAATGGGTGGAACAGGCGCTGGACAAAGGCCGATTGAAGGCCGTGGTGTGCACCAGCAGCCTCGACCTGGGCGTGGACTTCCGCCCCGTGGAGACCGTGGTGCAGGTGGGCGGTCCAAAGGGCGTGGCGCGCTTCGTGCAACGCGCAGGCCGCAGCGGCCACCGCCCCGATGCCACCAGCCGCATCTGGTTCCTGCCTACCCATGCGCTGGAACTGGTGGAAGCCGCCGCGCTCCGCCAGGCCGCCGAAGAAGGCAGCCTGCCTGCCGGACAGGCAGGCATCGAAGCCCGCCAACCACTGTTCCGCTGCTTCGATGTGCTGGCGCAATACCTGATGACGCTCGCGGTGAGCGATGGCTTCTCCCCGGCCACGCTCTATGACGAGGTGCGCACCACCTGGTGTTTCCAGGACATCACCCCGGAGGAGTGGGACTGGCTGCTAACCTTCATCACCACTGGCGGCAAGAGCCTCACGGCCTATGAGGAGTTCCGCAAGTGCGTGGTGGATGCGGACGGCATGGTCCGCGTGCACGACAGGCGCGTGGCGCTGCGGCATAAGCTGAGCATCGGCACCATCGTGGGCAGCGAGAGCTACGCCGTGAAGCTCATCGGTGGTGGGCGCATCGGCACGGTGGAGGAATGGTTCATCAACCAATTGAAGCCGGGTGACGTGTTCTGGTTCGCGGGGCGCAGCCTGGAGTTCGTGCGCGTGCAGGGGCTGGTGGCCCAGGTGCGCAAGAGCCGCGAGCAGAAGGGCAGGATACCCAGCTGGCAGGGCGGAAGGATGCCGCTGAGCAGCTACATGGCGAAGGTGCTGCGGGCGCAGCTCACCGCCCCGGAGGGCAATGCCGAGATGTCCGCCGTGGAGCCCATCCTGGAACGGCAGCGCGAAACGAGCATCGTGCCCACGGAGGATGAGCTGCTGATAGAGCGCTTCACCAGCCGCGAGGGGCACCACGTGGTGATCTACCCCTTCGAAGGTCGCTTGGTGCACGAGGCCATGGGCGCGCTCCTCGCCTTCCGCATGAGTTTGCTGAAGCCCATCACCTTCAGCATCGCCATGAACGACCACGGCTTCGAGCTGCTCAGCGACCAACCGATCCCCATCGAGGAGGCGCTGGACAACGACCTGTTCAGCCCGCAGGATCTCCTGGCCGACCTGCAGCGCAGCCTGAACGCCACCGAGATGGCCAGGCGCAAGTTCCGGGACATCGCGAGCATCGCCGGGCTGGTGTTCAAGGGCATGCCCGGGCGCCCGCTGAAGGAGCGCCACATGCGGGCCAACAGCGGGCTCTTCTTCGACGTGTTCCGCGAACATGAACCCGACCACCTGCTGCTGCGCCAGGCCTACGACGAGGCCTTCGATATCCAGATGGAAATGCCGCGCATGCGCGAGGCCCTGGAGCGCATCGGCCGGCAAAGCAAGGTGCTGAAGGATCCCGGGCGCTTCACGCCCTTCGCCTTCCCGATCCTGGTGGACCGGCTGCGCGAAAAGCTGACCAGCGAGCAGTTGGAGGACAGGATACGGAAGATGACGGAGCGGTTGGAGAAGGCGTGAGCGCTCACTCAAGCTGCCCTCAGCCGACCAAGGTTCTGCGAAGGCTGCCTCTTCCGATCAGCCGTGTTCCAGCATCTTCGGGCTGAAACGATCGCCATGCGCCCACATTTGCGAACCATTCTCCCTGCCTTCACCATCCTCTCCACCTTCGCCTCCCTCCACGCCCAAGGCCCCGATCTCATCGGCTACTGGCACAACTGGAACGACGGCAGTGCCCCCTACCTGGAGCTGGCCGAGGTGGATGAGCTCTACACGGTGGTGTGCGTGAGCTTCGCCCTGCCCGCGCCCGGCACCACGTACGATATGGTCTTCGCCCCGCAGGAGACCACGCCCGCCACCTTCCTCGCCGATGTAGCGGCCCTCCAAGCGCAGGGCCGGAAAGTGCTCATCAGCATCGGCGGTGCCACGGGCACCATCCACTTGGACAGCGATGCGGAGCGCGACCAGTTCGTGGCCAGCCTGCTGGGCATCATCGCCACTTACGGTTTCGATGGCATGGACATCGACCTGGAGGGTGCCTCGGTGGCCATCAGCGGCGGCACCATCGCCAACCCTGTCGATGCGCGCATCATCCGCCTGATCGACGCGGTATACTCCATCGCCGACCAGTTCGAGAGCACCTACGGCGTGCCCATGATGCTCACTGCAGCACCGGAAACAGCCTACGTGCAAGGTGGCATGAGCGGCTACGGCGGCATCTGGGGCGCGTACCTGCCACTGCTGGACGCCTTGCGCGACCGGCTGGACATCCTGCAGGTGCAGCTGTACAACAGCGGCAGCATGTATGGCATCGATGGTGGCATCTACGAGCAGGGCACCGCCGACTTCATCGTGAGCCAGACCGAAGCGCTGCTGCAGGGCTTCCAGACCAGTGGCGGCTTCTTCGCACCATGGCCACCGGAGAAGGTGGCGATCGGCCTGCCCGCTTGTCCGCTGGCCGCTGGGGGGGGGTACGTGCCACCCACCGTGGTGGAGCATGCCGTGGCATACCTGCGTGGCACGGGGCCGCAGCCGGGAAGTTACCAGCGCGTGGCCACCTACCCCACCCTGCGTGGCCTGATGACCTGGAGCATCAACTGGGACGCGGTGGAAAGTTGCGGCGTGGCCGATGAGTTCGCACAGGTGTACGAGGACCTTTTCGGGGACATCAGCACTGGCGTTCCAGCAACAGCATCGAATGATCCGCGCATCTGGCCGGTGCCGGCCATGGCCGGTGCCGCACTGCGGATCGAGGGTATGCCGGCAGGACAGGCGCTCGAACTGCATGACATGGGCGGCAGGTCGATCGTGCGGACACAAGTGACCATGGACGGCACCTTCGTCACGCCCCATGACCTGCCGGCCGGCATATATGTGCTTCGCGCCAAGGATGGGAAGCACCGCTGGACGCTGCCCATGGTCCAGCCTTGACAGGAGGCATCTACCTTCGGCCCATGCTCACGGCCGAGATCGACGTCGCTGGCGAGAGATTGTTGCTCCACCCCCACCGCGCGCTGTTCTGGCCAAGGCTGCGCTGGCTGGTGCTGAGCGACCTGCACCTGGGCAAGGCGGCGCACCTGCGCAAGGGTGGACTACCGCTTCCCGAAGGCCAGGACGAGCGCACCATCGCACGGCTGCAGGAACTGGTGGAGACCTTCATGCCCGAGCGGATCGTCTTCCTCGGCGATATCTTCCACAGCAGCCACAACAGCGCCTGGGACCGTTTCGCGGCCTGGTGCACCGATCAGCGGGCAGCGCTCCATCTGGTGCCCGGCAACCATGACGTGCTGGCCGACAAGCGCTATGCGGAAGCGGGCATCCAGGTGGCCGACGATACGCTGGAGGAAGGACCCTTCGTCTTCGCGCACGAGCCGGCCGAACAACCGGGCGTGTACCGCCTGTGCGGACATCTCCATCCCGGTGTGGTGCTCAAAGGGCGCGGCCGCCAGCGCATGATGCTGCCCTGTTTCGTGTTCAGCGAACGCGTGGCCATCCTGCCGGCCTTCGGACTCAGCACCGGTCTGCTGGGCATGGCGCCTTCGGCCAGCGAGCGCGTCCATGCGATCACCGAGCGTGCCGTGATCGACGTGAGCACAATGACGGCCGGACATGCCTTGGTGCAGCCCTGAGCCCATGCGGATGAGCACTTCGCTGAAAGCCCTGCTGATCATGGCCGCCACGCTGGTGCTGCTCTTTGTGCTGGGCGACAGGTTGGGGCTGCGAACCGGCACACGCGATCCCCGCACGCATGTGCTGCTGTTGGACACCGCGGCGGTGACGTCCATCCACTTCGAGGACCGCGGCGCTGCACGCCATGACCTGTTGTTGCGGCGCACACCACAAGGTTGGGAACGTATCGCCACCCACGAGCAGGACCGCTCCCCCGATCAACAGGCACGCGAACTGTTGGGTCGTTTCCAGGAGTTGAAGGTGAAGCGCACCATGGGCATGATCCTGCTGCTTGGTGAACGCTACCGGCTGACCGAGGAAACGCGCTGCCGGATCACCTTCACCCTCGCCGATGGCCGCGAAGAGGCGTTGAACCTCGGCAGCGACACTTTCGCCCCCGGCACGGCACGCGCCTGGACCTACGTGAACGTACCCGGCGAGAAGGAGGTGTACGCCGTGGAAGGGCTGCTGGCACTGGGGCTGCGCTGGCCGGAGCAGGAATGAGCCGGTCGGCTCGGGCACAAGCACGACCTTTGGCCTTCCATGCACACGCGTCAACGTCCATACCGTCTGTTCGAGGCCCACGGGATCGAACTGGAGTACATGGTGGTGGACCGCGACACGCTGGACGTGCGTCCCCTGGTGGCGCAGCTCTTCACGGATGTGGTGGGATCGCCGGTGGCCGACGTGCCGCGCGGCACCATGGAATGGAGCAACGAACTCACCGACCATGTGGTGGAGGTGCGCAATGCGAAACCCGCCCGGCGCATCGCACCGTTGCGCAAACGTTTCGCCGCCGAGGTGAAGGCGCTGGACAAGGCCCTGGCGAAACACAACGCCATGTTGCTCCCCGGTGGCGCGCACCCCTGGATGGATCCCAAGCGTGAAACGGTGCTTTGGGCGCATGAGCACAGCGACGTCTACCGCACCTTCGACCGGCTCTTCGGCTGCCAGACCCATGGCTGGGCCAATACGCAGAGCACGCACCTGAACCTCTCCTTCGCCGGCGACCCTGAATTCACGCGCCTGCATGCCGCCGTGCGCCTGTTGCTGCCGATCATCCCGGCCATCGCGGCCTCATCGCCGATCCTCGACGGCCGCCCCACCGGCTTCCTCGACGCGCGCATGGAAGCCTACCTGCACGCCCAGGAGCGCATGCCCGAGATGATGGGCTCGCTCATCCCCGAAGCCGTCTTCAACGAGGAGGAGTACTACCGCGAGATCTACAGCCCCATCGCCCAGGTACTGGCCCGGCACGACGCGGTGGTGCAATTGCAGCACGAATTCGCCAATACGCGCGGTGCCGTGGCACGCTTCGACCGCGGAAGTGTGGAGATCCGCGTGATCGATGCGCAGGAATGCCCCGCCGCCGACCTCGCCATCGCGGAGTTCATCACCGTGGTGCTGAAAGCGCTCGCCAGCGGCCGCTGGGTGAGCACCTACCTGCAACGCGCCTGGCCCGAGAGCGATCTGCTCGCCATCTTCCTGCAGGTGATCAAGGACGCGGGCACCACCATGATCGCCAACCGGGACTACCTGCTCATGTTCGGGCTGATGAAGGAGGAACGCATGAGCGCCGCCAAGCTGTGGCAGCACCTCTTCGTGGAACTCTACGAGGAACTCTCGGAGGATGCCCGCCAGCACATCGGCTCCATCCTGGAACACGGCTGTCTGGCATCCCGCATCCTGAAGCACACGGGTCGCTCGCCCAGCCGGGAGAAGTTGCGCACCGTGTACCGCGAACTGGGCTCCTGCCTCCTGGAGGACCGGCTCTTCCTGTAGCCGTTCAGCGATCGCCCTCCTGGCTTGGTGCGCATGGGCGCGGTGCCCGTCGATGGCGGACAACCCGCCTCACCGCAGCGCGTATCCTGCGCAAAGCGCTGTGCCATGGAACGGCTGTTGCTCCCCGCCCTGATCGTCCTGACCAACCTGGCCGCACATGCCCAAGTCGGACCCGTGTACCACTGGTTGCTGGACGAAGATGCCGGTGCCGTAGCGCACGAGTGGGTGGGCGGTTCGCATGGCACCCTGACCGATGGTGCCTTGTGGGACCCCGCCGGCGGCAGGCACGGCGGCGCGGTCCGCTTCGATGGCGTGGACGACCGCATCCTGGCAGGACCCTGTGACCTCACCAACGGCGGCACGGGCATTACGCTGGCCCTGTGGGTGAAGCCCGACTTCGTCACCGGCATGGACCGCACCATCCTCGCCAAGGCACATGGCCCGCAAGTCAACGACGCCATCTGGTCCATCACCTTCGTCAACGCCAGTTCCATCCGCTTCCGCCTCCGCACCGGCGGTACCGTAGCGGAACTGAACACGGGCCCATCCTCGATCTTCAATGGTGTTTGGTACCATGTGGTGGCCAGCTACGACGGGGCCCATATGCGCGTGCATGTGAACGGCGCCCTCATGGGCTCCCTGGCGCGCAGCGGATCCATCGGGTTCCACCCCACGGCCGGCGTATCCATGGCCGCGCTGGGCAATGGCACACAACCTTTCTCCGGCTGGCTGGACGATGTGCGGATCTATGACCGTGGTCTCACCGAGATGGAGATCATCGACCTGCTCTTCGCCAATGTGCCTACGCACGTGGAGACCGCCTCCCCAACGCCGAGACAAGCCGGGCTCCTCGGCTGCCCCTCAGGAGCGTGGGAGCAAGTGACGGTGCTCGACGCCACGGGCAGGGTCACCTACGAGGCAGTCACGCTGACCGGTGATGCGCCCATGCCGCTGGCCAACCTGCCCAGCGGCATGCACCTGTTGCGGCTGCGCACCGGTGATCGAAAGTGCGTGCGGAAAGTGCATATACCCTGAAAAGCGAAGCCCCGCACGGCGACCGCACGGGGCTTCGATGGCGGAGCAAGGCGATCAGCGCACCACGCTGAAGCGGTGTTCGGCGCGGCCACTGTCCAGCACCAGCCGCAATACATAATGTCCATCCGCGAGGCGCGATACATCGATGCGGTGGCGGTCGGCATGCGGGCCACTGGATGGCGGCGACAGCACGATGCGGCCGGTCATGTCCACCACCTCGAAGCCCAGCAGGCGTGATCCGTTCAAGGTCACCAGCACGTTCAGTTCATCCACGGCCGGGTCCGGATAGACCGAGGTGACGCTTGGTGGTGGCAACTCGAACTGGCTCTGCGTGTTGATCACCTCATCCCAGAGTTGTACATCGTCCACAGCCGCTTCCACCAGACTGCCTCCATCCAGGTTCTGTCCCGGCCGGATGCTGTCGCTGGCATGGAACTTCAGCCGCACCTGCGCAGTGGGCGTCACATAGTCCTTCACCCGGAAGGCGTGGCGCCGCCAGCTGCGGTCGCTGGTCTTGGTATCCTCAATGGGCACCCAGGTGCTGCCACCGTTGTTGCTGATGTAGACCTGCCACCAGTCGGCGTTGGGGTTGGCCCCGTTGGGCGGGTTGTTGATGTACCAGCGGTAGTAGGTGAAAGTGGGATTGGTGTAGCCGGTGAGGTTGATGTTCGAGCTGATGAGCGTGGTGGTGCCGCCATCCACATCGGCTTCGCCCATACCGGCATTCGGACCTGACGCATTCTGCGTAACCCAGCAGAACTCTCCACCAGGCGTGTTCTGGAAGCCGGGCTGCACCATCACCGATCCGCTGAAGGATGGAACTGGTAAGGTGGCTTCCCACTGGCCCGTGGTGGCGTTGTCCGAAGGCAGGCCGGCGGTCCAGTTGCCGAGCTGATGGAGCATGTCCACGTCCTCGGTGGCGTGCAGCTCATAGCCCACCAGTATGTTGTAGGGGAGGTTCGGATCGGCCTGTGCGGCACCGATGGGCAGCACGCTGCTCAACTGGCCGAAGACGTCCTCCACCGCCAGGTAGTAGTAGATCACCGTGCCTTCCGGCTGCCCCGGGATATCGGCCGTGTAGATGTTGCCACCGGCGTTGGTCATCAGCACGCTGTTCCAGGTGGCCTCGTTGTTCACACGATAGAAGGCGCGCACGCCGGCCAGGTAAAGGCTGCCCGGGAAGGTGACCGTGACGTTGGCCGAGATGGGGATGGTGGTCTCGTACGGTGCCGTCTCCACGGACGTGTGGGTCATGTTCACATTGCTGAGCAGCGTGATGCCGTGGATGGCGAAACCCTCCACAATGGCGCCGCCGTTGGGCGTGCCGTTGGCGATGTTCCCGTCGTCATCGTCGGCCTGGAGCGCATCGATCAACACATCCCGGTAGGCCACGCCCTCCTGGCCATTGGCCATGGTGGCCTGCAGGCCGTTGTAGGCTTCCCGGAAGAGTTCCAGCGTAAGGCCCATGTTCCCGAGGAGCTGATAGGTGTCCCACCAGGCACCGGCGATGATCTCCCCATCAGCATGCACCTGGCCCACCAGGTCCACCGGGTAGACCTTGGGATCGATATCGTAGCGGCGGATGAAGGAGTTGTTGCTGTTCAGCTGCCAGCCCTGCGCCAGGATGGGGTAGTCCGTCAGGGTGAGCGCCCACACATCGGCGTAGCCCTCGTTCATGGCGCCGTTGTTGAAGCTGGCGCCGAGGCTCTGGTAGTACTTGTCGTTGATGCCATGTCCGTACTCATGGTACACCACGTCGCCCATGGTGGCCAGGGACCGGCAACCGCCACCCTGCGCGTAGAAATTGATCGAGGACCCGTCGTAATAGGCGTTGCAGGTGCCGGTGGTGAGGTCCACGCGCGTAGGCAGCACGATGTCCAGGCCGGTGAACTGCGGCAACTGCTGCTTCATGTGGTCATGGATGCGCTGCACGAACCAGTACGCGCTGCGTTCCTGGATGGTGGCGCTGTTGTCGAAGTTCACCGCATTGGCGCCCTCCTGCAGTGTCACATTGAAGGATGGTGTTGTGCCGTTGGTGGTCACATTGGCCCAGCGGCCGCGCAACTGCACGGTGGCCTGCACCGGACCCGGAATGCCCGTGGCGACCGAGCCATCCAACCCGGTGAAGAAGAAGTCCCCGTTGATGGTGAGCCGCAACTCGGGCAGCCCTTCCACGCTGGCGGGATGGAGGGCGCTGATGGTGTACGTGGTGGCGTCGACCTGGGCATCCGCGCCGCTGCCCCCGCCGCCATCGCCATGGTCATGCCCCTCATGGGTGCAGGAACGGTGGTCCACCACCTGGTTCCAGCGGTACCACAGCATGCCGGTGTGGGCGTCCACCCAGCACTGATAGCGACCGGGGTGGCCGGCGTCATCCGTATGCACGATCACCTCCTGCACCAGGCGATGCTCCATGGTGCGATCGCCCGGCACGGGCAGGATCCGCAGGCCGTTGTGCTCGATCTGCGTCACGTTGGGCAGGCCCCCGGAAGCGATCGCGGCCGCCTGCGCCGCACCCACGGTGGCCGTCAGGTCCAGGACGATCCCATCATGCACCTCGGTGCCGAAGGACACCACACGCCCTTGCGCATCAAGCTTCACCAGCAGGTGACTGTGCAGCACGGGCAATCCGGCATGCACCTGCTTGAAATGGACCCAGGTGTGTTTCGCGGTGGGCAGGGTGGCCATGTGGACCAGATCGTCCACCGGAATGCCGAAGGGCGCCAGCTTGTGCTGGATGAACCACCAGGCGCGGGCATCGGCATCGGCACCCACGGTGGGAATGGCCGGCCCGTAGGCGCGGTGCGGCTTCCAGGAAGCTTCGTTGAACTCCACGGCCCATTGGGGATGGGCATTCACGAAGTTCTTCCAGGCGGGCATGGTGCGCAGGTCGGCCTGCCACTGCACATCGGGCAGGACCTGTGGCCGGGTATGGACACGATTCACCTGATGGGGGTCATGGCCACCGGTGGCCGCTGAAACATTGAAGAAATGGAGGAACAGGGCGGCCGTCAGGAGGCCAACGTACTGATATCGCGACATGGGGTTCGGGTGTTGGGCAGGCCGAAGTTCGTCAACCGATCGGCCATTGGCAAACGCGGGGGCGCGGCCTTCCCCGGATGGTGGTGGATGTGGCTTCAGCCCAGCTCCACCACGAGTCCATCGTGGGCCAGGGCCATGCCCTCGGGGATCAGACGTTCCACCTCGGCATGGCGGCCCATGAGGTGGCTGATGTGGGTGAAATAGGTGCGGCGCGCGGACAATTCCCTGGCCAGGCCGATCGCGGCATCGAGATCCAGATGCGAGATGTGCTCCTTGCGGCGCAAGGCGTTCAGCACCAGCACATCGGCGCCGCGCAGTTTGTCCTTCTCTTCCGGGGCGATGGTCTTCGCGTCGGTCACATAGGCCAGCCCGCCGATGCGGAAGGCCATCACGGGCATGCGGTAGTGCATCACCTGCACCGGGGTCACGCGCACGCCTGCCGCGTCGATCTCCCGGCCGGGTGTGATCTCGTGAAGGTTGAACTCCGGCACGCCTGGATAGCGATCATGGGAGAAGGCGTAATGGTAGACACGGCGCACGGCCTCCAGCGTGGCGGCATCGCCGTGGATGTCCATGGCGCGGCGCTGGCTGAAGTTGAAGGCCCGCAGATCGTCCATGCCGGCGATGTGGTCCATGTGCTCGTGGGTGAGCAGCACGGCGTCCAGGGTGTGCACCCGGGCTCGGAGCATCTGCTGACGCAGGTCGGGCCCGGCATCGATCAGGACCGTGGTGCCCTCCACACGCACCAGGGCCGAGGTGCGCAGGCGCCTGTCGCGCGGATCGTCGCTCCGGCACACGGCGCAATCGCAGGCCACCACCGGCACGCCCTGGCTGGTGCCCGTGCCGAGGAACTCGATGCTGATGCGTGGCATGGCGCGTCAAATATCGCCGTACGCGGTGTTGGCGGCTTACTTTCGCCGCGCCTTCGGAGAGGTGGCAGAGTGGTCGATCGCGGCGGTCTTGAAAACCGCTTTACCTTCGGGTAACGGGGGTTCGAATCCCTCCCTCTCCGCCGACCGCCGATCCGCCCGCCGCCAGGCGGGCGATCTTTTTCCAAGCCCCGCATGCCGAGCGTGCTCGGGCCAGCGGGGCTTTCTACCAGCCGGCCACCGGCCGTTCCTGTCCAACCACCGGCCTGCATCCCCTCGTGGGGGGATTACCTTTGTGGGTATGCGTATCCCGGCCACCTTCCTTGCCCTGTTCTTCGCCCAACTCCTGGCCATGCCCACCCAGGCCGCCGTGGAAGTGGTGGTGGAGACCAAGATCTTCCACATTCCCGGCAAGGGGCCGCGCGTGGAGGTGAACATGGCCATGATCGGCGGCACCATGGCGATGGCCATCAACGAGCGCGGATTCCGCAGCGCGCGCGTGGAGGCGATCACCATCGTGGAGCGTGATGGCGCCATCATCGATTTCGCCAAGACCATCGTGGAGGGCATGGAGCGCACGGACAGCCTGGAGATGGACCTCCTGCACCAGGAGTTCTTCGACCTGGCCCCGGGCGACTACGAACTCACCGTGGAACTGCGCGACCTGCATGGCGACATGGAGGATGTGACCCGCTACCGTTCGCCGCTGGCGGTGGGCGCACTGCCGGAAGGGATCCACATCTCCGACGTGCTCTTCGCGGAACGCATCGAACCGGCTGGCGAAGGGGAGATGGCCAAGTATGGATACCGGGTGGTGCCCCTGATCAGCGACTACTACCCGCGCACCATCTCGACCCTTGATCTCTACGCGGAGATCTACGGCACCGACAAGGTCTTCGGCGAGGAGAACCTCTACCTGCTCACCTACCAACTGGAGAACATGGAGAAGGGTGCGGTGGTGGGCGCATACAAGCGGAACGTGCGCGCCAAGGCCCGCAGCGTGGAACCGGTGATCGCCTCTTTCGACATCGCTTCGCTCCCTTCGGGGAACTACCTGGTGGCGATCGAAGTGCGCGACCAGCAGGGCCAGCTCATCGCGCGGCGCGATCGCATGCTGCAGCGCAACAACCCGGTGCGTTTCGACTACGACCTGCAGGCCATGGAAGGGGTGGACCTCGCGAACACCTTCACCGGTGGCTTCACCAACGCCGACACCCTGGCGGAATTCGTCCGCTGCCTGCGCCCCATCGCCGATCCCTTGGAGCGCAAGATCATCGACGACCGCTGGAAGGACCGTGACCTGGAACTGATGCAGCGCTTCTTCTACAGCTTCTGGGCCAACCGCGACCACGACCCCGAGCGTGCCTGGCGCGAATACCGCGAGCAGGTGGTGAAGGTGAACCGGCTGTTCGGCTGCCGCGTGCTGCAGGGCCACGAGACCGATCGCGGCCGGGTCTATCTGAAGTATGGCGCGCCCAACTCCATGATGGACCGCTTGAACGAAATGGACGCCCTGCCCTACTCCATCTGGCACTACTACCGCGCCGGGCGCTACACCAACCGCCGGTTCGTGTTCTACCAGCCTTCCCTGGCCAGCAACTGCATGGAACTCATCCACAGCGAGGTGCCCGGCGAATTGAACAACCCGCGCTGGAACCAGATCATCCACAGCCGGAACAACGCCTTCCAGAACGTGGATCCCATGCCCGTGCAGCAGATCAGTGGCGATCGGGCACGGGAGTTCTTCGAGCTGCCGCGATGACGGGCCTGCGGTGAAAACCGCAACTTCGCCACCGGCATGCGCACGGCCATCGTGATCCTCAACTGGAATGGCCGCCACTGGCTGGAAAGGACCCTGCCCTTGGTGCTGGCCCACAGCCACGGTGCGGAGGTGGTCGTCGCCGACAACGGCTCCACCGACGATACGCTCGCCTGGTTGAGCGCGGCGCATCCCACGGTGCGCCAAGTGCCGCTCGCCACCAACCTGGGCTTCGCGGGCGGATACAACGCCGCCCTGGCCCAAGTGGAAGCCGACCGTTACGTGCTGCTCAATTCCGACGTGGAGGCCACCCCGGGCTGGCTCGATCCGCTGCACGCCTTGCTGGACCGCGAACCACGGATGGCCGCCTGCCAACCCAAGGTGCTCGCCTTGCACGCGCGCGGCCGTTTCGAACACGCCGGTGCCGCTGGCGGCTTCATCGATCGCAACGGCTACCCCTTCTGCCGGGGCCGCATCTTCGACCTCACCGAAGAGGACCACGGCCAGTACGACGACGAGCGCCACGTTTTCTGGGCCACCGGGGCCTGCATGATGATCCGCGCCGATGCCTTCCATGCCACCGGCGGCTTCCATGCCGAGCTCTTCGCGCACATGGAGGAGATCGACCTGTGCTGGCGGTTGCGGCGGACCGGTCACACCATCGGCTACACGAGCGCTTCCACGGTGTACCACGCCGGAGGGGGCACGCTGGGCTATGGCAGTCCGCGCAAGACCTACCTCAATTTTCGCAACAGCCTCATCGTGCTTGTGCGCAACCTGCGGCGCTCTTCACCATGGCTGTTCATCCCCCGGCGCCTGGTGCTCGACCTGTGCGCCGCGCTGAAATTCCTGTTGGAAGGCCACAGCGCCCACGCCTGGCAGGTGCTGCGGGCCCATGCGCATTTTCTCGCCAGCCTGCCACAGGCCATGCACCAACGCCGGGAACTCCAGGCCCAAGAGCACGAACCGGACCTCACCGGCATGTACCTGCGCAGCATCGCCTATGATCGCTTCATCCTTGGATGGAAGCGCTTCAGCGATCTGGACCTGGCCGCCTTCGTTCAAGGCCGGCGCAACAGGTGATCCACCGCCAGCCGGTAGCCGTCCACGCCCAGACCCATCACGCCGCCCACGCACACGGCGCCCACCAGGGACACGTGCCGGAAGGGCTCGCGCGCCAGCAGGTTGCTGACATGCACCTCCACCACCGGTACCGGACAGGCCGCCACCGCATCGCGCAAGGCCACCGAGGTGTGCGCATAGCCACCGGCGTTCAGCACCACGCCCTTGCAGCGGCCCGCCGCCCCGTGGATCGCCCTTACCAACTCGCCTTCCAGTTCGCTCTGGAGGTGCTCGATCTCCACCTGGGGGAACTCGGACCGCAGCAGATGGACCACCTCTTCCAGCGTGGTGCTGCCATAGATCGCCGGTTCGCGCGTGCCCAATAGACCGAGGTTGGGACCGTTGATGACCAGGATGCGGGACATGGGCGGGCGTGTTCGTGGCCGTGAAGTTGGGCGATCGCCGCGATCCACAGTGCGGCGTGGGGAATATCGCGACCAGCACCGGCCCGCAACGAAACGACACGGGGAACTTCGTGGCATGGAACGTGATCCCGCGCTGGCGCGCTTCCGCATGCACCTGAAGCTGGAGCGTGGCCTCAGCGACCGCACGGTGGAGGCCTACCTGCGCGATGTGGGCAAGCTCTTCGCCTGGTGCGCTGATAGAAAGCCCGCCGTGGCCCCGGCCGCCGCGCAACTTGACGACCTGCAGGACTTCATCGCCGACGTGGGCCGTTCGGGACTGCGTGCCACCAGCCAGGCGCGCCTGCTCAGCGCCGTGCGCGGGTTCTACCGCATGCTGCGGATCGAGCGCACCGTCACCGAGGATCCATCCGAATTGCTGCAAAGCCCGCGCACCGGCCGGAAGCTGCCCGTCTTCCTCAGCACCCAGGAGATCGATGCCATGGTGAAGGCCATCGACATGAGCGCACCGCTCGCCCACCGCGACCGCGCGATCCTGGAAACGCTATACGGCTGTGGCCTGCGTGTGAGCGAATTGTGCGGGCTGCGCATCTCACGCCTGCATTTCCACGAGGGCTTCGTGCGCGTGGTGGGCAAGGGCGACAAGGAGCGGCTGGTTCCCATAGGGCCGGAAGCGATGCGACAGATCACGGTGTGGTCGGAGCAGGAACGCGTGAAGCTCCGGGTGCGCAAGAACAGTGAGGACCTCGTCTTCCTCAACGCGCGCGGTGGCGGTCTTTCGCGCGTGGCGGTCTTCGGCCTGGTGAAGAAGCTGGCGGCGTTGGCGGGGGTCCGCAAGACGATCAGCCCACACACTTTCCGGCACTCCTTCGCCACGCACCTGGTGGAGGGCGGCGCCGACCTGCGCGCCGTGCAGGAGATGCTGGGCCATGCGAGTATCACCACCACGGAGATCTACACGCACCTGGACCGCGACTACCTCCGCAGCAACATCATGCGCTTCCACCCCCGCGCGGGCCGTAAGGCGGCGGCGGGCTGAGGGTCGGCTTCAGGACAGGGAGCGCAGGCAGAGGTCCAGATGCCGTTTCAGGATGCCACCCATGCTCGCGGCCTTCTGGAACGCGGGTTCGCCATGATGATGGGCCAGTTCTTCCGCGAGTTGGCGCACATGCTCCGCTGATGACACCACATCGCGGTCCAGCACATCCAGCAGCCGGTCCACCTCCTCGTGGGCCAGCGCGTAGCGGCGACGCAGCAGGGCGCGCTCCTCGTTGCGGTACTGCAGGGCGGTCTCCGCGCCGATGACGCGTTCGGCCATGCGCACGTAGGGCAGGTTCTCCTTGTAGAACTGCGGCAGGTAGATGCGCAGCCGGCCCTCGTAGCACTGCTGGTCGAAATCGATACAGCGCAGCCGGTACTGCACCTGGTCCAGATCGTGGATCACGTCCACCACGAAGTTGTAAGCGCGCATGTCGCCCAGCAGCCGTGCGCAGCAACGCTCGTTGAACTTGACGAACTCCTTGCTCAGGCGCACCTCGTTCAAGGCACCGCCGTACCGCTGTGGTTCGGCGATGAAAGCGTCGCCCGGCACGCCGATGATGTGCTCCTCAACCAGCGTGTCCCCATCGCGCAGGTACTGGATGCGGTTGGGCGAGAGGTAGTGCTCCAACTCCAGCCCGTAGATGCGGCTCGCGTCGGTGCGCTTCACATAGAAATAGTCGTGGTTGTCGTTGATGAGGTTGATGATCTTGACACGGAAGGGCTGCGAGTTGCCGAAGGGACAGAAATCGACGCTGGCCACCGCGAGGTGCGAAATGCGGCGTCCACCGGCGATCAGCGCCTGGTAGGTCTCCACCAAGCGGCGGTGCGTGTCCTGCATCTCATCGGGCCGCAGCAGCACGGTGTTCCACAGCGTGGCGCGGCCCTGCGCGTCGGTGGTGGGCAGCAGGCTGTCGTAGCGCAGCAGGTCGCGGTAGGCGATCGGCAGGCCGGTCTCTCGGCCATGGTCCTCCAGGAAACGCCGCAACTCCTCGCCCACCGGGTACAGGGGCTTGCGCTGGGCGATCTGGTTGTACTCCATGCGGCGGTCAGCGCAACACCTCGAAGCGCGCCGCACCCACGATGATGCCGTCGGTGGTGTTCACGCGCAGCACGTGCGCCCCGGCGGGAATGCCCTGCAGGTCGAGCGGCAGGCTGAAGGGCCCTTGGGCGGGTGCCGTTTCGCGGCGCAGGATGCGGCCGTCCAGACCAACCACATCGATCACCAGCGTGGCGGGCGCGTCCAGATGGCCACGCACCGTGATGCGATCGCGGGCCGGCACGGGGAAGACCTCCATCGGCCTGTACTCCGGTCCATCAGGACCGCTCACGGACACGATCTCCGTGGCCTTGCCGAAGGCGTACTGGCCCTTCTTCAGGTCCAGAAGCTGGATGTAGCCCGTGCCGTTGGTGAGGCTGCCCGCCACCACTTCCTGGCCGTTGTACACTTCCCAGGCGTGGCCGGGGCCGCTGCGGTAAAGCACGCAGATGCCCTCCTCGTTCCCGGCGATCAGCTCATGGTCCAGCTGGTTGGCGTTCGCGCCGTAGTAATAGAGGCGGCTGCGCAACACGGTGCCTGCGGGCCAGCGGCCGTCCACGGTCCAGTAGTGCGTGTTAGAGCGCGCGATCACATGGTCGCCGAGACCGTCATCATCGGGCCGAACCCAATAGTGCTCCACGCGGGTGAAGGTGCTGTCCACCAGGTTGTCCGCGTAAAGTCGGAAGTCCACGTAAGGCAGGATGGGGTCCAGCACCTGGCCCGGCGCCACGGTGATCTCATGGTCCAGGCGTGCCTGGTTCAAGCGCGCGTAGCGGTTCAGGGCCACCACAGCGGGCTCGAAGGGAAGCAGGGTGGCCACCGCGGTCATGGCGCCACCCAATGTCACAAGCGTATCGTATACCTGCCCTGTGGCGGAGATGAAGCTCAGGTCCACCGGAACCTGCTGGTGGAATTCTTCAGCGGCGAGCAGCTTCTGCTGGATCTCCAGCCCCACCAGGTATTGGGCTCCCGTGGGAACGACCCACTTGTTGCGCACCTCGAAGACCCCGTAGCCCGGCGCGAAGACCCAGGCATCGAAGAAGGGGTTGAGGTCCTGTCCGGTGACGGCCTCCAGCCGGTCGCGGAATTCATCGGCGTCCATGGTGGTGTAGGCGTACTGCTCCTGGATGTCGCTCATGGCCTGGCGGAAGACCTCATCGCCGAGATAGCCGCGCAGGTTGTGCATCACCGCCGCGCCCTTGTAGTAGGTGTGCGTGCCGTAGATGTACTGGTCGGGCATGGGCGAAAGGGCCTGGTAGCCACCGTCGTTCACATGGGCCTGGCGCAGGATGAAGACCAGGTTGTTCTTCACCGCGCGGCGAAGCCCCTCGGCGCCAGCCTGCCATTCCTCGATCAGATGGGCGCTGTACTCCGCCGGGCCTTCCTTCAGCCACATGTGGTTGTGCACATAGGGCGTCACGATGTTGCCCCACCAGTGGTGGCCCAACTCGTGGGTGAGCAGGCGGCGGTTGCTGGAGAGCGGCTGGCCGGTCATGAATTGCGGGTAGGCCACGTTGGTGGGGATCTCCAGCGCGCCGTCGGTGGTGAGCACGTAGCCCACACGATCGAAACCATAGGGTCCGAACCAGTGTTCGCAGGCATCGATCGCGTCGTCCAGGTCCACGAAGCGGGAGATCATGCCGTTCATGTTCGCGGGCTTGGCGTTCAGCGTCACCGGGATGTCGCCATTGAGGCCCTGGTGCGTCCAGGAATGCGTCTGGTAGTCGGCCACGGCGATGGCGCTCAGGTGCGTGGGGATGGGCTGCGGAATGTGGTAGGCGCGGATCACCGTGTCGCCACCGAGTTGTGTTTCGCCCAGGAAGGTGCCCTGCCCATGCAGACGGTAGGTGCCCGCGCTCTTCACGTGGTAGGTGTAGGTGGCGCGCTCAACGAAGCTGTCGAAGCAGGGGTACCACACCTTGCCGAAGTTGGGCGGTATGGTGCTGATGCCGATGCCCAGGTTGTAGATGTAGTTGCTTGCGAAGTAGAAGCCGCCCCATTGCGTGTCGCGCAGGGGGCTGCCCTGGTAGTGCACGGTGATGTCCAGCTCCTCGCCCACGGCCAGCGGCGGGTCCAGCGGAATGATGAGGAATTCGCCGTCGTGGTCGAAGTCCATAGGACCGCCCGGCCCGGTCACCGAATCCACCGTCAGGGCCAACAGGTCGAAGGTGATGCTCGTGCCTTCCTCCTGCAGGGCCTTGAAGCTCACGGTGGTGTGGCCCTTGATCCACTGCCCGTTGTAGTCCGTCACATCCAGGTGGATGTCGTAGTGCAAAATGTCATGGATCTCGCTGCGCGCGATGGTCTCCTCGATCTGGCTGCGCTGCGCATCGGTCATGGGCGCGGGTTGAAAGCGCTGTCCGTGGAAATAGTGGCAACCGAAGGGTTCGGGTTGGGCGAACACGGCGGCGGGCAGCAACAGAAAGGGCAGGATGAGATGGCGCATGGGTGGAATGGCTTCAGAGCGGAGCCCGAAGCTACAACGGCGGGCGATCACACCATGGCCGGGCCGCCATGCGTTGAGGTCTCCCCAACTTCGCAGGCCGCCATTCGTAGGAACGGCCGTCCGTAGGAAGAAGGACCATCACCCGGCATACATGAGCACCACCCCCTACCTGAAATGGCTCCACGAGGTGGAGCTCTCCGACATCGACACCGTGGGCGGCAAGAACGCCAGCCTGGGAGAGATGATCCAGCACCTCGGCAAGCTCGGGGTTTCCGTGCCCGGCGGCTTCGTGGTCACCGTGGCCAGCTACCACGCCTTCATCGAGGCCAACGAGCTGGACCAGAAGATCCGCGACATCGTGGCGGGGCTGGACGCGGACGATGTGGAGAACATCCGGCGCACCGGTCTGGCCGTGCGCACCCTGATCAAGAACGGCAAGTTCCCCGAGCCCATCTGGAAGGGCATCCTGGCGCATTATGCCGAGATGAGCCAGCGATACGGCCAGGAGCAGACCGATGTGGCCGTGCGCAGCAGCGCCACCGCCGAGGACCTGCCCGATGCCAGTTTCGCCGGGCAGCAGGAGACCTTCCTCAACATCCGCGGCCCGCAGGACCTGATCAGCGCCGTGCGCAACTGCTTCGCCTCCCTGTGGACCGACCGCGCCATCGTGTACCGCCAGACCCGGAACTACGATCACTTCGAAGTGGGCCTCAGCGTGGGGGTGCAGAAGATGGTGCGCTCCGACCTGGGCAGCAGCGGCGTGGCCTTCAGCCTCGATACCGAAAGCGGTTTCAAGGAGGTCGTCCTCATCAACGGCAGCTATGGCCTGGGCGAGATGGTGGTGCAGGGCGCGGTGAGCCCGGACGAGTTCCTGGTGTTCAAGCCCACGCTGGCGCAAGGCTATAGCGCCATCATCGAGAAGAAGATCGGCCACAAGGACCGCAAGATGATCTACGGCGTGGAGCCCGGGAAGCCCACGCTTGTCATTCCCACCGAGCGCAGCCAGCGCAACCGCTTCTGCATCACCGACGAGCAGGCGCTGGAGATCGCGCGCAGCGTCACCGCCATCGAGAAGTACTATTCCGAGAAGAAGGGCCACTGGTGCCCCATGGATGTGGAGTGGGCGGTGGACGGCCTCACCGGCGGCCTCTTCATCGTGCAGGCGCGGCCCGAGACCATACACAGCCAGAAAGACGATGACCGCGTGGTGGAGTACAAACTCGACCACGATGCCGCTCCAGGAGCTTCACAACCCAAGGTCATCACCAAGGGCATCGCCATCGGCGACCGTGTGGGGGCCGGCAAGGTGCGCATCCTCTTCAGCCTCGACGGGCGTGGCGGCGGCACCGACGGCAAGGACTTCCAACAGGGCGACGTGCTGGTGACCGACATGACCGACCCCGACTGGGAGCCGATCATGAAGAAGGCCAGCGCCATCATCACCAACAAGGGCGGCCGCACCTGCCACGCGGCGATCGTGGCGCGCGAAATGGGCGTGCCCGCCATCGTGGGCTGCGGCAACGCCACCGAACTGCTGGACACCGGCATGGAGGTGACCGCCAGCTGCTGCGAAGGCGACAACGGTGTGATCTACCAGGGCATCATCCCCTTCCGCAAGGAAGAGACGATGCTGAACGACCTGCCCGCGGTGCGCACCCCCATCATGCTCAACGTGGCCAGCCCGGACCTCGCCTTCAAGTTCGCCGCGCTGCCCAACGCCGGCGTGGGCCTGGCCCGCGAGGAGTTCATCATCAACAACTACATCCAGGCGCACCCGCTGGCCCTGCTCCAGCACAAGGAACTCGGCGATGTCACCCTCAGCGGCAAGATCAGCTACCTCATCCACGGCTACGAGGACGAGGAGACCTACTTCGTGAAGCGCCTCAGCTACGGCATCGCCAAGATCGCCGCGGCCTTCCACCCCAACAAGGTGATCGTGCGCTTCAGCGATTTCAAGAGCAACGAGTACCGCAATCTGCTTGGTGGCGAACACTTCGAGCCGCACGAGGAGAACCCCATGATCGGCTGGCGCGGCGCCTCGCGGTACTACAGCGAAACGTACAAGGAGGCCTTCGGCATGGAGTGCAAGGCCATCCGCCGGGTGCGCGAGAAGATGGGCCTGAAGAACGTGGTGGTGATGATCCCCTTCTGCCGCACCGTGGAGGAACTGCACGCGGTGACCACCGTGATGAAGGAATACGGCCTGGAGCGCGGCAGGGAGGGACTCGAACTGTTCCTGATGGCCGAGCTGCCCAGCAACATCATGATGGCCGAGGAGTTCGCCCAGCACATCGACGGGTTCTCCATCGGCAGCAACGACCTGACCCAGCTCACACTCGGTCTCGACCGTGACAGCGCCTTGGTGAGCCACCTCTACGACGAGCGCAACCCCGCCGTGAAGCGTATGCTGACGATGCTGATCGAAAGCGCCAAACGCACAGGCACCAAGGTGGGCATCTGCGGGCAAGGACCTTCGGACTTCCCGGACTTCGCGCAATTCCTGGTGGAACTCGGCATCGACAGCATCAGCGTGACACCGGACAGCCTGCTGAAGACGCGAAGAGCGATCGCGGAGGTGGAACAGGCGATCGCCGGGAACGGGGTGGCGGCGCGCTGAGCGCCACGATGGCAACCGGGTACTTTTGTCGGCGTCTGTCCTACGATCGCCGATCGATGCGACCACTCGCCCTTCTTCCTCTCTGCCTTGCTTCAGCGTCAGCGCACACGCAGGTCCCTGTCGAGATCCAGTGGTCGGCGTTGAACGCCTTCGGCAGCGAGGCCCTGGCCGCGATCGCGCCTCCGCGCCTTTGTGCCGACAACGGACGCACAGCTTGGATGCTTTACGATCTGGCCCTCCAATGGACCACGAGCGACGGGATCATCCGGCGTTTCGACCAGCATGGTGTACCGCTCACCGGTTCTTGGCCCGAGGTCGGTTACATCGGCTGCGGTTCGTTGGATCGTCCGATCGACTTCGTCGTGCGCAACGATTCCCTATGGGGGATCTCCTACCGGCAGTTCCTCTCTGGCGACCAGGACATCCTGTATTGCGCCCAGGCTCCGGGCGGCAGCTACGAACCGGACCACGCGGCGAACGGCCCTGCCTTGGCCGATGTTGTGTTCGATCTTTTCGTGTCGGGCAGCGGCTGGTACCTCTGCTCCGGAAGCATGGTGTCCTTCAATGAAATGGAAGGCCGCATCCTCAAGCTGGACCACAGTGCCAATGTGCTCTGGGAAACGCCGATGGGCCCCGCCACTTTCGGGAACCTGACCCGTTTGGCCCGCAAAGGCGACTCCCTCGCCCTGGCCGCCTTCCCCCTTCTGTTCTGGCTGGATACGAGCAATGGTGCGGTGATCGGGAGCGCCGTGCTCTACGAGGCGGAGGAAGGCAGCGGACGCATCACCGTACACGATGGCCAATTGAGCTGGGCGGTATCCACCGGCGGTGCGTTGCGCTTCGGCCGACTCGGTGCTGATGGCGAACCCTTGTGGAGTGGCAGTACATCGGCGCATTCCGTGGCCGGCATCGGTGTGGACGATCAAGGCCGTCTTTGGATCGGTGGGTCCGTCCCCGGCAGCGGCATGATCACATGCATCAGCCCCGACGGCATGCCGATGGGGACATGGCCTTACGCCGCATCGATCTCCGACCTGCGATTCGCCGATGGCCGCCTCCTATGGACCGGCAAGTTCGAGCAGGGGTCCGATGCGTCCTACCTCATCTCCACCATCCCGCAACCATGAGCGCCCGGGCTGGAGTTTTCCACTGCATGCTCTTGCTGGGATCGGTGAACTGCTGCGCACCCATGCTTCTGGCACAAACGCCGCTGGTACCGGACTGGATCCGGTTGTGGCCTTTCGGTCAGGATCCCCAGTATTTGGACGCCTTCAGCCCGCCATGGCAGGACAACCATGTGGCGGTGGATGCCGTGACCGGCCATGTGCATGTGTGCATCAGTGATGAAACGATGATGGCATCGCCGCGCGCCGAACTCCTTTACACCTTCACCAACGACGGATCCGAACTCACCCCTTCGCCCACCCCGCTGTTGAATCCCGTGAGTGGCGCGGAGTATGCCGAATTGTATGACATCCCCTTCAACCTGCTGGGTACACGGGACCTGTCAGCGCACGATGGGCGCGTTTCCGCCGCGCACCATGTGTTGCTCATCGCCAACCGCGCGCATTGGTTCTCCAGCCTTGATGCGAACGGTGCGCGCTGGAACGCCACGCAAGGTTGGTTCCACCCGGGGGGGCCATTGTTCATGCATGTGGCGGCGAACACGGAGGGCGTCTTCATGGCCAACAGCCATATGCTGCCTTGGGATGGAACACCATGGTTTCCGGGCTTCCCTTCAAGTGTCTTCCATTATTCCTCCGATGGCTGGCCGCTCTGGAAGCGCCCACTCACAGACCTTCCGCACGACATGGTCGTGTCGGATGGCATCGTGTACGTGTTGACCGGCTTGATCGCCGGTTCGCTCATCGAGTGCTTCTCCGTGTCGGATGGCTCACCGCTTCCGTCCATCACCTTGGGCGTTGGCGTGCAACGCATGTTGATCATCGACGGTCAGATCCACACCGCCGCCGAGGGGACCAGCATCACGCTGCGCAGGCACGCCGCCAGTGGCGCCGTGGTATGGTCCACGGCTTTTCCCATGGGTGGTTTCGCGGTTCTCTCCGGGCTGGAGGCTGATGCGCTGGGCCGTGTTTGGGCATCCGCCAGCAAGGCGGACCCCGGCTGGACGGAATTCCAAGGCGGCCGGCTGGTGGGTGCGGACGGATCGGGTGTTGCGCTGGGCACCTGGTCCTATGGCGCCTCCATGAGTGGCCTGGCCACCGATGGGGACAACGTCTACCTCACTGGCGCGGTATCCAGTACGGGAACGGGTACCTACCTCATCGCGAAGAGCATCGCGTTGATCACAGGCGCAGAAGCGACCCGGACCAATAACCATCCCGCCGTGTGGCCCATACCGGCGAACGACATGCTGCACGTGGCGTTCGATAGTGCTCCCACCAAGCTGGCGATCGAGGACGCCCTGGGACGGCGCGTGGCGGAACATGTCGCACGCGGAGAAGGAGGACGCGTCACTTTGGATGTATCCAACATCCCTTCGGGACACTACCTGCTGCGCTCGCTGGACCTCGCCAGACCTTGGGCCGCACCGCTCATCATCGCGCGGTGATCACCACCTGATGCGACCGCTACATTCGGCGCATGTCCGACGAACATCGCTACGCCCTGGATCTGCTGTGGCAGGGCGGCCACACCCGCACCTACGATAGCTACACCCGCGAGCACCACATCCGCATCGCCGGCAAACCGGACCTGATCGGCACGGCCGACCCCATGTTCCGCGGCGCCGCGCACCAGCACAACCCGGAGGACCTGCTGCTGGCGGCGTTGAGCGGATGCCACCTGCTCACCTACCTCGCCCTTTGCGCCAGGGCACGCATCAATGTGCTCAGCTACCGCGACCAAGCGGAAGGCACGCTATTGCTCACCAAGGACGGTGGTGGGCATTTCACCGAAGTGGTGCTGCGCCCCGAGGTGACCGTGGAAGCGGAACACATGCTGGAGAAGGCGCGCTTCTTCCATGGGGAGGTACACAAGTACTGCTTCATCGCCCGCAGCGTGAATTTCCCGGTGCGGTGCGAGGCGCAGGTATCGGTGAAGTGATCTTCCCGGACCGCGTTGCCCTGGGATCGGCCACCTTTGATCCCACCACCTCAGAAGCAACATCCTCGATCCATGCTCAAACGTGAACTGCTCGCCACGGCGACCATACCCGGCGAGAAGCGCGCACTGCAATTGTTCCGGCGTGGCGATGAATACCTGATCGAGATCGAAGGCTACGGTGGCTTGATGAGCAGTGCCGCGCATGGCTCCGAAGAAGAGCTGGCCTCACTTTCCGCCGAGCGCATCGGTCCACGCCCCAAGGCTCGCGTACTGATCGGCGGGTTGGGCATGGGCTTCACGCTGGCGGCGGCGCAGAAGTGCTTCCCGCAAGATGCCACCCTGGTGGTGGCCGAATTGGTGCCGGAGCTGGAGGAGTGGAACAAGGGGCCGATGGGCGTCAGCGCTGGGCATCCCCTGCTGGACCCGCGTACCGAAGTGCATGTGGGCGATGTAGCTGACCTGCTGCGCCAAGGGAACAGCAGCTATGACGCCATCCTCCTGGACGTGGACAATGGTCCGGAAGGCCTCACCAAAGCGGGCAACAGCTGGCTCTACACCGCACCCGGCCTTCGGGCGGCCCATCGCGCTTTGCGTCCTATGGGTGTGCTGGCCGTGTGGTCCGCCGGGCCGGACAGGCACTTCACCAACCGCTTGATCAAAGCCGGTTACCGCGTGGACGAACGACAGGTGCGGACACATGGGCGCAAGGGCTGGCGCCAAGTTGTGTGGTTGGCGCAGCGGAGGTGATGCGCCTTCCTTCGCACCGAAGGGTCCCGACCTATTCCGGCTTGGGCATCTTCGTCACATGCGGCCTGAAGTTGATCGCCGTGCCGGGCAGGGCATCGGTGAGCACGAAAGCGATGGGCAGACCGGGTTCGATCTCCTCCACCACCTGCGCGCTGAAACCACGCTGTTGCAGGAATGCAGCGGCCGACTTGGCACTGGCCAGGGGATCATCGGCCACCAGACCGATGCAGGAGTACATGTGCCCCACCTTGGCCAACACCTCTTCGGACGCCTGGTTGATGATGGTGCCATCGTAGAAGATGGAACGTAATACCCCGCCGGAGTTGGCTTGGAAGCGCTCATGCACGCCATATTGCTCCAGCAGTTCCACCACGGCCTGTTTGGCTTCGGGCGTGGCCGCCGAGAAAATGCGCGAGCCATGGTCCGGGAAGGGCAGCGGGTTGCGGCCCTGCATGATGAGGGTGAGCACGGCGAACTGGGCGATGAACAGGAAGGCGAGGAGGGCAACGAGCCACTTGGGGAGGTGCATGATGCGAGGGTGTTGGTGCAAGGCGAACGTAGGCATCACAAGGCGAAGACCAACAACGGGCCGAGTGAGTGGCCGGGGATCCGAGGGAATGGTGCAGGCAGTGGAGGCCGTATGCTCAGAATGCGTCACAGGGGGCACACTCTTGCCGTTGTATCTTTGAACAGCCATGAAGGTCCTGTTGGAGATCAAGGAGAGCAAGGTGGAGTTCGTGATGGAACTGCTGCGCGGCCTGCGCTATGTCAAGGCCACCCCCTTGACGGATACCAAGGCCAGGGCGCTTGCGGAACTCCAGGAAGCGGTGGAAGAGATGAAGCTCATCAAAGCCGGCAAGAAGCATGGCCGCCCCGCGCGTGAGCTCCTCGAAGAGCTTTGAGGTCAGGACCATCGCCACCTTCGATCGTCAACTGAAGGCCCTGGCGAAGAAGCACTCCTCACTCAAGCATGACTATTCCAAGCTGCTGGACGAACTGGAACGCGACCCGTTCCAAGGCGCCGCGTTGGGCAATGCCTGCTACAAACGGCGCATGGCCATCGCTTCCAAAGGGAAGGGCAAGTCTGGTGGTGCGCGAGTGATCCTGCACATCGTCTTGCGTGACCATTTGGTCTGGCTGCTGGCCATCTACGACAAGGCGGAGATCGACAGCATTCCCGCAGCGGAGATCAAGCGCTTGCTGAAGGAGATCCCATAGGGACCTTATCGAGCATGGAGCCCGTAGCGGTGCGCGGATGCTCGAGTATGTCAGAGCGCAGTGTCCCGAGGACGGGGTCCGTGCGTGGGACGAGCGGGTGGCCGGGGATCCGAGGGAATGGTGCAAGGCCACAAGGCAGGGGCGTCACTTCGCAACGGCGGGGTTGAAAGTCCCTTCCACCGGTTTGCACGCCGCCCGGGCGATCCCTAGCATTGCGCCCATGCGGACCACGTACCACCTCGTCACCATGTTGCTCCTGATCGTGCCGGCCATCGGATACGCCCAGGAGAAGGAGAAGAAGGAGGCCAAGCCGATCGTCTACCGGTACCCGGAGCCGAGCGTCACACGCCACCAGGCGACCGTGAATGGGGAACGCATCGCCTACACCGCCACGACCGGCCACCTGGTGATGCTGGACGAGAAGGGCGCCAAACGATCGCACAACTTCTACATCGCCTACACCAAGGACCAGCCCAAGGACAAGGCGGCCGATCCGTCCAAGCGGCCGGTCACCTTCGTGTTCAACGGCGGTCCGGGCTCCAGTTCGGTGTGGCTGCACATGGGTGCGCTGGGTCCGAAGCGGGTGACGATGGAGGATGACGGCACCAGCACGCCACCACCCTATTCGGTGGTCGACAACAACTATTCCTGGTTGGACAAGACCGATCTCGTCTTCATCGACCCCATCGAAACCGGCTACAGCCGCCCGGCCGAGGAGGTGGACAAGAAAGAGTTCACCGGCTACGCCGAGGATCTCAAGAGCGTGGGCGACTTCATCCACAAGTACGTTTCGCAGAACGGCCGCTGGGCCTCGCCCAAGTTCCTCGCTGGTGAGAGCTACGGCACCACGCGCGCGGCGGGGCTTTCAGGCTATCTGCAGGACCGCCACGGCATGTACCTCAATGGCATCGTGCTCATCAGCGCGGTGATGAACTTCCAAACGCTGCGCGACACCGAAGGCAATGACCTGCCCTACGCGCTATATCTGCCCAGCTTCGCCGCCACCGCCTACCACCACGGCAAGATCGACAAGGCCCGCTTCCCGGTGGAACAGGAATTCCTTCGCGAGGTGGAACGTTTCGCGATCACCGATTACACGCTCTTCCTAATGAAAGGCACACGCACCAACAAGGAGGAACGAGATGCCATGGCGGAACGGCTCAGCGCCTACATGGGCATCGGCCCGGACGTCATTGCGCGGAACCATCACCGGATCAATACCCGGGCCTTCACCAAGGAGCTGCTGCGCGAGGAGGGCCGCACCATCGGGCGCTTCGATGGCACGGTAAAAGGCATCGACCGCAGCGACGCCGGCGACGGCTTCGACTTCGACCCCAGCTACAACCTCACCATCTACGGGCCATACACCATGGCCATCAACGACCATCTGCGCAACACGCTGCGCTACGAGAACAGCGACATGGTCTACGAGATCCTCACGGGCAAGGTGCGGCCCTGGAACTGGGGCTGCGAGGAGAACCACTTCCTGAACAACGCCGAAACGCTCCGTTCGGCCATCCACAAGAACCCGCGGCTGAAGGTGCTCATCTGCAACGGCTACTACGACCTGGCCACACCCTACTTCGCCACGGAATACACCGTGGACCATCTCTTCCTGCATGAGGAGTACCGGGACAACGTCACCATGGCCTACTACAACGCCGGGCACATGATGTACAGCATCCGCACGGAGTTGGAGAAATTCACGGCGGATGCCAGGGCCTTCTACAAGGCGTGCGGGTATTGAGATGATGCCTGCTGTCCACGACACCTTCGCGAAGCGGGTTGTGGAAAACTGATCCCCTCCCCTCCCACCCCCGCCGGGTAACTTCGGCCACCCAAGGCGCGGTTGTCAGGGTGCAGTTGTCGGTTGTCCGTGCGTAGTCGCGACGAGGCCCTTGCCAGCGCGGGTCCTGACAACTGACAACCAGCAACTGACGATCCGGTAGTGCCCCCTGCACGAAGCACATCATGCAATTCTCCCATCTCCACGTCCACACCCAGTTCAGCCTCCTCGACGGCGCCGCCGCCATCCCCAACCTGTACAAGAAGGCCATCGCCGACGGCCAACCCGCCCTGGCCATCACCGACCACGGCAACATGTTCGGGGTGTTCAAGTTCGTGGCCGAAGCGGGCAAGCACAAGAACGAGGACGGCAGCCTGAAGGTGAAGCCCATCGTGGGCTGCGAGTTCTACCTGGTGGAGGACCGCCACAAGAAGCAGTTCACCCGCGAGGAGAAGGACCGTCGCTACCACCAGCTGCTGCTGGCCAAGAACGCCGAGGGCTACGCCAACCTGAGCAAGCTCTGCAGCCTGGGCTACATCGAGGGCTTCTACAGCAAGTACCCGCGCATCGACAAGGAACTGGTGCTGCGGTACCACAAGGGCCTGATCGCCACCACCTGCTGCCTGGCCGCCAGCGTGCCGCGCACCATCCTGCGCAAGGGCGAGGAAGCCGGTGAGCAGGAGTTCCGCTGGTGGCTGGACCTCTTCGGCGAGGATTACTACATCGAACTGCAGCGCCACGGCATCGGCGACCAGGACAAAGTGAACGCCGTGCTGCTGAAATGGGCAGCCAAGTACAACGTGCCCGTGATCGCCAGCAACGACAGCCACTACGTGGAGCGCGAGGACGCCAACGCGCACGACATCCTGCTGTGCATCAACACCGGCGAGAAGCAGAGCACGCCCAGCGCCAAGGACTTCGATGATGAGGAAAGCAAGCCCAAGGGCACCCGCTTCGCCTTCGCCAACGACGAGTTCTTCTTCAAGACAAGGGACGAGATGGC
This sequence comes from Flavobacteriales bacterium, assembly GCA_026129465.1. Classification (NCBI taxonomy): domain Bacteria; kingdom Pseudomonadati; phylum Bacteroidota; class Flavobacteriia; order Flavobacteriales; species Flavobacteriales bacterium. The sequence continues at coordinate 1,117,020 of JAHCIA010000001.1, forward strand.
GCGCGTGTTCCACGACATCCCCGAGGCGCTGGACAACACGCAACGCATCGTCGACAAGATCGAACCGCTGAAGCTGAAGCAGGACATCCTCCTCCCCAACTTCCAGATCCCTGCGGGCTTCACCGACCAGGATGAGTACCTGCGGCACCTGACGTACGAGGGGGCGGTGCGGCGGTGGCTGGCCAGCGGCCAGGGGCCAGCGGCCAGCAGCAGCGCGGAGGCCGGGCTCGTGGGCGGCATAGATTCCCTCGACCCCAAGATCAAGGAGCGCCTCGACTTCGAGCTGTTCACGATCAAGACCATGGGCTTCGCGGGCTATTTCCTCATCACGCAGGACTTCATCAACGCGGGCCGCGGCATGGGCGTGTTCGTGGGGCCGGGGCGTGGCAGCGCGGCGGGCAGCGCGGTGGCCTATTGCATCGGCATCACCAACATCGACCCCATCAAGTACGACCTGCTGTTCGAGCGATTCCTCAATCCGGAGCGCAAGAGCATGCCCGATATCGACACCGACTTCGACGACGAAGGCCGGCAGAAAGTGCTGGACTACGTGGTGGAGAAGTACGGCAAGGACCAGGTGGCGCACATCGTCACCTACAGCAGCATGGCCGCCAAGCTGAGCATCCGCGACGTGGCGCGTGTGCTGGACCTGCCGCTGGCCGAGGCGGACCGTCTGGCCAAGCTGGTACCCGAGCGGCCCGGGATCGAACTGGGGCGTGTGCTGCGCGCCCCCTTGGAAGGCCCCAAGAGCCTGAAGGAAAAGGAGAACCTCGGCGCTGATGAAATGGCCGGGGTGAAGCAGTTGCGCGAGATCCTCGAGAGCGGCGAACTCACCGCCGATGTGCTGCGCGAGGCCGAAAAGCTCGAGGGCAGCGTGCGCGGTACGGGCATCCACGCGGCCGGCATCATCATCGCTCCCAAGGACCTGAAGGAGATCCTGCCGGTGTGCACCGCCAAGGACGCCAAGCTGCTGGTGACGCAGTACGAGGGCAAGGTGGTGGAGGACGCCGGAGTGATCAAAATGGACTTCCTGGGCCTGAAGACCCTCACCATCATCCGCGATGCGCTGCGCATGGTCCAGGCCAATACGGGGCGGTGGATCGAGATCGACGAGATCCCGCTGGACGACCCCAAGACCTACGCGCTCTACCAGCGCGCCGAGACCAACGGCACCTTCCAGTTCGAGAGCCCCCCCATGCAGAAGTGGCTCCGCCTGCTGAAGGCCGACCAGTTCGGCGACCTCATCGCCATGAACGCCCTGTACCGCCCGGGGCCCATGGAATACATCCCCAACTTCATCAAGCGCAAGCACGGCCAGGAAAAGATCCTGTACGATCTGCCCGAGATGGAGGAATACCTCGGGGAGACCTACGGCATCACCGTGTACCAGGAGCAGGTGATGCTGCTCAGCCAGAAGCTCGCCGGCTTCAGCAAGGGCGATGCGGACGTGCTGCGCAAGGCCATGGGCAAGAAGGACCGCGCCACGCTGGACAAGATGAAGGGCAGGTTCCTGGAGGGTACCAAGGAGCGCGGCTTCGACCCCAAGGTGTGCGAGAAGATCTGGACCGACTGGGAGGCCTTCGCGCAGTACGCCTTCAACAAATCACACAGCACCTGCTACGCCTTCGTGGCCTACCAGACCGCCTGGCTGAAGGCCAACTACCCGGCGGAGTATATGGCCAGCGTGCTCACGCACAACCAGAGCAGCATCGACAAGGTCACCTTCTTCATGGAGGAGTGCCGCCGCATGGGGATCCCGGTGCTGGGTCCCGACGTGAACGAGAGCGGTTACCAGTTCAGCGTGAACAAGAAGGGTGAGATCCGCTTCGGCCTGGGCGCCGTGAAGGGCGTGGGTGAAGGCGCCGTGGAGGCCATCGTGCAGGAACGCGGGAAGAACGGTCCCTTCAACAGCGTGTTCGACATGGTGCGCCGCACGGACCTGCGCGCCGCCAACCGCAAAGCCCTGGAAAGCCTGGCCTACGCGGGTGCCTTCGACGGACTCGGCGTGCCTCGCGCCTGCTTCTTCCACAGCGCCGGTGAAGGCAAGCCCACCTGGATCGAGACCCTCGTGCGCTACGGCCAGCAGTGCCAGAGCGATGCCGAGGCCGCCCAGGTGAGCATGTTCGGCGACGACGTGGAGGGCGCCAACATCCCCGAACCGGCCGTGCCGCAGATCGAGGGCTGGAGCGCGCTGGAACAGCTGCATTACGAGAAGGACGTGATCGGCTTCTACCTCAGCGGCCATCCCATGGACGACCACCGGCTGGAGATCCAGCACCTGTGCAATTGCACCCTGCCGGAGTTGAAGGACCTTGCCACCCTCAACGGCCGCGACATCGCCTTCGCCGGCATCGTCACCAAGGCCGAACACCGCATCGCCAAGAGCGGCAAGCCCTTCGGGAGCATGGCCCTGGAAGACCACCACGGCAACCACGAGTTCATGTTCTTCAGCGAGGACTACCTGAAGTTCAAGCACTTCCTGCAGAGCGGCGCGCTGCTCTTCATCAAGGGCCGGGTAAGCCTGCGCACCTGGGGCCGCGATGAAGGCCAGCCCGAGTTCAAGATCCTGAGTGTGGACCTGCTCAGCGACGTCCGCGAGAAGTACATCACCAAACTGAACCTGGTGGTGGACGCCGATCAAGTGACCGATGATGCGGCACGCGAGCTGGGGCAGTTGCTCAAAGCCAGCCCCGGCAATTGCAAGGTGAACGTGAAGCTCTCCAGCCAACTGGAGAAAGTGGGCGTGGAAGCACCCAGCAAACTGCAAGGCGTGGCGGTGACGGAAGAGTTGATCAGAGGCCTGGACGGTCTTGCTGAGGTGAAGTGGTCGTTGAATTGACGCCCCCCTTGGAACCCTGCCTTTCCGTCAGGTTGCTTTCCATGGCAAGGACTTCGCGGGGCGAGCGGTACCTTTGCATCCGCAAGGAAGGACCGTACATCAACCCTCAAGCGCTTCGGCGCACCAGCAAGCACATGGCACTCGAATTCACCGACAGCAACTTCGAAGAACTCGTCCTCAAGAGCGACAAGCCCGTACTCGTGGACTTCTGGGCCGAATGGTGCGGCCCCTGCCGCATGGTGGGTCCCGTGGTGGAGGAATTGGCCAAGGAATACGATGGCAAGGCCGTCATCGGCAAGCTCAACGTGGACCACAACGCCGCCATCAGCATGAAGTACGGCATCCGCAGCATCCCCACGCTGCTGGTGTTCAAGAATGGCGAGGTGGTGGACCGTGCCGTGGGCGCCGTGCCCAAGAGCGCGCTGGTGCAGAAGCTGGATGGGCAGCTGGCCCAGTGAATGTGAAGAAGCGAGCATGGTGATGGTGGCGATGAAGTAGCCACCCCTGCCAAAGCGACCGAAAGCCCGGGCCATCCCGGGCTTTCCAGTTCCTCACCATTCTCTCCCGACCTTTGCTTCCGCATGCCCATCGAACAGCGACACATCCAAGCCCTCAGCGCCCTTGAATTCAAGGCGCGGCAGGTGGTGGAAGGCTTCCTGGCCGGGTTGCACAAGAGCCCCTTCCACGGCTTCAGCGTGGAGTTCGCCGAGCACCGCGCATACAACAGCGGTGAGAGCACGCGCCACATCGACTGGAAGCTGTATGCCCGCACCGACAAGCTTTTCGTGAAGCGCTACGAGGAGGAGACCAACCTGCGCTGCGAGCTGGTGGTGGACGCCTCCTCCTCCATGTACTTCCCGGCGAAGGAAGAGGCCGGCGAGTTCAACAAGATGGAATTCGCCGTGCATGCCGCGGCGGCCTTCATCCAATTGCTGCGCAAGCAGCGCGATGCCGTGGGGCTCACGGTCTTCAGGGACCAGGTGGAACTCACCGAGCGCACCCGCAGCAACGCCGTTCACCTGCGCCAGTTGATGGTACATCTCGAAGGGCTGTTGGCCGAGGAAGCTCCGGCGCGTGGGCAGGTCACCGGTGTGGTAGAGGCCCTGCACGATATCGCACGGCGTGCCCACCGCCGCAGTTTGGTGGTGGTGCTGAGCGACATGCTGGACAGTGCCGACCGCGAGGCGGAGGTCTTCGAGGCCCTGCAACACCTGCGCTTCAACAAGCACGACATCATCCTCTTCCACGTGGTGGACCGCAAGCATGAACTGGAGTTGGACCTGCAGGACCGCCCCTACACCTTCGTGGACGTGGAAAGCGGCGAGCAGGTGAAGGCCCACCCCAGCGAGGTGCGTGAGGCATACAAGGCCGCCATGTCCGAGCGCTGGCACCGCCTCAAGCTCAAGTGCGGCCAGTACCGCATCGATCTGGTGGAGGCCGACATCAACAAGGGCTTCGAACCGGTGCTGCTGGAATTCCTCACCAAGCGCGGCAGGCTCTACTGAACCCCGGCCCGGGCGCCTGGCGAACGCCGAACATCCCAACTTCCGATCAGAACTTTACATTTGCACCCGCCTCGCGGAAATGCGGGGCTGAACGGACCGGTAGTTCAGCTGGTTAGAATGCCGCCCTGTCACGGCGGAGGTCGCGGGTTCGAGTCCCGTCCGGTCCGCAAGAAGCCCCTGGCCCAGGGGCTTTTTCATTTGTAGCCAACATCCCGCACGCAGCATGGCGAAGATGCGGGCAGGCCCGTCCGGTCACAGGGTGAACGGCAGCCGGTGCACCCCGGCATCCTGCTGGGTCCAGGCATGGATGGCATAGGGGCCCGGTGGCCAGTCCAACACAGGCACCTCGAACACCAGCCGGTGGACGCCCCGGTCCAGCATCGTATCCCGGTGAAGCACGTGCATCACCCTGCCCCGCCGGTCCAGGACGATGGCATGGAAACGCACGCCTGCCGGCGCATCCACCACAAGGGCCCGTTGGATCGCTTCCGGAACGCCGCTGCACATGCGGTCCTCCTCGGCCCTGAACCGCATGCTGTAACGCGGTGGCGGCTGGCCACTCAGGCGGCTCACCACCAGGCGCAGCGTGTCCGTGGCGCTGCTGTCCAGGGAGCCCATGCCGGCGATGCTGTAGCCATCGCTCATTACCCAAACGGCCGACTGGGCCAGGTCGTCCGGGTAGTCGCCCGCCGCTATGGCCGTCGCCACAGCCACGAGTCCAGGGGCGGCCCATTGGCCCGGCCGATAGGGTTCGCCTTCCTGCGGCCCACGCAAGGGTCCTTGGGTGCACAGGGCGCGGCAGACCACCGTGCGTGACGCGCCAGCTGAAAGGTCCAGCACCTCCTCCCGCACCACCAGCAGGTCCTGCACGCCTTCGTCGATGCTGGTGAAGACCCAGCCCGCCGGAATGGTGGTGCGCACCGTGGCACCGGAGGTGTTCCGCACCACGGCCTTCACGTCGCCGCCGGTCGCTTCGTCGGCGGCCGTCACCTGTAGCGAGATGGCACCACGACGCAGGACCTCATCCAGCGGGATCCGGTCCATGGCGGGTAGGACTTGTGCCACGGAAATGACCAGCACGGCGATCAGGTTGGAACGAAGCATGGTGGAGAGCTTTCAGTTGGAACGCGCGCTGGGTGGGCGATCATTGCGGAAGCCGGTGTGTATCGCGAACCGGGCTGATCGGTGTCATGGGCTCCCGAGCGGCCTGTTTCCACCTTCGTTGCCCAAGCCACACCAACTGGATACCTCCATGCGAAAGGCATCGCTTCTCCTGGTCCTGTCCTACACCGGCCACGCCCTCTTCGCCCAGGTCACCGTGGACTGGAACCAACCAGTCCAAGGGCTCTCCATCGCGCTGGACCAGGACAACAGCGTCTTCACCGTCAACTACGACGCCAACCTCGGCGGCGATATCACGCTGATCAAGCGGAACAGCGATGGTGCGGAGCTTTGGCAGGCCGCCTACGACCAAACGAGCAGCACGCGCTTCGACCGCGCCACCTGGGTGGCCACCGACCAAGCGGGCAACGCCATCGTGGCCGGCACGGTGATGAGCGGCTTCAGCAACCCGGTGAACGCGAACGCCCTGGTGATGAAGTTCGGCCCCGAGGGGCAGTTCCTGTGGCGGGTGGAGTACGAGAGCGACTTCGATGGCTCCTCCACGCGCAAATGCCTGGTGGATATGGCCAACAACATCTATGTGGTCGGGCTGGGCATGGGGCCCAACGGCATGGTGACCCAAGTGAAGAAGCTCGGGCCTGACGGCGCACCGGTCTGGTCCTGGTTCGATCCGGTGGGGATCGGAGCCCCGGTGAACATCAAGTTCACACCGGATAGCAACCTGGTGATCAGCGCACGCAGCATCACCGGGATCCTCAATGGTTACGCCAAGATCGACCGCGACGGCAACAGCATCTGGAGCCTGCCCGGTGTGACCAGCCAGACGATCGGCGATGCGGCCGGTGATGGGGCCGGCAACACCTATTGCGTGCATGGTACGCAAGGCGGAAGCGTGATCCGCAAACTGTCACCCACCGGAGCCGAGTTGTGGCAGAACACCTATGCCATCACCGCCTACCGCGTGGAGGTGGCGAGCGATGGCGGCCCGGTGGTGAGTGGCTTCCCGGCCGGTGGCGGTGGTGGCGCGGCCTTCCTCAAAGCCGATGTGAGCGGTACCCAGTTGTGGTCCAACCCGGATGCCGATGGGCCGAACATCTTCCTGCTGCACGCCCAGATGCTGCTCGATGCCGACGACAACGCCTACCTGTGCGCCGGCATCCTCTTCAATATGGGCGTCTGCAAAGTGAACAGCGATGGCAGCGGGGCATGGTACATCACGGCGGGCAGCGGCAACGCGCAGGGTTTCGCGCTGGGCACGGACAACAATGTCTACGTCACCGGGGGTTCCACCTTGCGTTTGGGGCAGGGACTTCCCACCGCGATCACGGACTTCCCTCTGCGTGGTCCAGCCATCCGGGTATTCCCGGTTCCGACCCATGATCGGATCCAGGTGGAATGGCACGGTCACATCCCGGTGCGCTGGCGCATCCGGTCGGTCTCCGGAGCAGCCATGGCGGAAGGCCACCTGCACGGATCGTTCGTGGATGTATCGTCCTTGCCGGCCGGCGTCTTCATCTTGGAAGTGACCGATGCATGGGGCGGCGCGGACAATGTGAGGTTGGTGAAGGAGTAGACCACCAGAGGCTGCGAGCCGACCATTCTATCGCCGTGCCTCCAATTCCCGGTCGATCATCTCCATCAGCTTCGTGATGCGCTTCTCGGTGGTGCCATACATCTTCACCATCCATTCCCGTATGAACAGGTTGGTGCGCAGCGCTCCCTGGAAGGTCCGGTCATCCATCAAGGCGACCGCGTCATAGGGTTGGCCGCTCACCCACATGGTATCCACCAGCACCTTGGCGTGTACTTGCGGAAGAATATGGTCCATCTGGATCCTTCCATCCGCCTCGAACTCAAGGTTCTTCAAGTAGTCGTAGCGCTCCGAGTAGAGTGCGGTCATCTTGCGGCGCAGGCTATCGTTGCGGATCAGGTCGATCCCGATGCTCTTCAGATTGTCGTATGCCGAGGTGTTGGCCGTGAGCGTGGTGCTCCCGAACAGGTTGGCGTAGTGCACACGCAGGGAATCGTGGAAAGGCGTGCGCTCGGTCAGGTGCTTCAACACGGCGCGGTTGCCGCGTTCATAGCGCTGGTTCGCCTCGATGTTGTAGCGACAGTCCTTCAGGTCCATCGCCAGGTTCTCCCGCATCTCGGCCAATAGCCCCAGCTCCTGCTGATCGCGCTTGCGTTCCGCGTTCCAGTTGTTCAGCTGCAGGGCCAGGAAGATCCCGATCACCACCAGCAGGATCTCGCCCACGGCGTAGGTGAGGTAGCGTGTGATGCGGCCTTGGGCCAGCAGGCTTTGGCGGATGGAGCGGAAGAAGCGGATCATTTGCGGCGCTGTTCAAGTTCCTTGTCGATCTGTGCGATGAGCTCCTGGACCTGTTGCTCGACGCCTTCATATATCGTTACCATGAAGCCCTTGTTGAACTTGTTCATGCGCAGCACGCCCTTGAACTTGTTGTCGTTCATCAAGGCGTCCACATCGACCGGATACGCGTTCTTCCACATGGTATCCATCACCACCTTCTCATAAAGCTGCGACCCCATGTCCACCTTTTGGAGGTGGAAGTCCTGTTCGATCTCGATCATCGCCACGAACCGGTAGCGTTCGGAGTACAGGCGTGTGATGGCACTGCGCAGGCTGTCGTTGCGGATCAGGTCGAAGCCGATGCTCTTCAGGTTGTCGTAGGCCGACGTATTCATGGTGAGCATGGTGGAACCCATCAGGTTGCCATAGTGGATACGCAACGAATCGTGAAAGGGAGTACGCTCCTCCAGGTGTTTCAGGACCACCTCTTGTGCTCGTCCCAATCGCATCTGCGTGATGATGTTGTCGCGGCAATCCTCCAGGTCTCGTAGCAGGTTCTCCCGCATCTCGATCAGCAGCGCCAGCTCCTGCTCGCTGCGCTTCCGCTCGGCGTTCCAGTTGTTCAGCTGCAGGGCCAGGAAGATACCGATCACCACCAGCAGGATCTCGCCCACGGCGTAGGTGAGGTAACGCGTAAAGCGCCCCTGGGCCAGCAGGCTTTGGCGGATGGAGCGGAAGAATTTGATCATGGCGCTTCGTGGATCTCCTTATCGATGAGGGCGATGGTCCCTTCGATCTCGCGGACCATCTCCATGCAGTCCTGAAGCATCGCATTGTTGTTCAGGATCGCGAGCTTCAATCCGTTCTGGTAGGCCATGTCCTGCAGCAAGGTGGCCCATTGTTGACCCAGCGTGGCCAGTCGCGCTTCACTGTCCTCCACCTTCAAGGCCAACTTGTTGGTGGCGAGCGTACGCTCCCAATCCAGAAATGGGACCTGTTCCACAAGTAACATCGCGCGGTCATAGAGGTACATGTCGTACTCCCGGCGCATGTGCGCGGTATGCACGGCCAGGCCCTCGTATCGCTGCGCCAGGTCGAGGACCCTGGTCTTGATGGAGTCGTTGGTGATGAAGCTGAGGTTGCCCGATCCGATCAACTCGTTCAGGGTCTTGGTGCTGGGCACGAAGGTCTTCCAGACGAACACGTTCCAGGACAGGGAGTCCACATAGCGGATCTCCGCCGCGCTTGTGGGTGGTGCCTGCTTGAGCAGGAGTGATCCGGAGGATGTCTTCCGCTCCTTGTCCGTGATGAACTCGGCCAGTTTGCCCAGATCCATCGCCAGGTCGGCCTTCAGTCCGTTGAGGTATTTCACCTCGCGCGCCCGGTTGCCCCGTTCGTTGTTCCAGTTGTTGATCTGCAAGGCGATCAAGATCCCGATCACCACCAGCAGGATCTCGCCCACGGCATAGAGCAGGTAACGCGTGAGGCGGTTCTCCTTCAGGAGCCGCTGGCGGATGGCGTTGAAGATGCGGGGCATGGTGTGGTTCGTTCACATTCGGTCTTCAAGGCGCTTCACGTGCGCGTCGAGCATTTCCAGGATGGACGTGATCTCGCCCTCGATCATCTCGTACTGCCCTTGCATGTATCGGCGGATGAAGAGGTTCATCTTTAGCACCTCTTGGAACTTCCGGTCATCCATGAGCCGCTCATGGTCCACAGGCATGGCCGCCTTCCACAAGGCTTCCATGTTCAGGTGTTCCAATACTTGCGGATAGACATGGTCCCATTGATAGCCATCATCCAATCCTTTCTCGACATTCTCCACGTAAGCGTACTTCGTGGAGTACAGAGCTGATATGGCATTGCGGAGGCTGTCATCGGAGATCAGGTCGATGCCCACGGACTTCAGGTTCTCCCAAGCGGCGGTATTCTCGCTGATCTGGTAGTTGCCCAGGATGTTCCCGAAGTGATGTTTCAGACTGTCGTCCAGTGCAGCCCTGTCCTGAAGGGCTTTCAGGACGGATTCGTTGGCGCGGATCCGTTCCTTGTTCCCAGTGACATTGTAACGCACATCCTGCAGGTCGGTCGTCAGGTTCTTCTGCATTTCCTGGAGCAGCGCCAGCTCCTTGCCGCGGGTTTTCTTCTCCGCACTGGCGTTGTTGATGCTCAACGCGATGAGGATGCCGATCACCACCAGCAGGATCTCGCCCACGGCATAGACCAGGTAACGCGTGAGGCGGTTCTCCTTCAGGAGCCGCTGGCGGATGGCGTTGAAGATGCGAGGCATGGAGGTGTTCTAAGTCCCGTAGGGACGACATGTGGTTAGAGCTTCAGAACTGACCGTCCGATCGGTCCCGTAGGGACGGCATGGGGGTGGCATCAGCATTCGGTGGAGGATGGTGGTGAAGATGCATGCCATGGGTCATCTGTTCAATTGCGCATCGATCCGGGCCAACGCTTGTTCAGTTGAAAGTACCATGTCCTGCAAAAGCGCGATGATGCCTTGTCCGTTGATCACGCAGAGGGAGAAGCCGTTCTTGTAGGCCCGGTCCGATAGCAGCAGCGCGATCACTTCCGGTGCCATGGGCGTCGTGCCGGTTCGATCGCCCGCTGTTGCCATGGCGAGATAGGTCTTGAAGGTCTGTCCGATATCACCGATGCGGAAGAATGTGCTGTAGAGATATTCCTCATAGTCGTGGCGGATGTGATCCTGGAAGAAATCGATGCGGTCGTACCCGAGTTCCATACGCAGCAGCTCGTTCTTGAGGCTGTCATCCGCAAGAAGTCCCAAGTTGCCCGAGCTGATCAGTTCCTTCATCGTGCTGTTGTTGCGATGGAAGGGTTCCCTGTAGAGGACATTTATCGTATGGTAGCTGAACGAATCCGGGGAGAGCTCGTGCCTCCTCTCGAAACAGTCGATCATGATCGACGCTGAACGGACGGCGGTACTGTACATGTCGATGCTCCGCTCCAGTTCCGTGATGTTCAGACGCAGGTCCGAACGGAGACCGTGCAAGAAGACCTTTTCCCGTGCCTTCGTATGCTGCGACTCACGGTAGTTGTTCACCTGCAAGGCGATCAGGATCCCGATCACCACCAGCAGGATCTCGCCCACGGCATAGACGAGGTAGCGGGTAAGGCGGTTCTCCTTCAGGAGCCGCTGGCGGATGGTGTTGAAGATGCGTGGCATGGATGTTCGCTCAGTCCCGTAGGGACGTCATCTTGGTTGAATGGATGGGTACTGTTCGGTCAAAAGTCCCGTAGGGACGGCATATGGGTCGGGGTCAGCATCCGCTGTCGGATGGCGTTGAAGATGCGGAGCATGGCTCTCGATCATTTCTTGCAACTGCGCGACAGATACGCCTCGATGCTGGCGATGAGTAGTTCGTTCTCCTCGCGCAAGGCCTTCATCCCCTTGAACCAATCGCCCATTTCCCAATAGCGGTCCGTGAGCATGTTGGCGATGGTGCGGTCCGCGAGGAGGGCGCGCCGGTCGCTGGGGAACTCCTGGTGGGCGGGGTTCAGGCCGCGCAGGTAGATGTACTCCTGCATGCGGGGGCGCAGCCGGTTGGTGGTGATGCCGCGAAGGATGGCCTCGGCGGCCTTGTACCGGTTGTGTACCGCAGGGAATCGAGTGAGCCGCTCCTGTACCTCGTCGTCCGCGATCAGCTCCATCTTGTTGTTCAGCACGCTGTGCAGGTATTCCAGCTGCGGCTGCAGGATCACCACCTCCGTGCCTTGGAAGAGCAGGGTATCCAATGCGCCGAGCGCCTCTGGAGCCGGGTCGCTTCGCATGATGTCGAGCAGGAGCTGTGTATGCGTCCTCTGACGTTCCATCTTCAGTTGCTCCTGCTCGAAGTGTGTCGCATTGGCGCGCAGGTCCACAAGCAGTTTGTGCAGCACGGTGCACTCCGCCTCACGTGCCTGCCGGGCCTGGTTCCAACCATTCACCTGCAAGGCGATGAGGATCCCGATCACCACCAGCAGGATCTCGCCCACGGCGTAGACCAGGTAACGCGTGAGGCGGCTCTCCTTCAGGAGCCGCTGGCGGATGGCGTTGAAGATGCGGGGCATGGAGGCAAGGGTCGAGCGAATGTCGGCAAAGGGATCCTTGCCCAAGCGCTCGCGCCGAACTTTGTCAGCACCCTCCCCATGCGCCACCTGGAACAGCTCCTGCGCCTCCGTCTCGCCCACCCGCGCCGCCTGCGCATGGGCCTGCGCGATCTGCTGCTCATCGGCATCGCCTACAGCCTGGCCATCGTGCTGCTGGCGCTGGGCGGTGTGGGTCCCGGCATGCCCTCCTGGCTGGCCATCCCCACGGAGAACTACTTCACATGGGAGCCGCTCTTCACCACACCGGTCATCTTCCTCACCGGCCTACTGGCCGCCGCTGTGATGCACCTGCTGGCCCGCTGGCTGGGCGGCACGGGCAGCTTCGAGGACACCGTGGCGCTCATCGGCCCCACCACGGCATGGGCCACGCTATGCACACTGATCCCCGATGCCATCATCGGCCTGCTGCTGATCATGGGCGCGATCGACCCCGCGCAATGGATGGCGGCCATCGTGCGCCCCAGCACCACGCTGGCCATCATCTGGCTTTACCTGCTGCTCTATGTGGTGGCCTTCGCCATCCTGTATCCCATGGTGGCGCGGCTGGTACACGGGCTCCCGAACGGCAAGGCGCGCGTGGCGGGCTGGCTGGCCTTCGCCGTGTACCAGGGCATTCTATTCGTGTTCATCCGATGAGCGGGTCCATGTGCCGTCAACTCCGCGGCTTCATCGGCCCGGTCTCGTGGTACACCGGCTTCAGGTCGCGCAGGTAGTTCCAGATCGCCTTCAGGTCGTCGTCGCTCATCCGGGCGAAACTGGCCCATGGCATCGGGCTGTCCGGGAAGGTGGGCCCCGCGCGGAAACGGTTGCGGAAGGTGTCGAAGGTCCAGTTGTAGAGATGGCCGGTCTCCGGGTCGGGCGTGAGGTTGGGCGTGTTGAAGAAGGTGCCGGGCGTATGGCCCGCCATGCCTTTCCAGCCTGCGAGGTCGGGTCCGATGAAGGCACCGTTGGTGAGGTCACGCGCCGTGTGGCAGCCCCGGCAGTTGGCCACGCTGTTCACCAGGTAGTCGCCGTAAGCGGCCGTGGTATCGGGCTTCATCTGTGACGGACGCGGCTTGTCCAACGGTCCCATGGGCTTCACCAGGAAGGCCTTCACCACCGCACCCAGCATGTTCAGGTCGTGGTCCGGCACCGGCGTGGGATCGGCGGGCACCGTGCGCAGGTAGCTGATGATGGCCGTGAGGTCCGAGTCGCTCAGCATGTAGAAGGGCATGAAGTCGAAGATGGCCCGCCCGTCGTGGCCCACGCCGTAGCGCAGGCTCCGCGCGATCTGCGCGTCGGTGAGCGATCCGATGCCGTGTTCCTTGTCGCCGGTGATGTTCTTCGAGTACAGCGTGCCCACCGGCAGATGGAAGGCGAAGCCGCCGTGCAGGGGGACGGGTTCGCCACGGAGGTGCGCGGCTTCATGCGCATTGTCGGTGTGGCAGCCGGTACAATGGGCGGGCCCATGCACCAGGTAGGCGCCGCGGGCGATGGTGGCGCTGTCCATGCGGGCGTGGATGTCGGGGAAAGGCGCCTCGTAGCGGAGGTCCTGCCGCAGGGCCACGGTGGCCGAGAGCAGCATGGTGAGGAAGAGGAGGATGAGGCCCGACCAGATGAGGATCTTCTTGAAGGTGCGCATCGTTGTGGTGGTGTTGGTGGAAGCGTTCAGTCGATGGTCAATGGGTCGCCGCCGCGCGCTTCGCGCATGAGGCGCATGCCCACGGCGATGGGCCAGATGATGCCCATGAGCAGGTACACGTTCAGGCCCAGTTCGGCGAGGAGGCCGATTCCGAGGATGTTGCCCACGCCATCCAGCAGACAGGCGATACCAGTGATGTGCGAAAGCACGCTGAGGCCGCGCGGCCCGGGCTTCCATAACAGTCCGAGCCCGATCCACCACACGGCGGCGAACAGCACTTCGAGGATGTTCCACAAGCCCTGTGTCACGGCCAGGGTCACGGTGCGGAAGGCCACAGCGAGGATCATCTGCTCGTCGCTCGATGCCGTGAGGTGCTCACGCATCAGGTCCGGCCATACCGCAGCGAGCACTGCGGCGCCCGCACTGCCGATCAGCGCGTAGGCCACACCACCCAGCGTGATCAGCGGCACCCAGGGCGAGCGGTAGCGCATCTGCCGGTGCAGGTGCAGCGCCAGGGGGATCATCAGCAGGTAATAGCCGAATAGGTCCAGGATGTTGAACCAGTAGGCGAGCTGGTGGTTGTGGGCGTGGTCCAGCGTACGCGCGGGGTCGCTGAAGGCCTCCATGTCGAGGTCCACGGCGAAGGCGCCGACGATGAGCGTGGCGGCCGCGAGCAGACCGGCCAGGATCGCCAGTCCGCCAACGGTGCGCAGGTAGTTCCGATCGCGTTCCATGTGGTCGTTGTTTGATGGGGGCAAAACTCCCGGCGGCCCGGTCCATGGCCACTGTCAAGGCCCGACGATCGGCTGGCACTTCACGCCAAGCGCTGTGCACGACTATTTTGGCGGCGCATGAACAGCGGCACGCCAGCCCCATCGGAAGCCAGCGGTGATGCGCTCTGGGTCTCCATGCCCATCCTGCGCAACATCGTGCTGGCGGCGGGCGGCAATGCGCAGGGCATCGCGGCCATCTGCGGCGCGGCGGGCCTGGACCCTGCCGACCTGGACCGCGCCGACCTGCGCCTGGACCTGGCGCGCAACTGCGCGTTGATGGACGCCGCGCTCGATGTCTCTGGCGATCCCTGGCTGGGCCTGCACGTGGGTCAACGCACCTCGGCCACCGTGCTGGGCCTCACCGGCCACCTCATGGAAAGCAGCCCCGACCTGCTTGGCGCACTGCACAGCATGCAGGACTACACGCGCGCGTTCACGCGGCTGTACACCTTCACGCTGGAGGTGAAAGGAGACGATGTGCACTATGGTTGCGAACCGATCCAGGTATGGAACGATGTATCGCCCGAGACGGCCCGCCATAGCGTGGACATCGGCTATGCCGGGCTGTTGCGCGTGTTCCACCTGCTCGCCGGTCGGCCGGTGCGTCCACTGCGCGTCCTCTACCGCTACCTGCGCCTGCCCGATCTCAGCGAACATGAGCGTGTGCTGGGCTGCCGCCCATTGTTCGGTGCGGCGTCCAACACCATCGTCTTTTCACTGGCCGATCTGCGCGCCCCGGTGGTGGGCTACAACCCCGGACTCAATGCCATGCTGAAGGACCTGCTGGAAGGCGAACTGCGCCGACAGGCCGGTGACGCGCCCTTCATCGAACAGGTGAGGCGTACCGTGCTGCGCAACCTGCAGGTCACCTTCCCGCCATTGGAAGCCGTGGCCGATGCCTTGCACATGACCCCTCGCACTATGCAACGCAGGCTCAAGGAGGAGGGCACCACCTACCGCGAACTGGGCGAGACCATCAAGGAGGAGATCGCGCGCAACCTGCTGCGCAACCCGGACCTCACCCTCACCGATATCGCGCTGCGCCTGGGCTACGCCGAGGTCACTTCCTTCCAGCGGGCCTTCCGGCATTGGACAGGCACCACGCCGAACGCCTTCCGCAAGGCGAAGAAATAAGGACTTTTCATTCGGACCCGGGCGACATCACCACCCGGTACCGCAGCCGCACATCAGACAGGGTCGTATTCGACCCCGCCACGCGTGCATCGCGCAAGGGCGCCGGTTCGGTCCAGGCATCGCTTGCGTCCGGCGTGGGCGGCAGTGGAAAGTCGAAGGCCAGCCAGGTGTGCTCTTCGATGTGAAAGCTGAGGATGCGCGTGGCCGAGCGGCTGTTCAGCGGCAGAAGTGCTGGCACCATGAGCATGCCGTCCGCTGTGCGGTAACGCGCCGTGTCCAATGCCACGGAGCGGTTGTCCTGGTCGCCCGCGTAGAGGCTCATGCGGATCCGGCCCGGCTCCCGAGCACCGTCGGTGATGCGCTCCAGCGGCACCATCACCTCCACCTCGATGGCGAGCGGAGCGCCCAGTACTTCCGGCGGGCGTGGGATGCCGAGCAGGCTCAGGCCCGCGATGCCGAAAAGCGCCACCTGGCCCAGGAGCACCGAGAGGCCGGCCGCCTTCCAGAACTGAGCCCACTCCACCGCGCCCACCAACTTGGTACCCAGCAGGCCCAGCAGGAAGCCGCCGATGAAGCCCGCCGGGATGAACAGGAAGACGACCGCCATGCCACGTTTGCCCTCAAAGTCGCTGACGCCGTGCATGCCCGTGACCTTGTCCGCGACGAAGGCCGTGACGAATGCGGTGACGAGCGCGGTGAGCAGCGCGACGACCAGGGCGATCTTCCAGGACATCCGGTGTGTGTGCCGGTGAAGATCGCGATCTTCGGCACACCAGCGCGTCGTAGTGCGCGTGGAACCACCGGCCCCATGGGTCAAGCCACCGTCACCATCACCGAAGAAGGGCGCTCGGGCTCGGTGTACTACGACTCGGAAGGCGGCCGCATCACGGGTTGGTGGGAGTTCGGCGGGGGCGATGCCGTGGCGATCGTGTACATGGGCAGCGCCAGCGAGTGGCGGCATGGGCATCCGTGGGCCATGGAGCGGCGCGCGGAGATCCTGCGCTTCGTGGGCGACGAGGTGGTGCGCCAGAAGGCCAGCAGCTGCAAAGCGGTGATCGACGAGGAAGGAGGATGGATCACCATCACGCACTAGCACCCCATGAGCACCGCAAGGGACCCGAACGAAGCGGCTGCCGCTTGGTATGCGCGCTACCGCGACCTGCGCCTCAAGCTCGCCCTCCTCGTGGGCGCGATCGCCCTCGTCGTGGCAATGATCGTCTTCGTGGGAAAGAACCTGCTCTCCATCAACCCCGGCCCCGGCACGCCCATCGGCCATGCCGTGCGCACCGACGGCCACATCGCCGTGCTCATCCAGACGCTCGAGGCCTACATCCCCTCGCCCAACCGCGACCACAGCAAGGACACCTACGCCATCAGTCTCTTCATCTTGCCGCTCGATGGGTCGAAGCCACAACTGGTGAAGCTGAAGGAAGGCATGCGCCCCAATGCCTTCTCCCTGGCGAAGGTGATCGGCAGCGATGGCCGCGCGCTCTGGTTCGATGCGGCGGGCGTGGGCGCCGTGGACCTCAGCACCTTCAAGCTGCTGCCGCCCGCGGAACTGCGTGATCCGCCGGAACCGAAGCGCACCAATGCGCTGCCCTTCGGCCCGAAGGTGGAGGACCATCTCGCGGCGGGTCTCTTCACCTCCCCCACCACCTGGCTCGGGTTGCTTTCCGCGGAAGAGGCCACACGCGATCTGAAGCCCGGCTTCTCGCTGAAGCGTGTGCGCGATGCGGTGAGCGCGAAACAGCAACGCGGCTTCCACCGCTGCACACTCAGCCCGGAGCCCGGCGTCATGGGCCACCCCATCCTCACCACGGAACCCATGGGCGACACCGCCTACTTCAATGCCGCCTTCCTCCGTCCGCACGATGCGGCTGAACCGCTGCGCCTGCGCGATCCCGACAGCGCGCTGATGGTCTACACGTCCGCACCCGGCCTGAAAGGCACCACGATATTGGCACGCGTGGACCTGGAAGGCAAGGTGCTATGGAGGACCGACACCGGCATCGACCGCTTCGCCTTGCAGCAGATCCTGCCTGGCGAGGGATCGACCGCGTTCTACGGCACGCGGCCACCCGAAGAGGACAAGGTGCCCGAGCCGTTGCTGGTGATCGTGGAGCATGGCACAGGTACCATGCGGACAGAATCACTTTGGCGTTGAGGGACAGCGGATCCAGCCGACCGCTTTCACCTCAACCGGCCCACCACCCCTTCGATCGCGTCGCTCAATTTGTCGCAGGCGCGCACCGTGTCGGCGAGCAGCTCCGCGCGGGGTGTCAACGTGCTCTCCCGCAGCGCGTCCACGAAAGCACGCAACTCCGTGCTACGCGGATCGCCGCCGATGCCGTCCTCCAGCTGCGCGTCGATGTTCGCGATCAGCTCCTCGTCCAGGTGACCGTGCCGCAGCTCGGTGCGCAGCATCTCCACCGTGCGGCGCAGGGATTTCAGGCGGCGGGCCAGGGTGAGGGTGTCCAGCATCGCGGCGAAGATCGTCCCTCTTTTCGGATACCTTGTCGTCCATGCGCGTCACGGTCTTTGTGATGGGGGTATGCCTGTCCGGCCTGCTCCAAGGCCAGCCGCCCCGGCACATCGCCTTCGCCGACACGCTCCTCTTCAACGACAGCCTGCACTACACCGCCTTCGGCTACGATGGCCCCGCACCGCTCTTCGTGCAGGCCTGGTTCCCGGAGGATGAGCGACCGGCCACCCTGCCCTTGACCTTCAAGCAACTCCGCACACCTTCGCTGGATCCCGCATTGCAGCGCGTGTACCACGAACTGCTGCTGCGCATGGACAGCGCCTTCATCGAATACTGCCTGCGCTATCCCATCGACGGCGACGAGCCCATCGACTACGCGCCCTTCACCGAAGCGCAGGTGAAGGACAGCCTCTTCGCGCTCTCCACCCACGCCCGCCGTGCGCCATTCCCGCGCAACACCGATCGGCCTGTGGTCGTCTACCACCACGGCGCACAGGGCCTCAGCGACGAGAACGTGTGGATGGCCGAGCATTTCGCGGAGAACGGTTTCATCTTCCTCTCGTGCAACTTCCACTGGCCCTTGGAGAACGCCCAGTACGGCACCCCGCTCGTGTGGGCGCCGGACCGCGGTTCCATCCGCACCATGCTCCACTTCGCGCGGCAGCTCAACAGCGGCGGCAAGGTCTTCTACATCGGCCACAGCTGGGGCGCGCAGGAAGGCTGGTGCACACTGCATGAACCCGGCCTCGCCGATGCCTTCGTGAGCCTGGAGACCACCATGGAATGGAAGACCGACACCGCCGAAGTGCGCGACAAGTGGCCAACCGTTCTGGAGGCCATCACCACGCACACGTACCCGATGCCCATCCTAATGGTGGCCGATACCGAAGGCGAGCCGCCGTTCCCGCTGTTCCAAGGCGTGCGCGGCGATCTACGCTACCTCGACCCCAAGGAACCGTTCGCGCACGAGAGCTACACCAGCGCGTACTTCATCCGGCAGGCTGGGCAGGGGCGCTTCAATGTGCCCGATGTGCCGCTCCTGCATGAGCAGGCGAAACTCTACGAAGCGTTGCTGGCGGAACTGATCGCGTTCTTTCAGGAGCAGGCGGGAATGCCGGTGGTACCGCCTGTGTATCCCTCTGGTGATCCCTTTCACCGGCGGTAGCTTGGAGCAGATGAAGAATGGGCACCGCGCGCTGCGGGACAAGGGAGCGATCACGGATGGGCGGTTCCAGAAGACCTTCTTCCTGCACGGAACGCCGTAGTGCAGCACGCCCGGTCCACCGTCATCCGCATGCGATCATGGCGGTACGCCCTAACGCACGGATCCCGGGGACGATGTCCGCCCCCGGGATCCCTTTCGATCGGTGATCTCGGCGGATCGCTCAATCTTTCACCGCCTCCACCACCCAGGCGCTCAGCGGCACCTGGAGCGCCCCGGTGCCGAACTCGGCGGTGAGCAATGCGGCCAGCAACTCCTTCATCGCGGGCAGCGCCTTCGCGTCGCGCTCCATGATGGCGGTGTGGATGGGCGAACCTTCCAGCAGCCCGGTGGCGGCGTCCTGCGCACTGGCCGCCTGGCCGGTGGGCGTGGCCAGTTCCAGCTTCACCCGTGCGAAGCCGCCGGTGAGCAGTTCCTCGCGGATCAGTTCGCGGTCGTGGTAGGCGAAGGGCACCGTGTAGAAGTTCGGCGTGTCCACGGGGAAGAAGTCATGGGCCACCTCGTTGGCGTACCGCGCGGCAGGGTTCTCCTGAAGCGCGTTCCACGCGGTGAGGATCATGCGGCCGCCGGGCTTCAGCACGCGCAAGGCTTCTCGGTAGGCCTTCACACGATCGCTGTAGAACATCACGCCGAACTGCGCGACCACCAGGTCGAAGCTGGCATCGGCATAGGGCAGGTCCACGGCGTCCACCACGTTCCACTCCACGCGCGGGGCGGTGATGGTCTTCTGCGCGAACTCCAGCATGGCGGGGTTCACGTCGGTGGCCACGATGCGGGCGTGATCGGCCAGGCGGTCCACCAGGTGGCGCGTGAGGCGGCCGGTGCCGGCGGCCAGTTCCAGCACGCGGTCGGGCGCCAGCGTGGCGATGCGGCCGGCGAGCAGCTCGGCGAAGGGTTCGAAGAACATCGGGCCCAGATGGGCGTCGTACTGCCGTGGGATGCTGCCGCTGAAGGCGGTGTTCACGGGGGCTTTCATCGTTTCCATGGTCGTTGTGTTTGGTGGGGACAAAGGTCCCGTCACCATCACCCCGGCTGTTTTTCCCAGCGGCCCAACGATCGTGCTGTGCGGTTCAGGCCTTCGCTTCGCGGAGCGCGGCGGGCGCGTGGCCGAAGTGCTCCTTGAAGGCGCGGCTGAAGTGCGAGAGGTTCTCGAAGCCGCACTGGAAGGCCACCTCGCTCACCTGCAGGTCGCCGGCGCGGAGCATGGTGCGTGCGCGCTCCAGACGCCGATCACGCAGCCAGCGGCCGGGCGGCATGCCGTAGATCTCCTGGAAATCGCGCTTGAAGGCCGAGAGGCTGCGCCCGCTCAGACGCGCGAAGTCCTCCAGCTGCAGGTTGAACCGGTAGTTGTCCTCCATCACGCGGCGCACGCGCTCGTGCACGGGGTCGTGCAGCAGGGAGCAGAAGTAGGACAGCAGCTGCGCGTTGCCCGCGTCGGCCATCACCGCCAGCAACAGTTCGCGGAACTTCAGGCGCAGCAGCTCCGGGTGTACCGGCAGCCCCTGCCGGAAGTGCGGCAGCATGCTCTGCACGAAGCCGTCGAGCACGGCGCCCTTGTTCAGCCGCACCATGGCCGGTGTGTGCTGCGGCGGTCTGCGTTCCATCGGACCCATGCTGCGCACCGTCTCGCAGATGAATTCGTCCGACACGAAGAAGATCACCACGCAGAAGGGCCGCGCGAAGTCCTGCTCCACGATGCCCGCGCCCTTCCGCACGAAGGCCGCCTCGCCGGCGTGCAGGTCCACCGCGCCATCGGCGGTGTGCCACACCTTGCGGCCATCGAGCACGAAGACGAAATAGCTCTGGTGGCTCCAGAGGTCCTGCAGCTTCTCGCCGATGGGGCAGTTGTACTCCGTCACCAGTTCGTCGTCGTAACGCAGCTGGCGGTAGAAGCCGGGGTCGGCGATGATGTCATCGAGGAAGTTGAACATCGGCCACGCAAAGGTCGGTGCGCCGGTGGCCGGTGTGAACGCCATTCATCACAACGCCGCGGATCGGATCTCCTGACCGACCTGCACAGGGCCGATGCCATTGGGAGGGCGCCGTACCATTTGCGTCTTTCGGGAAGGCCCGTCGTCCATACAAGTGAAAACCGATCAACACATGGAAACCAAGAACATCTGCCCACCCAACTGCTGCAACGGTGACACCACCGGCCAATGCTGCGCCACGCCTCAGAACAGCTGCTGCGCGACCACTTCCACGCAGCACTGTTGCGCACCCGCCAACTCCTGCTGCGGTGGCTCCACCTCCGACTGCTGCGCCACCCAACGCTGCTGCTGAACCATGGCCGCTCCATTGCGCTACCTCTACATCTTCCCGCATCCGGATGACGAATCGTTCGGGCCCGCCGGGGCCATCCACCAGCAAGTGCGCGCCGGGCATGAAGTACACCTGCTCACCCTCACACGCGGGGGCGCCACCCAGGCCCGCATCAAGCTCGGGCTGGGTGTGGAAGAAATGGGCGCCGTGCGCTACAACGAGATGCAGGACGTCGCACGCGTGCTCGGACTCTCCAGCATGACCGTGCTCGACCATCCGGACAGCGGCCTGAAGGAACTGGACCCGCGCATGCTGGAGCATATCGTCGCGGAGCACATCACGCAGGTGAGGCCGCAGGTGTTGGTCACCTACCCAGTGCACGGTGGCAGCGGCTTCCACGACCACCTGGTGACCCATGCCGTGGTGAACCGCGTCTTCCTGGACCTGCGCGACCAGGGCCACAGCTACCTCAAGCGGCTCGCCTACTTCACCATGCCCGACAGCGGCGCGCCGTCCATACTGCCGGATGGCTGGCCACGCCTGAAGTTGACCGAGGCCGAGCTGATCGACTGCGTGGTGCCCCTGGCCGCCGAGGACGTGGACGCCATGAAGCGCGCCCTGCTGTGTTACGCCACCTACCAGGAGACGGTGCGGAAGATGGGCGTGATCGAAAAGATCGGCGACAAGGTCCATTTCGAGATCGCGTATGAGAACTTCGCTCCACCGCTCACCGACCTTGGCCTGTCACTGAATTGAGCACGGCACGCGACCATACCAAGGCGCACGTGGGCGCCGGCCCGCCCGGGAATGCCTCCCCGGAGCAGGCCGGTGCCGCGCTGCTCGGTGCCATGCGCCGCTTCCACCGCGAACTGTACGCCTTCATCCGCAACCGCACCCGCGATGATGAACTGGCCAAGGACCTGTTGCAGGACACCTACCTGAAAGCCCTGCTGAAGCAGGACACGGTGACCGACGCGGACAAGCTGGTGGGCTGGCTCTACCGCATCGCGGGCAACACCGTGGCGGACCACTTCAAGAAGCAGCGACCGCGCGCGGCCTTGGACGATGTGGCCGAGGAGCACGACGAGCCGGTGCTGAACGAGCGCTACGTGCGCTGCCTGCCCCACATGCTCCGCGAGCTGGATGTCAAATACGGCCAGGCGCTGGAGCTGGAGCTGAAGGGGGAACTGCCGCAGCAGGCCATCGCCGAGCAGCTCGGCATCTCCTACACCGGCGCCAAGTCGCGCATCCAGCGGGCACGCGTCCAGTTGGAGGAGCTCTTCCGCGAACGCTGCCACTACACGGCCGATGCCTATGGCAATGTGGTCGATGACCGTTGCGGCGATGCCTGCGACTGCAGTGCCGGAAGTGGATGTGGCACAGCGAAGCCGAACGGCGGACCATGAGCGTCCTCGCATCGCGCACCATCGCCACGGTGCTGGGCGCGGCCATGGTCATGTCCGTGCGGTATGCACCGGAGCTGATGCACGGTCCGAATACCGGACTGCCGAACGGTCCGGAAGCCTGCGATGCGGGATCCTGTTGCGTGGCCGGCGTGGAGCAGCAGGCCGATCGAGCTCCTGTTGGCGAAGCGCCCGCTCCCTGCTGTCCGGGCGTGGTGCACATGGCCTTCGTTTTCGCGCTGCCCGTGGGCCGCTTGCGGCTCCTCGCACCCGATCGCACCGTCAGCATCCTGCGGCATGTCGATGGTCCGCCGGCCACATCGTCCTACACCGCATCCGTCTGGCGCCCGCCGGATGCCGGCCGCGATCCCTTCCTGGAAACACACACCCATCAACACGAACCGAACACATGAGAACGATCCTGATGGCCTTGCTGGCCATCCTCATCAACACCGTTTCGAACGCCCAATGCGACCCCGGCTGCTGCACGCCGGAGGAATGGCCGATCTGCGCGCCGTTGTGCGCTTTGGCCACTGACGATCCGCTCTCGGTGGAGGCGATCACCGCCGCCATCAATGAGGCGGGCGCCGATCTGGAAGCCACCGCAGCGGTGAGCGCTCCAGCATCGGTGGACTGCCCCACGCGCCCCGGCTGCGTCTGCCCCGGCAGCAGCACCGCACCGGCACGTGATGCGCGTCATGCACGGACGAACGCCCGCCCCAGTGCGGAGCCAACGGCCGCCGTGCCGCACTGATCAGCGGAGCACGAAGCGCAAGGCCCTCCGGGAACGGGGGGCCTTGTTGCTTCATGGTATCGGGAAATGGAGGACGGGAGATCCTTCGGAGGATCGGGGGTGCATGGGTACCAGTACTGGCGATCGATCGTGCCACGCGACCAGTCCCCCCCCCCCTGCTCAATCGCACGCCGCAATGATGCGGTCCACCACGGTCAACGCCTCCGTGGCGGAGATCTGGTGCGCGTCCTGCGTGTTGGGGAAGGCCGTCATCACCACCAGCAGGCGCTTGTACGGCACGATGAAGGCGAACTGGCCGCCGTGGCCCGACATGAAGGGGATGCCGCGCTGCGTGTCGATCCACCACTGGTGGCCGAAGCCGTAGCCGCTGGACGTGGTCCCGTGCGCGGTCAGCATGTCCGCGATCCAGGCTTCGGGCACCACCTGCTGCCCGTTCCAGCGGCCGCTGTCGGCCACGCACAGGGCCAGCTTCGCCATCTCGCGCGGGGTGGTCTCGATGCCGAAGCCGCCCAGGGTGGTGCCGTCCTTGTAGCGCACCCAGTTCAGGTTGGTGATGCCGATGCGCGCCAGCAGCACCTCGCGCGCCCATTCGTCCATGGGCCGTCCCAGCGTCTTCTGCAGCACGCTCGCCAGCAACTGCGGGTCGCCGTCCTTGTACTTGAACAGGTCCCCGGGCGCGGCCGCCATGTCCAGCGAGAGGATGTGGTCGGTGATGTTGCCGGGCTTCTGCCGCAGGATCTCATCGGTATCGCCGCCGATGCCGTCGTTCTCATAGGCGATGCCCGAGCGCATGTTCAGCAGGTGGCGCAGGGTGATGCCCGCCTTGTCGCCGTGGCCGTCGAGTTCCGTGGTGAAGTACATCGAGATCGGGTCGTCGATGTCCTGGAGGATCCCCTCTTCCAGCGCGATGCCGGAGAGCACGCCGGTGAACTGCTTGGTGGCCGACCAGATGAGGTGGCGCGTGGTGATGTCATCAGGGTCCTTCGGGTAGGCCTCCGCCACCAGCCGGCCGTTGCGGAACACCAGCAGGCTGCGCATCGGCCAGAGTGCAGCGTCGTTGTACGCGTCCTGGTAGATGTTCCACAGCGCGTCCGGGTCGATGCCTTCGCTCGCCGGGTCGGAAAGCACGTGGCCGTCGCCGATCCCCACCGGAGCGTAGGTGGTGAAGGGCCGGTTCAGCGCATCGTCCTTCAGGCAGCCACAGGCCAGGACGGCGGCGCACACGATCGGGAGGAGCTGCTTCATGATCCGGTCCGTTTTCCGCCCACCGGCCAGCGCAGGTGGATGGCGTGTGAAAGGCTCTTGATCCCCGGGAACAGGGAATAGCCCCAGTACTCGAAGGCGTAGGCCAGCGCAAGGCGCCCTTCCTCGCGCGGCAGCAGGGCGACCTCCGCGCCGATGTGCTGGAAGACCGTGGGACCGCCGAAGACCAGGTCCGTGTGCGGGTTGCGCACCCAGTCGCGGAAGCGGAGCGCGTACCAGTACTCCTCCGTGGTATGCGACGGCCGTGAGGCCCAGCCGAGCAAGGCGGAGGAGAAGCGACAATCGAGCACCCTGTCCCGGACCTTGGCCCTGGCGAAGAGCCGCACGCCCAGTTCCAGGGACGAATACCAGAACATGTGCCCGCTCTGCAACTTGGGATAGAGCTGCCAGGCGTAGTTGGCCGCGGCGTAGGGACCCAGCATCAGCGGACCGTCGTTGCCCAGGCGCCAGGCATGGCACAGGTCCACCGGACGGAGCTGGAAGTGCGCTGCGATGCCGGCCCGCGCATCGTTCAGCACGCCCAGCACCAGGCGCGGCTCATAGGTCCACTGCCGGTTCCCCTGCGCGAAGCGGGTGCGGTAGTCCACGCCCAGGTCGCCGCCGGCGAAGGCCAGCCCGTAGTTGTACACGTCCTTCACCTGGGAGAAGCGCGTGAGGAGCGCGATGGAGGAATGCCGCGTGCGCAGGCTGTCCTGCGCACCGGCGATCACCGGTGCGGAAAGCAAGTAGGCGAAAAGGAGCGGGCCCAGCAGCTCCACGCTTCGACGCATCTCCCTTGCACGGCAGGCCGGGGTCGGGTCGTCCATGGGGCAAAGTTGGGAAGTGAGGGCAAGGATCGTAGCGCGGACGGGAACGGATCATGTGAATGGACCAGGCAGAAGGATCATCTCATGGACACGGATCCGAAGGAGCCCCTTTCGTTCATCGATCGAACGGCTGGCGTTACATCGGCGCGTTACCAGAAGATCCGTGCAAGGTCGTTGAACACCGATAGCGCCGTCGCGAAGCGCATTGGCGGAGCACGGAGCGCATCCATCGTGCCCGCGCGAGCAAGCCCTTGTTGCGGAAATGGCAGGCAGGCACTACGACCGGGAGGCGTCGAAGAACGTGTGTCCCGGAAAGGTCTCCGACCTCGTGGCGTGGAAGCTCATGCTACGCTTGCTCCGGAGGTAGTGCGGGCGGACTGCGGCCGGGTGATGGAGTACCTGGGGTTGGCTGACGAGGGCAATAGGGGAGTTCAGAGCAACTCCTCCTTGTCAATGCCCGCCTGCTTCAATATCGCCAGCATGGTACCCTTGGGCAGGTCGCGCTTGTGCATCGGCACGATGGTCATCTTGCCGTTCGCGCGGTTCTTGAAGATCTGGTGCGAGCCCTTGGTGCGCATCAATTCATAGCCATGCTTCTTCAACAGGCGGATGAGTTCGTCCGGCGTGAGCGATGGCGCCTTGGTCATCGCCGATCAGGATGCGAGTACCAGCGAATACTCGAAGGTCTGGCTGTCGTCCGGCACGGGATCCCCTTCGGCTTGCAAGGTTTCCACATACAACGCTATGGCCTCACGTGCCATCTCCAAAGCGTGCTCGATGTTCTCACCGAACGTGACACAGCCCGGCAAGGCAGGCACGTTCACAGTGAACCCGCCTGTAGGTTCGCGGGTCAGCAATACGCGGTAGGTGAGTTGTGACATCGCTTGGGGATCGGTTCTGATTACTTCGTAATGAACTTCCGACAGGCTTCAAGGTCCGCCGCTTCGAGCATCGGGTATTGCTTCAGCACCTCGTCCTCGGGCGTTCCCGCCATCAGGAACTCCAGCACGGTCTGGGCCGTGATGCGCATGCCCCGGATCACCGGCTTGCCGTTGCAGATGCGGTCATCCACCGTGATGCGCTTGAGCAGTTCGGGGTTGGCGTTCATACTCGCAAAGGTACAAGAGCCACCCTTGAACGTCCACCTACGTTTTAGTTTCACGCCGCATGAAGCTCTGGGCCGGCGTCACCGACAACGATTGGTTCTCTTTCCTCTCCGAGCGCGGCTTCGATGAGGTGAACTTCTGGCAGCCGAGCGGTCTGCCGCCCTTCACCACCCTGCCCGCAGGCACACCTTTCCTGTTCAAGCTGAAGCGGCCGTTCAACCACATCGCGGGCGGCGGCTACTTCGTGAGCTTCTCGAAGCTGCCGCTGAACATGGCGTGGGAGGCCTTTGGCGAGAAGAACGGAGCAGCCACTTACATGGAAGTGGAGAAGCGCATCCGGCGGCTATCCACCGGGGAGCGCAGCGTGCTGGAGATCGGATGCAGTGTGCTCGTGCAGCCCTTCTTCTTTGAACGCAAGGACTGGATACCCATGCCCAACTGGTCGCCGAACATTGTGAAGGGGCAGACCTACGACACCGAGACCACCGAAGGCGCATGGCTCTGGAGCGAAGTGCAAGCGCGATTGCAGAACACCGCCATCCAAAGCCTCGTGGCCGAACCGGCGGCGGAATACGGCGGACCGCGCTACGGCGAACTCTTCCTCACGCGCAGCCGCTTGGGGCAGGGTGCTTTCCGGGTGCTGGTGAGCGAAGCCTACGGGAAGCGTTGCGCCATCACGGGCGAATCGACCTTCCCAGTGCTGGAGGCGGCGCACATCAAGCCGTACGAGTTGGAGGGGCCGCACAAGATCACGAACGGGATGCTGTTGCGGTCTGATTTCCACAAGCTCTTCGATGCTGGGCTGGTGACCGTGACGCCCGAGCTGCGGGTGCGCGTGAGCGACCAAATCCGGGAACAGTACTTCAACGGCAAGGCCTACTACAGCCTACATGACAAGCAACTGGCCGTGACCCCCAAGCTGACCAGCCAGCAGCCCGACCCCGAGTTCCTGCGCTGGCATTTGAACGAACGCTTTGTTGGCTAAACTCTACCGCCCATGATCAGCGACCAATTGCGCGATGAACTGCTGGCCTTCCGCAAGGAGCGCGACTGGGAGCAGTTCCACAACCTACGGACCCTGAGCACCAGCATTGCCCTGGAAGCCGCCGAGCTGATGGAGCACACCCAATGGGCCAAGGATACCGATCTGCCCACCCTGGCCACCGAGCACCGCGATGCCCTGGCCGAGGAGATGGCCGACATTGCCATCCTGCTCACCTATCTGGCCCACGACCTGCGCGTGGACCTCGAAACCGCCGTGCGCCAGAAGCTGGTTAAGAACGCCGCTAAGTACCCGGTAGAGAAGGCGAAGGGCGTGGCGACGAAGTGGGATCGGTTGTGAGTGCGTTGCTGCAACCGTAGGATCTACTTCGGGTTTGTCTGGGACTGTGGAAATCTCAACGCGTGGATTCGGATCAACGAGGGTTCTCGCTGCCTACTTTACGCAAGCCATGATGATGGAATTTCTGTCACGATTGGTTGTCAGGTTGAAACGGGCCATTGGTCATGCCGGAAGAGACGCAGCGTCAGACAATCTTCATTGCCCATGCAACGCATGAGGATGACTACTATGCCGGTTGGCTAGCGGCCAAGCTCCGAGCACTTGGATACAGGGTCTTTGTTGACTTGGACGACTTGGCAGGCGGTGACACTTTCACCACGCGCATCCAACCCGTGATTGAGAACGAGTCGGCCGTATTCCTGCCGATAACCACGAGGACATACGCGGAGAAGGCAGCGGACGACAGGTCAGGTGTGCGCAAGGAGCTGAATGTTGCGTCGTCGGTAAACGTCAAGAACTTCATCGTCCCATTAAAGTTTGATGACCTGCCCTACCACAAGTGGCCGATGGATTACCGGGGACAGAACGGTTTTGACTTTCATAACCGACTTGGCGATGGATTAATCGACCTAGTCACGGACCTTCAGGAGAAACGGCGAATTGCCTACGCTGAAGACACGCAAACGCCCTTGAGCATTTGGCACAAGGCTATTGGCCAACGAACCGTAGTGACAGAAGCACCCGAGCAAGTCATCACGAACTGGTACCCGATCGCGCTTCCCGAAGTGCTGTACGTCCATCGGCCATACTCGATGCCGACAGGGAACGCTTTGGACCTAGTCACTTACAGGCGACACGGTGACCATATAGTGACGTTTGCGCCACTCAGGGAGGGCATCAATGGTGTCCCTTTGCTCAGCAGCCTCTCTTTCAAGACCGAAGATGTGCTCCACGCGCAGGCATTGAACCACGAGGACTTTGGAACGATTGTAAAGCCGGGCAATTACTTGAAGACCCTCCTCAACAAGACGTTGGGGTATCATTTCAAGCTTCGAGGTTTAGAGTTCATCGAACAATCCAACAAACGCCGGATCTACTATGTGCCGTTCGCAGGCGACGACGCCGTGCGCGTGCCACTCACGAAATATGGACAGCATAGCATACAGTTGAACGGGATCAAAGAGGGATATCGTTGGTACTTCGCAGTCTCGCATTCGGCCTCACTTCATCCCGTACCTCACTACCGACTATCCTTCCATATAGTGTTCAAGACCAAGGAGGGTGATGCTGTTGACGATGCAACTGAGCATGCGCTACGCCGAGGATTCGCTGGCGAACTGTACAATCGAAAGGTCTTGAACCTCTTTCTAGGCTTGCTCGATACCCTCCGCACGGGTCCCGATGCCGACTCAATTGAGCTACACATCGATGGTTTCAGCTTCTATGACATGAGTTTGGAGCCTTTGTCCATCGCCACCCAAATCGGCTACGTTGAACCTGTGTAGATGATTGGGAGGACGATCCATATCAATGAGCCTCAACTCGAGTTCGGGCAAGGGAATATAACCAGTGACCCGCGCGATGGCTTGATCCTTTACGGAGCCTATGCCTCAAGATCTGGTGACACCATCAAGGCTGGAGTTATCGGTACGCCAAAGAGCATAGAGGCCTACAAGAAGTTCGTCGTTACGATGAATGCACCGATGAAGTCCATGAAATGGAACAAAGGGAAGAAGGCCTTTGAATCGGACGAGGTTCAGAGACCCTCATTCCCCGGGTTTCATGCCGTCCTCGGTCTTCGATGGTTGCCCGATCCGACAATAGCAATAGAGTTGAGTGAACGGAAGATCTACGAGACGCTCAAGTTCAACAAAATCAATCGCAAAAGGACCAGTGCCGTTGTGGACCTGTTCGTCAAAGAGATCGTCAAACAGACCCGCTCAGAGGATGCCTCGGTGGATATATGGTTCGTTCTTGTTCCGCGAGCGGTTTGGAAGCAATGCCGGGTTGAATCATGGGGTGCCCAGGTAAGCAAGGGTACTCTACAGTTCATTGCGGATAGTAAGCATGGCCAGGTCCCCATGTTCTCAGCGGATCAAGAGTACCTAGAGGAGGTTGAACGCTTCGTTGAGTCGAGCGAAGACTTCCGCCACCTGTTCAAGGCGAGGATGATCGAAGAGAAGATTCCTGCACCAGCTCAGTTGATCTTGGAACCGACGTTGGAGTTCAGGGATAAGTACAAGAACACTCCTGCCGCTCCCAACATGAAAGCTCACATTGCGTGGACTATAAGCACCACGCTCCACTACAAGCTTGGCGCACTTCCGTGGCGTTTGGCGAACACACGCGATGGGGTGTGTTACCTGGGACTGGTCTACAAGAAGTTAAAGGACAAGGAGAATTCTATTGTAGCCAGTGCCGCGCAGATGTTCCTGAAGGATGGCGATGGAGCCGTCTTTCAAGGAAACATCGGTCTCTGGGAGACACGTCCGAACGAATTCCACTTGGACAGAAAGTCGGCCCGAGATATGGTCGCATTGGCGCTAAGCGACTACTTCGACAAGTGGCAAGATTATCCTACTGAGCTGTTCATTCACGGAAAGGCTGAATTCGATGACAAAGAATGGGATGGATTTGAGGAAGCACGCGAAGAACTTCGAGCCAAGACCAAGCTGGTTGGTGTGGTGATCAAGGATAGCGCACCTCTGAAGATGATGAGGGTGGCGGAAGGCCAAGCAAGTCATTATGGATTGCTGAGAGGAACAGCATGGATCATCAATGACCGTGAGGCTTTTCTGAATACAAGAGGATTCGTACCGCGCCTCTCGACCGCACTTAATCTGGAGATACCTAACCTCCTTTCCGTTAAGATCAGCAAGGGCACAGCGGACATTGAGACCGTCCTCAAGGACATCATGGACCTGACCAAGCTGAATTACAATGCTTGCGTTCACGCGGACGGCAAGCCGGTGACTTTGAGCTTCTCTGGGATCATAGGCAACGTGCTCACGGCAACCGCTTGGAGAAAGACCGACGTGCGGCAGTTCAAGTATTACATATGACCCGTGAGTCCAGGATCAACTCGTGGCTCGAACTGTGATGACGGTGCATCCTTTACCTTGACGTAGTCGTGAATCGGGCCGGTTGGGTCATGAATCTCCTTGAAGTCGAAGTACTGCCAGTAGGCTTTCATCATAACAATGAATTTCTCGAAGCCGTGGGTCTTGTGATCGAACTCGGGATTGACCTTTCTGAGTTCATGCCCAACTTGCCCTAAGAAGGACCATCCGTCGGCCTTCGCGGAGCTAGTGACAGCTTGTATCAAGAGGGCTAACGTTTCGGAGTCTGTGGGCGGTGGTGGCGTCTGTTCCCTGTTTGGAAGGTCTATTCCCACGGCAGCTTGACCTGTTTTCGCTCGATCCGGCGATTCAACTGGACTTGTGGGTCTAGTGGGCTCTGGTGCATCCGGTGGTGGGGCATTGGGGTCTGAGGTAGCGATGGTATAGGTTTTACAACTCCAGACAAGCGAGTCAACCATGTCGAACGTCGCTCTGGTCCAGGCGGCCTGCATCATCTCGTCTGAGTCCTTAACCGAAGCCTTGAATCGTTGGGCCATAATTCCTTTGAAATGACCGTACTTCAATTCATCATTGGCCATCCACAGGACATCCGAGTACTCTCCCCCTGGAGGATAGACCATCTCACGTAACTGAGTGATTAGATACAGTGGCCGTTTGAAGTCGCTCCACAACCGTGTGAACTCCTCATTCGCTTGGCGCCCAAGACCTCGTTCAATAATGATGCGCATCCCTCTATATCCAGACTTCTCTAGTGCAAGAACCCGCAGGTAGTCGTCCTCCATCGTTTCCACCTTTCCAACTTGCACACCCTTTGAAAAGATTGGCGCTGCGGAAATCGGAGAGTACTGGTTGTTCCATTCGGAGATTGCACCTCGTAGCCAAAAGGGAAAACGGGTCGACGCACTCGAGTAAAATGCCTGCTCAAAAAGATGGATGCCAATTTCAACGGCTTGAACAACATCTTGACAGAGTATGGCCACACTATCACCACCGAGCATAACGGTAAACTCCGCGTCCCGATGGACGTAGTCCGGGAGATACGGGAGCTGCTTCGTTACGAACGTGTTGAATTCTTCAATGCGTTCCTTCACCGCAACCGCACCTCCGGAGCGCCACATCTTTTGGACACCCAGCACATCGACGAACAACACTGCGCGCTTCATGGATTGAGGAGCTTATCTCATAAGCGAGTTTAGCGCAGAATGAGCTTCAATCGATCGCATCACACGAGTATGGTTCCTGCGTGAGCGGGCGCAGCGGCAGCCCGGCGCAGGAAGGGCCTTGTAGCCACGAGCAGCGAGGAGGCCGACGTAGGAGGACCCGCAGCGCCGTGGGTGCTGGCCCTGACAAGCCGGCTACAGCGGAGCACGCGACCCGGCTGCATTTGAGCCGGGGCACGCCCCGATCATCCCAATGCTGAGCGCTTCTCGTCATCCGTTCTGATCCAACTTCCGTGATCGCAAGATCGTCGCCAGCGCCACGGTCTCGCCCGTTTCATCCACCACAACCTGTCCCGCATTGGCGGGATCCACCAGCCACTTCACGATCACCCGCGCCACAACTTGTCCCGCCACAGCGGGATCGGCTCACTTGGGTGGGTCGGCGGCCGTTGGTGTAACCATCAGTCAGGTTGCATGTTCTCCACATCGTCCAGATCGCGGTGGCGGCCGGTGGCCCTCTTGTTCGTCACCAGGTCATGGTAGCCGATGAAGTTCATGGCCAGTCCATCGAAGGTCACCTCCTTCCGGTTGGCGTAGCACGCATCGAAGGTCACGCCGTCGATGGCGGTAAGTAGATCTATACGCAAGGGGGGCTGGCCGAACTGGATGACGTTACCCTCCTTGGTGAGGTCGGCCACCGTGAGTTGGAAGGATCCGAAACCGAAATCGGTGATGGCCCGCAGTACGCGCTCCGCGTTGGGTACAGTGGGGTTGAGCCAGATGTCGAGGTCGCCGGTGTAGCGCGGGTAGCCATGCACGCCGACGGCATAGCCGCCGACGATCATGTACTCCGCCTCATGCTTTTTGAGCAACGCGACAAATTCTCTGAAGTCTCTGCTCAGCATGTGTGGGCCCCATGTACTGTTGGCGAAGGAACTCGATGGCGGCCAGACGCGCCTCAGGCGGCTGGGTGGCCCAATAGGCGCGGTCCTTGGGCTGGTCCTTCAGCGTGGTGATGCGCATGGTGCGTTCCATGCATGAAAGATACGGCGAAGGACTGTGCCCGATGAAAAGCGGTCAGTTCTGATCGAGCTTCTTCACCATCGTCAAGATCGTCGCCAGCGCCACGGTCTCGCCCGTTTCATCCACCACGTCCACCAGCCATTTCACCCCGGGTCGGGGCCCGGGGCAGGCTCTAAGCGGCATCATGCCTGGTCGAGCTTTTTCACCATGGTGAGAATGGTGGCGAGTGCAACAGTTTCTCCGGTCTCGTCTATCACGTCGACCAGCCATTTGACTATTCCTCTTGCCACATCCGCGCCTTTAGGTGAGTCGGCGGTCTTCGGCCGCTTCTCCTGATCCAGCTTCTCGCGGCAGGTGAACTTCACCTGGATGGTGGAGCCCGGGTACACCGGCTTCAGGAAGCGGCACTCCTCGATGCCGTAGTTGAGGAGCACGGGCCCTTTTGGCGGGTCCACGAAGAGGCCCGCCGCACGCGAGAGGATGAAGTAGCCGTGCGCCACGCGGCCGGTGAAGGGGGTGCCCTCGAGGCTGTTGGCGTCCATGTGCGCGTAGAAGCGGTCGCCGCTCAGCTCGGCGAAGTCCTCGATGTTCTGCAGCGTCACCAGGTGCTTCTCGGAGAGGAGTGTGTCGCCGATGTTCAGCTCCTCGAAGTGCAGGCGGAAGGGGTGCTTCTCGCTGATGCGATAGCGCGCGCCCTGCTGGTATTGCTGCGTGATGGCGGTGATCATGCTGGGGTGGCCCTGGATGGCGGTGCGCTGCAGGTAGTGCATCACGCCGCGCTTGCCGCCCATCTCTTCGCCGCCGCCCGCGCGACCGGGGCCGCCGTGTACCAGCGTGGCCAGCGGACTGCCGTGGCCGGTGTTCTCCTTGGCCATCTCGCGGTTGAGGATGAGCATGCGGCCGTGGTGGCTGGCTGCTCCCCACACGAATTGCTGCGCCACGGTTTCATCGTAGGTGGCGATGCTGGCGCAGAGGCTGCCCTTGCCGAGCTTGGTCAGGGCCACGGCATCGTCGATGTCGGTGTAGGGCATCAGCGTGCTCACCGGACCGAAGGCCTCCACGTTGTGGCTCTGCTGGTTCTTCCAGGGATCGGCGTTGAGCAGCAGGATGGGGCTCATGAAGGCGCCCTTGCTGGCGTCGGCGCCTTTCACCTCCACGCTGTCGGCGCTGCCGTAGACGATCTGCGAGCCTTTGAGCAGTTCGTCCAGCGCGCGCTTCACCTCGTTGCGTTGCGTCTGTCCGGCGAGGGCGCCCATGCGCACGCCTTCCACACGCGGGTCGCCGATCACGGTGCCGCCCAGGCGCTTGCCGATGGCGATCTGCACATCCTCCAGCACGTTCTGGGGGACCATGATGCGGCGCGCGCCGGTGCAGCGCTGGCCGCACTTCAGTGTCATCTCCTTGCCCACTTCCTTGATGAATAGGTCGAACTCCTCGGTGCCGGGCACGGCGTCGGGGCCGAGCACGATGGCGTTGAGGCTGTCGGCTTCCATGTTGAAGGGCACGCTCTCGTCCACGATGCGCGGGTGGCGCTTCAGCATGCGGCCGGTGCTGGCGCTGCCGGTGAAGGTGACCACGTCCTGGCTGATGACGTGGTCGAGCAGGCCATCGGCACTGCCGCAGATGAGTTGGATCGCGCCCTCAGGCACGATACCGCTGGCCACGATGTCCTTCACCATGGCCTCGGTGAGGTAGCTGGTGACGGTGGCGGGCTTCACCACGGCGGGCACGCCGGCCATCCAGTTCACGGCCACCTTCTCCAGCATGCCCCAGATGGGGAAGTTGAAGGCGTTGATGTGTACGGCCACGCCCTCCTTGGGCACCATGATGTGGTGACCGATGAAGGTGCCCTGCTTGCTGGTCTTCACCACGTCGCCGTCCACGTAGAAGGGCATGTTGCCCAACTGCCTACGCAAGCTGGCGTTGGCAAAAAGGTTGCCGATGCCGCCCTCGATGTCCACCCAGCTGTCGGCCTTGGTGGCGCCGGTGCGGTAGCTGATCTCGTAGTACTTGTCCTTGCGCTCCATCAGGTAGAGGGCGAGGGCCTTGAGCATGCGTCCGCGCTCGGGGAAGGTCATCTTGCGCAGGGGCGGGCCGCCGATGGTGCGGGCGTAGTTCAGCATGTGGCCGAAGTCGAGGCCGCCGCTGGACGTAGTTGCTACCAGGTCACCGGTACTTGCATCGACCAGTTCACTTTGCTTGCCGGATCCCTTGACCCATTGACCGCACGTGTAGTTCTTCAACTGCATGTGGCGAAGATCGGTAGGAAATGACAGCCGCAGTAGCGCCTGCGGCGCCAAGGGGAATACTGCCGCAGATGCCGCAGATGTCGCAGATGGGCTCACTACCGTTCGCGGAGTGCGAGCTGCCCGTGCTGCTGGTAGCCGATCAACGCATAAGAACAATGCCCGCATCTGGCATTTCATCTGCGCCATCTGCGCCATCTGCGGCTCGCATTCATTCATTCCGGTTCACCGGAAAGGCTCTGCGTGATCCCCGGTCCCTGCATTTGCAGTGCTTCGTCAGAAGCGCCTGCGGCGCCAGGGGGGAATACTGCCGCAGATGAGATCAGAAGGTCCGTATGCCCGCCTGCCGCTTCACGGGATCGTTGGTGAAGGCCGCGATCGGACCATCCCCTTCACCCGGCCGGTGCGCCACCGTCCCAACGGCGTCTTGCGGTGATCGCCAGGGTGCCACCCCAAGTTGGCCAGATGGCGAAGGTAGCCCGGAGCCGTACCTGACGACCATGCGTTCCGTCATGTACGGACGGGCCGGATCTGGGGGATATTCGATGCGTCAAAACCACCACACCATGAAAGCACACCTACTTTCTCTTGCAGCCAGCCTGTTCCTCCCGGCCGCGCTGTGCGCCCAGATCCCGAACGCCGGATTCGAGCAATGGTCACCATCCGGCATGGGATACAACGACCCCGACGGATGGCTCACCTGGAACGTCATCAGCTGGCCTGTTGGCGCCGTGCTGAGTTGCGAACAGGCTTCTCCCGGAGCTGCGGGGACGTATTATGCCAAGGTCACCACCCTCGATCTTCCCGGCGTCGGGATACTGCCCGGATTGATCTTCACCGGAGGCCAGACAGCGGCCGGCTTCCCCTACACCGCGCGACCGGATGCGCTGAACGGCAAATACCAGTACAACATCCCCGGGGGTGATGGTGGCATGATCGCGGCCTCGTTCACCAAATGGACGGGGGGGCAGCAGATATCCGTGGGCGGTGGCATGCTGTCGATCCCCCCGGGCAGCCAGTCTTCCTGGGCGTCGTTCAGCGTCGAGATCGCGTGGTTCACGACCGACTTCCCGGATACCGCGACGGTGACCGTGATGTCCAGCACCGCTGATGGCGTTGCTGGCAGCACAATATCCGTGGACGACTTGAGTTTCGGCGCGTTCACCTCGGTGAACGAGGTCCCGGCCGGCACGCCCATGCAAGTGTCCATGTTGCCCGGCACCGGTGTGCTATGGATCACCACCGGCCACCAGATGGCGGAACTGGAAGTGCTCGATACAAGCGGCCGCCTGCATGCACGGCAGACCCTCCGGGGCCTGGTGGCGGAAACCGATGTGTCCGGGCTTGCCAATGGCACATACATCGCGCGGATCCGCTTCGCGGACGGCACCTATGCCAGCCGCATGTTCGTGAAGTATTGAACACCACACCCCAAGCAGGGAATGGGCCACCACGGGTGGCCCATTCCTTTTCGCTCATGCCAGGAATGCCGCCACCTCGGCGGATCCACGCCCATCGCATGCACTTCCTGCATGGATCCGAATGTCGCCCGCGCGGCTTGCATGAACTTTGTGCCGCCATCCGCAACATGCCGCTTCACCTCCTCCTGCCCGCATTACTGCTCGCACTTCCCATCACACTCGCCGCCCAACGCGTGGAGGACGCCAACGCCCACTTCTGGTTCAGCCATTGGGGCGACCACATGGTGCACGACCGCTGGAGCCTGCACAGCGAGTTCCACATCCGGCGGGCGGAGCTGGGGGGCAGTGCGCAGCAATTGCTGATCCGCCCCGCCGTGAATTTCCACCTGCACGAGCAGGTGATGCTCACCGCCGGCTACAGCTACTACGAGAACTACCGTTATGGCGCCCATCCCATCCGCTTCGCGAACTGGGAGCACCACGGTTTCCTGCAGTTCCAGTTCAGCAATTGGATCAACAAGGTGCGCATGCAGCACCGCTACCGCTGGGAACACCGATGGATGGCACGGATGTCGGCGGACGATGCCGATGTGGACGGCATGTTCATCGGCTACGGTGGGTCGGACCGCTTCCGCTACCGGGTGTGGGTCACCATCCCGATCGGGAACAACTCCCCCTGGACGGTGAACGGCTACAACGAGATCTTCCTGAGCCTGGGCGGCACCGTACCGGGCAACCGCTTCAGTCAGAACCGGGCCAGCGGGCTGATGGGCTACCAGGTGAACAAGGAGTTGAACCTGTTGGCCGGCTACCTCTACCAGACGATCGATCGGCCGGCAGCGGCGGCGGGCGCGGATGTGCTGGAACAGAACAGCACGCTGCACGTGGTGGTGGTGTTCAACCTGGGCGTGCGCAAGCGTAACGCACAGGTGGTGCCCTTGCCGCCGCAGGAAGGGTGATCGTGCGACCAATTGTCCACCGTTGGCCAACTCCGCCCGGTGTGCCGCGTCTTGCAGGTATGAACGCCCTGCGCACCCTGCTCCTCGGTCTGGTCCTCCCGGCCATCTTTCCTGTCAAGGCTTTCGGCCAGGACCTGGTGGTGGACCTGTCCTTCAACCCGGGTGGGACCAACTTCGCGGGGGGGCTGGGTGTCTTGACCCTCGCGCTGCAGCCCGATGGGAAGATCCTGTGCGGGGGCTTCTACCAGGTCTACAACGGGGTCCCGCGCACGGGCATCTGCCGGCTGCACCCGGATGGCACGCTGGACCTGCCCTTCGATCCGGTGCTCAACTCCTCGGCCTGTCCGGCGGTTTTCGTGCAGACCAACGGCCATATCCTCATCGGTGGCGGCTTCACTGTTGTGGATGGTGAATTGCATACGGGTCTCGCCCGGCTGGACCCCTTTGGCAATGTGGACCAGTCGTTCCTGTCGCAGGCCGCCGGGAAGTTCCACACCGTGGCCGTTGCGCCGAACGGCCGGGTGTTCGGTGGCGGCACCATCTCCTCTCCGATGGCCGGATACGTGGTGCTCTATGCCGACGGTGGCCTCAACACACAGCCGCCGGTATCGTCCGCCGATCAACAGGTGTTGCAACCGGACGGCCGGATCCTGGTCGGTTCCCGCGACTGGCCCTACCTCTTCCGCATGGAGCAGGATGGTTTCCTGGATCCCACCTTCAGCTCCTCGATCACCACCGCCTTCGATGGTGTATTGGCGCTGCACCTGATGGCGGACGGACGTGCCATGATCGGTGGTGGCTTCTCCGCCGTGGATGGCCAGCCCCGGTCGCGGATCGCCCGTGTCAGCAGCACCGGTTCGCTGGACCCCTCCTTCGATCCCGGAACGGGCTTCGATCAGGACGTGACCGCCATCGAAGAACTCCCCGACGGTGACTTGCTGGTGGCCGGTTGGTTCACCAGCTACAACGGCGTGGCGCTCAATGGCAGCCTGGTCAGGCTTGCTCCGGATGGTGCACTGGTGACGAGCTATGCGGCCAGCAACATCCTGGATATCCAGCTCCAGCCGGATGGCAAGGTCCTCCTCTCCGGTGGTGTGATCTCCTTCAATGGCACACAGCGCAGTGGCATCATGCGCCTGATGCCCGACCCCGGCACCGGCATGAGCGAGGCTGCCTTGGGCGCTCTGAAGGTGTGGCCCAACCCGGTTTCGCACGTCCTGCATCTCGCCGGCATCGAGGGTCCGTATCGATACGTGGTGCTGGATGGCATGGGGCGTACAGTGCTGACCGGATCGGGTGCCGGCACTGCACTGTATGCAGGCACATTGCCTGTCGGTGCATACACCTTGGAAGTCCGGGATGCGCGCGGTGTCCGGCGTGCTCGGATCATCAAAGCTTGATCAGCGCCGCACCGCGTAGATCCACTCGTCCTCCACCCTGCCGTACTTGATGAGCGTGCCGATGAGCTTCGCTTCGAGCGTAAAGCCCGCCTTCTCCAGTGCTTTCTGCGAGGCGATGTTGCCGCCGAATGGTGTGGCGTAGATCCGCGTCACTTCCGGAAAGGTGTCAAAGCCCAATTGGACCATCTGCCGGATGGCCTCCGTCATGATGCCTTTGCCCCGGTGTTGCCTCGCCAGCCAATAGCCCAGCTCCATGTTCCGCCGCCAGAGGTCCGGTTTCGGATGCAGACCGATGGCACCCGCGCATGCGCCATCCACTTCGATACAGCGCCGGAGTGGAGGGCTCTTCATGGCCTCTGCGATGAAGGCACGGCCGTGTTCCTCGGTGTACGGATGCGGGAAGGCGTCGGTGAGCATGGCCGCCACAGTGGGGTCGTTGGCCTGCCTCACCAATGCGGGGAGGTCATCGTAGCGGAATGGACGAAGAGAAAAGATCGGCACGGGACAAGGATAAACATGTGCATCCGGACTTAGCTTTCGGGGGCCGACGCACCAGTGCCGACACACCCGCCATGGATCGGGTCTTCACCTTCGCGCTGCTTGGTCTGTTCGCCCCCAGCGTTCATGCACAGTCCCCTGAGAGCCACCAGTTGGGCAACAGCGCCTACCTGCGCCTGTCGCCCCTCGCGGGTGGCGGCCACCTGATCCTGTCGGAGCGCCGCTTCGGCATAGACAGCAGCCATGCCCAGGTGCTGCTCGTGGATGCCGGTTGGAACGTCACCCCGTTGGCGGCCCGCCGCTTCCAATATCCGCTCTGGTACATGTTCGATGCCGCACCCATCCCCACGGGCATGGTGGTCTCCGGCGCCCTGACCAGTGGCAGCATACCGCAACTGCACGCCGTGGACATGGATGGCTCGCTGGCCTGGGTCACAGGCTTCGCGGGCATGCAGCATTCGCAGCATCGCATCGCCATGCTTTTCTCCGAAGGCCCTGCCATCTACGGGTACACCAGTCAGGATGGCTTCTTCGGCAGCGGCATGTACCGTGTGGAGGCCGAGCAGACGGGCACTTCGTTCGCTTTCCGCTTGACCACGGTGAGCAACACACAGTTCAGGTTCTACTCCGGTGCCATGGCAGGAACGCCCGCGGAGCACGTGCTGGGCGGTTCGATCAGGAACACGGGCACCAATGACTACGACGCGTTGCTCGGGCACTTCGATGCCAGCGGCGCCACCTGGATGAAACGGCTCGATCTGGGCGCACCGGTCTCGGGCATTGAACAGGTGTCCGGCGTGGTGCGCATGACCAATGGCGAACATGCCTGGGCATTGATGGCCAGCGGGTCACCGGCACGCGGATACTTCCTGCGCATGGACATGGATGGCAACCCCCTGGCTGGCGCGGTGATCGAGGATCCCGCCGGCATCTACCTCGCCGCCATCATACAACTCGACGATGGCAGCCTCTTGCTGTCGGGCTCCAGAGGCAACACACCGATCCTGATCCGGTTGACCGACACGGGAAGCCTCATCTCCACCATGGAATGTTCCAACTGCACGACCGGCGGGATCGGCAGGTTCCAGCGCGACGCCGCCGGTGACCTCATCGCATCGGGCAGTTCGGTCATATTCGTTCTCAGCGCGGACGGTGAGGCCTGCGGTTATGTGCCCAACAACACGGTCACCTCCTCCCCGTACTCGCCTGCCTTCGTGGATCTGGCGCCCGTGAACAACCTGACACCTACGGTGACGACCACGGACCTGATCATGTTGGAACGCGATCCCGTGGGAAGCATCGCCCAGGTATGCGGCGCCACCGGCATCCAGGAGGCATCGGGTCGGTCCACGCTCGCCGCCTATCCGGTGCCGTGCGGGGATCGCCTCTGGTTGGGCACGCCGGGTGAAGTGGCGCGGAACGAGTGGGTCGTGGTCCATGACCTTTCCGGGGCCTTGGTGGCCGACCAGGGGTATGGCGATGGCCTTGATGTACGAAGCCTGGCTCCCGGCATGTACGTGGCCGTATTGCCACGCCTTTCGCAGCGGGCCTTGTTCATGCGGGCGGCCGATTAGGTTGTGCCCGCCGGCCGGCCATGGGCCGAAGCTCCTCAGTATTTCGGCGTGAAGCCCACGTTCTTCCAGAAGAAGCCCCACTGGTCCGCCTGCTCCTCGATGATCTTGCTGGTGGGCTTGCCAGCACCGTGGCCGGCCTGCACGTCCACACGGATCAGCACCGGGTTCGGGCCTTGGTGCGCGGCCTGCAACGCACTGATGAACTTGAAGCTGTGCGCCGGCACCACGCGGTCATCGTGGTCGGCGGTCATCACCAGGGTGGCGGGGTAGGCGGTGCCGGGCTTGATGTTGTGCAGCGGTGAGTAGGCCTTGAGGTACACGAATTCCTCGGGGCTGTTGTCCGCATTGCCGTACTCGGGCGTCCAGCCGAAGCCCGCGGTGAACTTCTGGAAGCGCAGCATGTCCAGCACGCCCACCACGGGAAAGGCCACCTGGAACAGTTCGGGGCGCTGCGTCATCACGGCGCCCACGAGCAGTCCGCCGTTGCTGCCACCCATGATGCCGAGCTTCCCCTTGCTGGTGTACTTCTCCTTCACCAGGTATTCCGCCGCGGCGATGAAGTCGTCGAACACATTCTGCTTCTTCTCCTTCATCCCGGCCTGGTGCCAGTCCTCGCCATACTCGCCGCCGCCGCGCAGGTTGGCCATGGCGTACACCCCGCCCTGTTCCAACAACAGCATGCGGCTCACACTGAAACTCGGGCTCAGGCTGATGTTGAAACCGCCATAGGCATACAACAGCGTGGGATTCCCGCCGTCCAGCTTCAGACCCTTCTTATGGGTGATGAACATGGGCACCCGCGTACCATCCTTGCTCGGGTAGAACACCTGCTTCGTCTCGAACTGGTCGGGATCGAACTTCAGTTCCGGCCTGAAGTAGATCTCGCTCTTGCCGGTGGCGATGTCGTACTTGTAGATGGTCCCGGGGTCCGTGAAATCGGTGTAGCTGTAAAAGGTGTAGGTGTAGTCGCGCCGGCCGCCGAAACCACCCGCGCTGCCCAGTCCCGGCAGTTCGATCTCGCGCTCGTTGGTGCCATCGGGGTCGTAGCGGTAGATGCGGGTGGTCACATCCTTCAGGTAGTCGGCGAAGAGCTGCCCGCCGCAAAGACCGGCGCTCTCCAGCAGTTGGTCCTTGTGCGGTAGCACGTCCACCCAGTGTTCCTTGGCGGGTTTGGCGGGGTCCACGGCCACCAAGCGGTAGTTGGGTGCGTCCACGTTGGTCCGTACCAGCAACCGGTCGCGCTTGTGGTCGTAGTCCATGATGCCGGTCTTGAAGTCGAAGCCCTGTTGCAAGGGCACCCAGGCCGTGCCCTGCTTCGGCAAACCGCCCTTGCGCAGGTCGTGGTAGTATTGCTCGTAGCCATCGGTGCCGGTGCTGATGCGCAACGTGGCGAACTCCTCCCCTTCGGTGACGCCCACGCCCACGTAACGGTCCGGGTTCCGTTCGTCCTTGTACACCAGGATGTCAGCGCTTTGGGGGGTGCCCACCTGGTGGTAGTACACCATCTGCCCCAGGCTGGCGACGCTGAGCTTGCTGCCCTTCGTCACCGCCGGGAATCGGCTGTAGAAGAAGCCGTCCTTGTACCAACTGGCACCACTGAATTTCACCCACTCCAGCTTGTCGTCCAACTTGGTCATGGTGCCCAGGTCCCAGATCTCGAACTCCTGCCAGTCGCTGCCGGCACGC
Organism: Flavobacteriales bacterium; assembly: GCA_026129465.1. Taxonomy (NCBI): domain Bacteria; kingdom Pseudomonadati; phylum Bacteroidota; class Flavobacteriia; order Flavobacteriales; species Flavobacteriales bacterium. The sequence continues at coordinate 1,160,062 of JAHCIA010000001.1, forward strand.
TGCACATTCACCACCATGTAGCGGCGGTCCAGGCTGGCGCCACTGAGGTTGATGCTGGTGGTGCCCGCCGGATCGACCGCGTTGGGGTCGATGAAGACCTGGTCCTCGCCATCGAGGCCCTTGCGCACGTAGATGACGTACTGGTTCTGCAGGCCACTGTTGCGGTACTGGAAGTATAGGTCGCCCACGCGGACCGGCGCACTGACTTTCGCATAGTCATAGAGTTCCTCGAAGCGCTTGGCGATGCCGTCCCGAAAAGGGATGTCGTTCAGCCAGGCCTGCGTCACCTCGTTCTGCCGCCGCACCCAGTCGGCGGTCTCCTCGGTGGTGTCGTTCTCCAGCCAGCGGTAGGGATCGGGCACCCAGGTGCCGTGGAGGGTGTCACCGGCGGTGGGGTCCTGCCGGGTTTCGGGATATTGGATGGTGGTCACTTCGGCGGGCTCCGTGCCACAGGCATTGATCAACATGGCGAGCGGGGCGGCAAAGATGAAAGGTCTGCGCATGGTCTGTCCTGCCATTCGTTGCGGCAGGCGCCGAAGCTATGAAGCGCGGAGACCGGCGACGGCGGGGTCTCCACCTGCGGTGAAAGTTGTGACGAATGGGATCAGGCGCGCTTGCGGCGTTCCACGGACACCGTGGTGAGCTCGTACACCGTGCCACCACCCTCCAGCAGGGCCACGCTCGCATCCAGCTGGCCCGCCAGCGTATGGATAAGCTCGATGCCCAGGCTGTTGGGGCGTTCCCAACGCGAACGATCGGGCAGGCCCACACCGTCGTCGCCGATGCGCAAGGTGAGGCCCCGGGCCATGTCGCCGGTGAAGTGGACCAGGATGGTCCCTTCCTGCCGCCCCTTGAAGGCGTACTTCAGCGCGTTGGACAGGATCTCGGTGATGAGCAGCCCCAGGGGTATCAAGGTGTCCACGCCCAGGGTCCCCGCTTCGATGCGGATGTCGAGCTTCAACCGGATGTCGATGGTGTAGGCGTGGCAGAGGTCGCGCACCAGCTGGTCCAGGTAGCTGGTGACATCGATGTTCGAGAGGTCCTTGCTGAGGTAGGTCTGTTCATGCACCAGCGCCATGGCGCCCACGCGGTTGATGCATTCGTTGAAGAGTTCGGCCGTGTGCGCATCGCCCACCTTGTCCATCTGGAAGCGGATCAGGCTCTTGACGATCTGCAGGTTGTTCTTCACCCGGTGGTGGATCTCCTTCAGCATCACCTCCTTCTCCTCCTTGCTCAGCATGGTCTCGCGCAGTTCCTGGTTGGTGCGCACCAGGTCATGGCGGGTGGCCTCCAGTTGTGCGGCGCGTTGTGAGCTCTCCAGCAGCAGGTTGTTGCTCACCCCCACCAGCCAGGCGAATACCATGGCGAAGAGACAGGCGAGCGTGAGCATCACCTGGGCCTTGTCCCATTTGGCGGAAAGCACATTGACATGGGTCCCGAGACCTTTCTCATGCACCTGCCGGGAAGTGTGCTCCACCACCTTCTGGGCGCGTTGCACCATGAACTGGGTGATGATGCCGCCCTTGCGCTGTTCGCTCCAGGCGCTTTCGTCGGCCAGCATGTGGTGATGCAGGGAGTCGGCCTGGTGCAGCACCCGTCCGATGGCGGCCGGCATCTCGTCGATGCCCGGGGCGCCCGGGTAGCGCTGTTCGATGGCCCGCACGCGGTCCCGAACGCGCGCCAGTTCGGTTTCCCAATGGGAGCTACCGGTGCCGGCGTCAACCCGCTGCACCAGACCGAGCTGGTGCAGGGCCTCATTCAGCCGGCCCAGATCGTCCAGCAGCCGCAATTCATGTGCGATGCGCGATTGCACCTGCCGGGCGCTGGACACGAGACCCACACCGGAAGCGATGAAGACCACCGCCACCACCGAGGCCAGCAGGGGCCATTTCCACCACGAACGCCACTTGAGCTTGTTGGACACGGCCCCTTTCAACGGGGGCCTTGGCCATGGGTTTCAAGGCTCGATGCCCGCTCGGATGCGCGCCTCGAAGGTCTGTAGGAGCTGATTGATGCGCTGCATGGCCAGGACCTTCAGCTCGCCATGCACGCGCGCCGTGGTGGTGCGCCCCATGCCCTGCACCCGTTGCGCGGGCAATTCACCTGTGGTCAGCGTGCCCACATGCACCCCGCCCCGGTGCGCGGACCGATTGCCGGTATGGACCAGTTCGGTCACCATCACACGGCATTCCCCGGCCTTGGTCCGCACCACCACGCGGTAGGCCACCGTGCCCATGGTCTCCTCCCGAAGCGTGAGCATCTCCGAGCGGAAATTTATCCGGGCCTGCCCCTCGAGTATACCGGCCTCGCGGTCATTGCGGCGCATGGCGGCACCCGGTTCCCTGCCGAAGGTCCAGGTCCAGGCCTCCGCCGCGCGATCGTGCAGCTGCACGGCATTCAGCGGGAAGCTCATGTCGCGGCTGAACGACAGGGCCTGCCCGCCATATTCCGCGGGCTGCTGCCCCATGGCAGGACCCGAGAGAACCAAGGCCACCAGGACCGCTGGCATGCGCGACATGGCGCGCAAGTTAGCCGCCCGCCCACCATACGTGCCGCTACCTTTGCCCCCATCCAACCATCGGTCCATGAGCATGCAGCAATGGCCCCCCCGCGCCCTGAAAGTGGGGATCTTCTATGACGGCAGCTATTTCACCCACGTCAGCAACTATTACAACTATGTCCACCCCCACCGTCGCCGCATCCACATCGGAGGCCTTCACGACCTGGTCAAACACCTGATCGCCGAACGCGAGGGCACCAAAGCCAGCCTCTGCCACATCATCGACGCGCACTTCTTCCGCGGCCGGTTCACGGCCCGCGACGCGAACGAGAAACCCAATCAGCTCTACTACGATCGGGTGTTCGACGATGTGCTGATGTACAACGGCGTGCAGACGCATTACCTGCCCGTGAAGGACCTGCAGGGCCGCAAGCGCGAAAAGGGCATCGACGTGCTGATGGCGCTGGAGACCTTCGAGCTCTGCATGCACAAGCGCTACGACCTGGTGGCCCTGGTGGCCAGCGACGGTGACCATGTGCCACTGGTGCGCAAGCTCCACGCTTTGGGCTGCAAGACCATGCTGCTGGGCTGGGACTTCGAATTCACCGACCAGACGACCGGCGAGCTGCAGACCACCAAGACCAGCATCGACCTGTGGAACGAGGTGAGCTATCCGATGGACATGCACGACCTGATCGAGGAGGGGCTGAAGGAGGATGATGAACTGGTGCGCGAGCTTTTCGTCCAGCGCGTGGAACGTGAGCCGGAGCAGATCCCATTCGACACGATGCTGTCCGAGCCGATGGACGACACGCGCCACCGCAGCACGATCATGAGCCTGATGAACGGTTACGGCTTCATCCGCTTCCCGGACAACAACCTGTTCTTCCGCCACGAGGACCTCACGGACGTGGCTTTCGAGGACCTGCACGTGAATGACGAAGTGGAGTTCCAGGTGGCCATGAACAACAAGGGCCAGCGTGTGGCACGCAGCATCACCCTGGTGCCGGTGATGGGCTGATGCCGGTCAGGCGGACGGCAGACGCAGGATGAATTCGGTGCCGGTGCCGGGTCCGCCGCTGTGGGCTTCCAATGAGCCATGCTGCGCCTGGGCGTATTGCCGGGCGCGGGCCAGGGTGCCCCTGCCCTGCGGCTCACCATCGGTGCTGCGGCTCTTGAGCATGGCGTAGCGCACGAACAGGTCGCGCAGGTCGTCGGCGTCCAGGCCAACACCTTCATCGCGCACGCGCAGGGTGGCGGCTGCCGCATCGCCGGAGAGTGAAACATGGATGGAAGTCCCGCGCGGGGAGAACTTCGAGGCGTTCGAGAGCAGGGCTGAGATGATCGTACCCAGATGGTGTGCGTCGCCGGCCACGGTCACGTACCCGTCGATATCGAGTCGCACTTGCTGTTCTTTCCGGCTGAATCGGTGCTCCAGGTCGTCCACGCACCGGCGCAGGAGCGCGGACAGGTCCAACGGCTTCAGGTCCAATTGTCCGGGACCGCGGTCCACGCCCAGATCGTCGAGCAGTTGTTCCACCTCGCGCAGGGCCTTGAAGTATTGCCGTTCCGCGAAGACCCGCAGTTCCGGTTCCGATGCCTGCCCATCACCCAGGTGGTCCAGCACCTGCTTGAGCCCGGCGAGGCGATTGCGCAGGTCGTGCGCGAAGCGGTGCAATCGTTCGGCCGTGCCCGGGCCTGCTTTGTCCAGCGGACCGTCCATCGGTGGCCTCAGGCGGTGCTGCGCGCGAATCGCTGCAGCATGTCCTCCAAACTGTCGGAGTTGATGGGCTTGGGCAGATAGGCGCAATCCTTCAAGGCCCGGATGGCGGCGATGATCTCCGGCTTGGTGCTGGCCGTGAGGAACAGGATCGGCATCGGATCGCGCGCATGGATCTCCTGCGCCAGTTCAAGCCCGTTCTTCTCGCCCTTGAGATAGATGTCCATGATGATGAGGTCCGGCCGCTCACGCTGGAGCAACAACTCGGCCTCTTCGGAACTGCGTGCCGTGCCGATCACCTGGAACCCCATCCGCTCCAGTTGCAACCGGTAGCCGAAGGAGATGATCGTCTCGTCCTCGATGATGAGGATCTTTTTCATGGGCGCATCAAAGCTATTCTTTCCCCGCACGCGCATGGTCGCGCGTCACCCTGAGGAAATCGTCCACCGTCAAGGCCTTCTCCACGAATCCGGTCACCGAGCGGAAGGACAACGCCCGCTCCAGATCGGCCGGTCGGTTGCTGCTGGAGAACATGATCACCGAGGTGACCCCGTTGGGCAGCAGTTTCTCCCCTTCGCAGGTGGAAAGGAACTCGAATCCGTTCACGCCAGGCATGTTGATGTCCACGAACATGATGTCCGGGATATCGTGCCCGCTGCGCAGAAAATCCAACGCCGCGGTGGCGGTGGTGAAACTGGTGACACGACCCTGGTGACCGGCCTTCTTCAATACGAGACGGGTGACGAAGTCGCAATCCTCCTCGTCGTCGAGCAGCAGGATGTGGCCGATGCGTGCGGTGACGCTGATGAGGTCCTCCATGGGCAGGGCGTTGCAACGGCGACCCTGCGGGGAATGTTTCGGCGAACGAGCCAGCGGCCGAAAGGCGCTCAGAACCAGCTCACGCGCAGGGTGCGGTCCTTGTCCCGGAAGAGCGATCCACGCGTCCTCATGCGATCCTCCAGGCGGCGTTCATCGCCAAGCAGATCATCAAGAAAGGACTGTGCTTCCTGGTGCCCTGCCTTCACCGGCGCGCCCCGTGTGATGGCTTCGGTGATGTAGGCCGTGAGCAGCCCGTCGTAGGCGTCGCGGAACAGGGCGTGCGTGGCGAAGATGTCACAGCCGATCACCTGATCACCGCTCACGGCCACCACACCCACCACCTGCGGGTGGTCCTGGTAGAGCCCATCGAAGTGCCTGCGGTAGCGTGCCATGTCCTGCTGGAATTCCTTGTCCTCCTGCAGGGCGTTGAAGGTCCCCGTCGGGGCATTCACGGACTTCGCATCCAGGTAGCCCGCCACATCCTGCCACACGGCCTGTTGTTCCTTCTTGTTGGCCACCGCGCTGCGGATCTTCTGCGCGCCCACACCCGTGGTCTTGCTGAACTCCCGGCGTTCCGCGCCGGATTCCCAGCGGCCCTGTTCCACGCAATAGGCCGCCACCTCCATGCGCTGCCCCGGTGCCAGCAGCAGGTCCTGCGCCAGCACACGGTCCTGCTTGCCGCCGGCGACCACCTCGCCCTGCATCAGGTAAAGGGTTTCCTTCGAGGTGTTCTCCGCGATCAGCTTGTTCACCTGCGCACCATGTTCCTGCTCGGTGATGCGCAGCTTCTTGTCGGCGATGGCGGACTTCATGGGCGTGGTCTTCTCCACGGAGGCGTGTGCCGCCAGAAAGGTGCCGTTGGCCATCACCGGATAGAGGGCGAGACGCTCCAGCACCGGCTGGCGCGACATGGCGGCGGTGGCCGAGATGCGGAGATTCTCCGTGTTGTATTGCGCCAGGGACGGCGTGACGAGCAGCAGGGCGAGGCAATGGATGGTGGTACGCATGGCGAATGGGGTTTGTGGTCCGTACACACAGGATGCGCCGGGGTTCGATCCCGCACAAGGCGTGGACGCGTTCCCGCATCAGGAACGACGAGCGCACGCGGATCCTTTCACCGACAACCCTATTTGCGGAAGACGAGCCACACGGCCGCCACCAGCAGCACGGCGGCCAGGGCATGGATCCAGCGCAGCACTTCGTGCCGGAAGGCCAGCAACGTGAAACCGGTGAACACCACCAGCGTGATGACCTCCTGCGACACTTTCAATGGCACCAGGGTGAAGGGACCACCGTGCTGGTCGCTGCCGATGCGGTTGGCCGGCACCTGCGGCACATACTCGAAGAAGGCGATGCCCCAGCCGATGAGCATGATGCTGACCAGGCCGAGCCCCTTGCCCCAACTGAAGTCCTTGAAACGCAGGTGCCCGTAACAGGCCAGGGACATCGACGTTGGCGGGGATCGGCAGGCCGATGGTCCAGGCGGCTTTCATGGGTCGATGGTATGATGGCCATGGTTCGCCCGGCCCGCGCACCACGATCGATCGACCGCAGCGTATTGAAGAGCGTGCCAGCCGCCGACCGCTACCCGCCCTTCACCTCACCCCAGGACTTGTACTTCGCGGTGATCGGCGGCCGGCTCCGGTCCACCTCGCGGAGAGGTTCGCATTCCTTCAGGGTGGCGTGGAGCTCGGCGGGCAACTGCTGGTACAGCCTGGTGCCTTCGGTCTTCCAGGCGATCATCTCATCGCTCACGGCCTTGGCGATGCGCGCCGGATTGCCCACGATCAGCAGTCTTCGCTCCCATCGCGTATCCGCGGGCACGAAGGTCAAAGCGCCCACAATGCACTCCTCCCCCAGCACCACGTTGTCCATCACCACCGCGTTCATCCCCACCAGGCAGTTGGCGCCGATCGTGGCCCCGTGGATCACAGCCCCATGGCCGATATGCGCCCCTTCATGCAACACCACTTTCACACCGGGGAACATGTGGATGGTGCAGTTCTCCTGCACGTTGCAGCCATCCTTCACCACGATCTCGCCCCAATCGCCGCGCAAGGCCGCCCCGGGCCCGATGTACACGTCCCTGCCGATGACCACATTGCCGGTGACCACGGCCTGCGGGTGGACGAAGGCCGAAGGGTGCACCACCGGCCGGTAGCCGTTGTATTCATAGAGCATGGGGGAAAGGTAGTCGCAGCCAAGCGGTCGACACCGCATCGACCCGCACCTCCAACACCCTTCAACCTCGGGACCAATACCTTCGCCTCATGGCCATCATCCTGAACGATGCGGGGCACCACAGCCACCTGCTGCCGTTGACCTTCACACGGCCCGTGGGACATCTGCGGCCCGGCATCCTGCGCATCAGCGAAGGCTGGTACGTGCGCAGCGGTCTGGGCACGGGGTTCCGCACGGAGGGCTACTTGTCCGCGGCCTTCCCCTTGCCGCAGGATGGGATCACCTTCGAAGTGGACGGTGCCCTCTTCCCCACCGACGCCCTCGTGGCCGCCGTGATGGACCTGCGGCCCGGGGAGGTACTGGTGCAGGAAGCACGTGCACTGGCCTTCCGTCTGGAAGGAGGTGCCGCCCCGTCCGCCATGGATTGGCGCATGCCTCCGGCCTTCCTCAAGCCTGTGCCTTTCGCCGGTGAAGTGGTCCGCTTCGAGCGACCCTGGCATCTCTTCCAACATTGCGGCCGCGCCATCACGCACGACTTCGCCCTGCTCACCGAGGGCAGGCGCAGCCAGCACCTGGGCGGCTACAACACCGTGGTCGGCGATCCCGCCTTGGTCTTTCTGGAGGAAGGCGCCGTGGTGGAAGCGAGTGTGCTCAACACCAGCAAGGGCCCGATCTACATCGGCAAGGAGGCCGAAGTGATGGAGGGCTGCCTGATCCGGGGTCCCTTCGCACTGGGCGACCACGCGCAATTGAAGATGGGCGCCAAGGTCTACGGCCCCACCGCCTTCGGGCCGGAAAGCCGGGTGGGCGGCGAGGTGAACAACAGCGTCATCATGGGTTACAGCAACAAGGCCCACGACGGCTTCCTGGGCAACAGTGTGCTGGGCGAATGGTGCAACCTGGGCGCCGACACCAACAACAGCAACCTGAAGAACACCTACGGACCCGTGCAGCTGTTCAGCTACGCGGAGAACGGACAGGTGGATACCGGACTGGTCTTCTGCGGACTGATCATGGGCGACCACGCGAAGACCGGCATCAACACCATGCTCAACACCGGCACGGTGGTGGGCGTATCGGCCAATGTGTATGGCAGCGGCTTCCCGCCGAAGCACGTGCCCGGTTTCGCCTGGGGCGGTGCCGACGGATCCAGCGTGTACGAAGTGGACAAGGCGATCACCACGGCGCGGCGCGTAATGGAGCGGCGTGGTGTGGTGCTCAACCGCATCGACGAAGGCATCCTGCGCCATGTCTTCGCCGTGGAACAGGCCCGCGTGCGCTGACCATCTGGCAGGCCCCGCGACGCGGCACGCCCCTTGACCCACAGGCCGCCAGCGCTGTTGATATTCCCTTCCGGGTCAGCGCCCCCCGCATCGGTAACTTTGTCCTGACACGACCACAGCATCGCGCGCATGAGCGACCTCTTCCAAAACGAGAACCTATTCAGCTCCGAAGTGCTGGAGAATGAGACCGAACTCATCCCCTTGATCACGGCCGAGGACGAGGAGCAGATGAACGCGGAAAGCACTCCGCCCGAGCTGCCCATCCTCCCCCTGCGCAACACCGTGCTCTTCCCCGGCGTGGTCATCCCCATCACCGTGGGGCGGGATCGCAGCATCCGGCTGATACAGGACGTTTACCGCGGTACCAAGACCCTCGGTGTGGTGAGCCAGAAGGACGCCCAGATCGAGGAACCCAACGCCGACGACCTCAACCGCGTGGGCACCATCGCCACCATCATACGCATGCTGCGCATGCCCGATGGCAGCACCACCGCCATCATCCAGGGCAAGAAACGGTTCGAGGTGCTGGAGATGGTGAAGCTCGACCCCTACTTCACCGCACGCGTCAAGGAATTCGGCGAAACACGCCCGGCCAAGGACGATGCCACTTTCGGCGCCCTGGTGAGCAGCCTGAAGGACATGGCGCTGGAGATCATCAAGCAGAGTCCGCACATCCCCACCGAGGCGCAATTCGCCATCAAGAACATCGACTCGCCCTCCTTCCTGGTGAACTTCATCAGCAGCAACATGAACGCGGAGGTGGCCGAAAAGCAGAAGATGCTGGAAGTGGCCGACCTGCGTGAACGCGCCAACCTGCTGCTGGCGCACCTCACCAAGGAACTGCAGTTGCTGCAGATGAAGAACGAGATCCAGGACAAGGTGCGTTTCGAGGTGGACCGGCAGCAGCGCGAGTATTTCCTGCACCAGCAGATGAAGACCATCCAGGACGAACTGGGCGGCAACCCCATCGAGCAGGAGATCGAGGAGATGCGGCGCAAGGCGGCCAAGAAGAAGTGGACGCCCAAGGTGTCCGAGACCTTCGACCGCGAGCTGGGCAAACTCCAGCGCATGAATCCCGCCGGTGCCGAGTTCAGCGTGCAGCACAACTACGTGCAACTGCTGCTGGAACTGCCCTGGGGCGAATACAGCAAGGACGACTTCGACCTGAAGAAGGCGCAGAAGATCCTGGACCGCGACCACTTCGGCCTGGAAAAGGTGAAGGAGCGCATCATCGAACACCTGGCCGTGCTGAAGTTGAAGGGCGACATGAAGTCGCCGATCATCTGCCTCTACGGCCCGCCCGGCGTGGGCAAAACGAGCCTGGGCAAGAGCATGGCCGAGGCGCTGGGCCGCAAGTATGTGCGCATGAGCCTGGGCGGCCTGCACGACGAGGCCGAGATCCGCGGCCACCGCAAGACCTACATCGGCGCCATGCCCGGCCGCCTGATCCAGAGCATGAAGAAGGCCGGCACCAGCAATCCGCTCTTCGTGCTGGACGAGATCGACAAGGTGGGCCGCAGCCACCAGGGCGACCCCGCCAGCGCACTGCTGGAGGTACTCGATCCCGAGCAGAACAACGCCTTCCACGACAATTTCGTGGAGATCGAATACGACCTGAGCCGTGTGATGTTCGTCGCCACGGCCAACAGCCTCAGCAGCATCCATCCTGCCTTGCGGGACCGCATGGAGATCATCGAGGTGAACGGCTACACGCAGGAGGAGAAGGTGGAGATCGCCCTGCGCCACCTGCTCCCCAAGCAATTCACGGAGAACGGACTCAAACCCAAGCAGCTGAAACTCGCCCCGGGACTCCTGGAGGCCATCATCGACCAATACACCGATGAGAGCGGTGTGCGCACCCTGGAGAAACGCATCGCCAAACTCGTGCGCCACCGCGCCAAGCAGATAGCGCTCAAGCAGAAGCACGGCGTCACCATCACCGTGGACGACCTGGTGAAGATCTTCGGCCCCAGCCATGCGCGCGACAAGTACCAGGGCAACGACGTGGCCGGCGTGGTCACCGGCCTCGCCTGGACACCCACCGGCGGCGACATCCTCTTCATCGAGACCAGCATCACCAAGGGCGAGGGCAAACTCACCCTCACCGGCAATCTCGGCGATGTGATGAAGGAGAGCGCCATGATCGCCTTGGAGTATCTCAAGGCCCACAGCGATCTCATCGGCCTGGAGAACGAGGTCTTCAAACGGTGGAACGTGCACGTGCACGTGCCCGAGGGCGCCACACCGAAGGACGGTCCCAGCGCCGGCATCGCCATGCTCACCAGCATCGCCAGCGCCTTCACCCAGCAGAAGGTGCGGAAGTTCCTGGCCATGACCGGCGAGATCACCCTGCGAGGCCGCGTGCTGCCCGTGGGCGGCATCAAGGAGAAGATCCTCGCCGCCAAACGCGCCGGCATCAAGGAGATCGTCCTCAGCGTGGACAACCGCAAGGACATCGAGGACATCGATGCGCGCTACACCAAGGGCATGCGCTTCACTTACGTGGGCGAGATGATCGAGGTGGTGAAGCACGCCCTCCTGAAGGAGAAGGTGGAGAACGCGATGAAGGTGGCGTAAAGTCGGTCCAAGGGTTCCTGCTCAAGGCAATTCCGATCGCGGAGCAACTTCCTGCGGAACGCTGCGTTCGCCCGCCGTGCCTCGCAGGTGGATGTACCGGATCTTCACCGTACTGAGCTTTGCACCTACCGGATGCGTGGCTTGGTTGTACCTGTTCGCCATCGCGGCAACGGTGCGTTTGGGCCATTATCCGGTCCCTTCGCTCAATGACCCCAAGGACTTGGACCTGGACGTGATGCATGCAGGGGTGGGGGGCCTTGCCGGAGCAAGTCTGTACGGAGTGCCTGTCTGGCTGGCCGTCCTGACCGTCGCCATCCGGAAGGGGATACCCTGGAGAAGGAATGCCCTGATATACGCCATCGGTTGGTCATTGCTGCTGTTGCAGCTCATCGTTGATCCGGGGCGCACGTTCGCGTGGTACGCGGACTGAGCGGCTGGCATATGCCGGCCACGGTGCGCACGCACGGATATTGGACCGGCTTGGATACCGGTGCGACAGGTAACACGGACAGCTGGGTGATCGCCGCAAGCGCGCATTTCCCCAAGCACTTTCTTCGCGCCATGCATCCGCGAGATCTCGCCATTGCCGACTTCACCTACACGCTTCCACCAGAGCGCATCGCGCAACACCCGCTGGCCGACCGGGATGCCAGCCGCCTGCTGGTGTACCGCGATGGATCCATCGAGGACCGCCGGTTCGGCGACCTGCCGGATGTGCTGCCGCCCGGTGCCTTGCTGGTGATGAACGATACGCGGGTGGTGAACGCCCGACTGCTCTTCCAGCGGTCCACCGGCGCCCGCATCGAAGTGCTTTGCCTGGAACCAGCCGATGGTGGCACCTTGGAGCAGGCCATGGCACGGCCCTCGGAGGCGCTTTGGAGGTGCATGATCGGCAACGCGAATCGCTGGGAGCCTTCGGAGGTGTTGACCTTGGGAACACCGGATGGCCACCAGTTGCGTGCGGAGCGCTCGGGATCCGATATCGTGCGATTCACGTGGGCGCCTTCAGCATGCGGTTTCGCGGAAATGCTGGAGCGCTTCGGCCATGTGCCCTTGCCACCCTATATGAAGCGGCCCGATGAGAACGCCGACCGAGAGCGGTACAACACGGTCTTCGCCAGGCACTCGGGCTCCGTGGCGGCACCCACGGCCAGCCTGCACTTCAGCCCGGCGCTCCTGGACCGGATCGGAGAAAAAGGCGTCACCAGCGCCACCCTCACGCTGCACGTGGGTGCGGGCACCTTCGCCCCGGTGAAAAGTGCGCGCATGGAAGGTCACCATATGCACAGCGAACAGGTGCGGGTGCCGGCTGCCGCCTTGGCGTCGATCGGTTCGGCGCTTGAGGAGCAGCGCCCCATTGTGGCGGTGGGCACCACCGCACTGCGCTCGTTGGAGAGCCTGTACTGGCATGGCGTGATGATCCTGCAGGGACGCGCCGGGGAAGAGATGGACATAGGTCAGTGGGAACCGTACGGACATGATCCGGCCGGTCTGCCGGCACCGCGCGAAGCACTGGCGGCGGTGGTGGGATCGCTGGGTGGGCATGACCGCGACGAAACGCGTGGCGCCCTTACCGGACAGACCCGATCGCTCATAGCGCCCGGGTACAAGGTGCGTTTCGCCGACGCCCTGATCACCAACTTCCACCAGCCCGACAGCACCTTGCTCCTGCTGGTCGCGGCCTTCATCGGCCCGGCCTGGCGCCAGGTCTACGACCATGCGCTCGCCGGGGAATACCGCTTCCTCAGCTATGGCGACGGGTCGCTGCTCTGGCGCGATCGGCGGCGGGCCATGCAATAGTCCCCACCTATATTCGTTCCCACCACGCATGATCCGTTCCCTGCCCCTGGCCCTGCTCATCGGAATGGCCTGCACCACGCAAGCCCAGCTCGGCGGGGAGGCCGCCTTCCGCATCCTGGACATCCCCAACTCCGCACGTGCCTCCGCCTTGGGCGGCAACTACATCGCGGTGTACGACAACGACGTCAATCTGGGCTTCTTCAATCCCGCGCTGCTCAACCCCGGCATGGGACGCCAACTGGCGCTGAGCTATCTGCCCTACTTCGCCGGCATCAACCTCGGCTATCTGGGCTATGCGCACCATTTCGACAGTCTTGGCGCCACCTTCAGCGGCAGTGTCCAGTACGTGGACTATGGCACCTTCATGCGCACCGACGAGATCGGCAACGAGCTGGGCGAGTTCAAGGCCGGGGAGTACGTGTTCCAGGTCGGCGGCGGCATCCCGGTGGACAGCCTCTTCAGCGTGGGCGCCAATGTGAAGTTCATCAACAGCAACCTGGACACCTGGAACAGCACGGCCTGGGCGGTGGACCTGGGCGGGGTGTTCCACAAAGAGAGCCTGGGCATCACCGTGGCGGCCTTGGTGCGCAACCTCGGCTACCAGACCAGCACCTTCACCGGCACGCGCGAGAAACTGCCGTTCCAGGTGCAGGTGGGCACCACCTACCGCTTCCGCCACGCGCCCTTCCGCCTGGGCATGATGTTCGAACAACTCCAGCGCTGGGACCTGACCTACGACGACCCCAACGCCACCACCAGCATCGACCCCACCACGGGGCAGCCCATCGAGGACAAGGTGACACGCTTCGACAAGGCCGTGCTGCACCTGGTGCCCAGCGCGGAGATACTGCTCAGCGAGAACTTCATGCTGCGCGTGGGCTACAATTTCAGGCGCCGCAAGGAGATGGTGCTGGCGGAGAAACCCTCCGCCGTGGGCCTGACCTTCGGCATGGGCGTGCGCGTGAGCAAGTTCCATATCAGCTACGGCTATTCGCAGCTGCACCTCGCGGGCATCAGCAACACCTTCACGCTGGCCACGCGCTTCGCCGATTTCAAGAAAGGCTGATCGTTCGCCGTGTGCGCGGGGATGCCCTATCCTTGCAGCGGACATGCGGCGCATCAACATCGCCATCGACGGCTACTCCTCCTGCGGGAAGAGCACCCTGGCCAAACAACTGGCGGCGCGGCTGGGCTACACCTACATCGACAGCGGTGCCATGTACCGCGCCGTGGCGCTCTTCGCCATGGAGCAGGGGTTGGTGCGTGGTGGCAAGATCGATGAGGCGGAACTGGTGCGCGCGCTGGATGGCGTGGACATCCGTTTCGAGCATGACCCATCGACCGGCCGAAGCACCACAAGGCTCAATGGCCGCGACGTGGAGCGCGAGATCCGTGGCATGGAGGTGAGCCGACACGTGACCTTGGTGAGTCCCCTGCCCCGTGTGCGTGCGAAATTGGTGGCCATGCAGCAGGCCCTTGGGCGTGACAAGGGCGTGGTGATGGACGGGCGCGATATCGGCACGGTGGTCTTCCCCGATGCCGAAGTGAAACTCTTCATGACCGCCCGCCCCGAGGTGCGCGCCCTGCGCCGCTACCACGAACTGGCCGCGAAAGGCGTGGAGACGGACCTGCATGCCGTGGAGGAGAACATCGCCCGGCGCGATCTGGACGACACCACCCGCGCCGCCGATCCGCTTCGCAAAGCCACGGACGCGGTGGAGTTGGACAACAGCGACATCACGCAGGAAGAGCAGCTGGCAATGGCGCTGGATGTGGTCCACGCCGCGCAGGAACGAAACGGCTGAGCCCTTTGCGCCCTATGAGCGGGGGCGACCATCTTCCGACTAGGAACCCTTGCGCGATACCGGAACCGGGATGAGCACCGGCTTCGGTGGTCTGCCCAGTTCGCGCAAGCGCCGCACGTGCGAGGCCAGCGCCTCGCGCAGCGTGGGCTTCATGTTGTAGCGCAAGCCGTACTCCTGGGCCGTGCGCTCCACGATCGGGGCGATATCCCGGTAGTGCACGTGGCAGATGTGCGGGAACAGGTGGTGCTCGATCTGGTAGTTGAGCCCGCCGATGTACCAATTGAGCAACTTGTTGTTCCGGGCGAAATTGGCCGTGGTGAGCAGCTCGTGCACCACCCAGTCGTGGTGGAACACGCCGTGCTCATCCGGCAGGGGCTGCTCGGCGCCTTCCACCACGTGCGCCAGTTGGAACACGGTGCCGAGGATGAGGCCGCCCACGAAGTGCATGACCAGGAAGCCCAGCAGCACCTGCCACCAGGCCAGGTCCGTGAGCAGGATGGGCAGGCCGATGAAGACCGCCAGATAGACCGCTTTGGCTGCCGCGATCCTCACCATCATGCCCACCGGGCTCTCGCCCATCCGGCGCGTGGTTCCATCGCGGTTGAAGCGGGAGAGCATCACGAAGTCGAAGACCACCTTGGTGATGGAAAGCAGGCCGTAGAAAAAGAAGGCGTGGATGTGCTGGAAGCGATGGATGCGGCGCAGCGGGGCGTGCTCGCTGAAGCGCAGCAACGACGGCGGATCGATGTCCTGGTCCACCGCGTCCACGTTGGTGTGGGTGTGGTGGATCACGTTGTGCTGCACCTTCCAGGTGAAGACATTGCTGCCCAGCAGGAACATGCTGTTGCCCATGAGCCTGTTGATCCAGGCGTGGCTGGAAGCGGAACCATGCACGGCATCATGCATCACGCTCATGCCGATGCCCGCCATGCCCACGCCCATCACCATCCAGAACGGCATGGCCCACCAACCGGTGACCGGCAGGGTGAGCAGCAGCACGAAGGGGGCCAGGTACAGGGTGAGCATGGCGATGGTCTTGTAGACCAGGCGCCCATCGCCCTTGGTGGAAAGTCCGCGCTCCTTGAAGTACGTGTTGACGTTGCGGCGCACGGCCGCAGCGAACTGCTTCTCCCGGTCTTCGTCAGGGAGGTATCGGAGATTCTGCATGTTGCGGGCGCAAAGGACGGCGTTCAGCAGTTGTCAACAATGGTGCCCTGTGGAAGGTTGTTACGAACTATTCCACGGACCCGCGTTGGTGGCCCCGCGCAGCGCCTGACAGGAGCATGCGGGATCGTCAGGCGGGTACCGGGCAGGGAGCGATCAGGGGATCGAACGGGTCTATTCGCGATATTGTCCTTCAAACCTCAAAGCCATGGCGAGGATCTTCCGCAACATGCGCAGCGGTCTGTTGACCGAGGGGCGCTTCACCCGCTACCTGATCTATGCCATCGGCGAGATCCTCCTGGTGGTGATCGGCATCCTCATCGCCCTGGGCATCAACAACGCCAATGAGGTTCGGAAGCTGCGCGCCTTCGAGGTGAAGATGCTGCACGAGGTGCGCAACGGATTGATGCGCGACACCCTGCTCATCCAGGGCCTTCAGACGCGTTTGCATGTGGTGGACACCAGTACGCGCGTATTGCTCGACCATGCCGAAGGCCGGCCAGGCGCTCGCCCCACCATCGACCATGTGAATGGCATGCTCACCGGGGTGCTCCTGCACTTCCACACGGGGCCCTA
Source organism: Flavobacteriales bacterium (assembly GCA_026129465.1). NCBI lineage: Bacteria > Pseudomonadati > Bacteroidota > Flavobacteriia > Flavobacteriales > Flavobacteriales bacterium. Next base: position 1,176,487 of record JAHCIA010000001.1, read on the forward strand.
CGAGGCGATCAAGGCCGCCGGCCTCGACCGCATCTCCAACGACGAGCTCCGCACGGCGCTGATGGATGTGTACGATTTCAGCATGCCGCGCGCATTGGACATGGTGCATAAGGAAAGCATCCTCTTTGAGGACCAGCGGAAAGCCCTTGTGGGGGACATGTTGGAGATCGTCTTGGTCGACAACGGACCCACACCGCTCCAGGAGCATTACGAACCGCGCCATGAGGGCCTGATGGATGATCCCCGGCTGGCCACGCTGGCGCGCTACCGCAGGATCGAGGCTTCGCGTGCCTCCTTCCGGCTGAAGCTGGTGGATACCGGCATACAGCGGTTGCTCGAACGTCTGGACAAGGAATTGGGACGTGAAGCCGGCCCGGCCGGGCGGTGAGGCTCACCCCACCCGCTGCGCCAGGACCTTCGCCACCCGTTCCACGATCCCCGTCACCAGCGCATTGCCCATGAGGAAGGCCCTGCGCGCATCGCTGGCGCCTGCGGTGTGCCCATCGGGGAACATGTTGAGACGCTCCAGCTCCACCGGCACCAGGCGCCGCAAGCGCTTGCCGGCACGCACCACATGCTTGAAACGCGATGGCGCCGCGCCCCCTTCGCCGGTGATGATCGTGCGCGCGGGACGGTCCAGCGGATCGGGAAAGGCCATGGCGCCCTCGCTGTAGCGGTAGCTGAATCCATTGGCGCGGTCCACACGGGTCTCCTGCTTCCCACCCTTGTAATAGCGCCAGAGTTTCTCCTGTGCGGCCGGCACGAAGAATTCCTTGGGCACGTCGCGCTCCGCCACGAGCAGATCGCCCAGGGTGGTCCGCGGCCCATCGTACATCGGTTCCACGTCCAGTGTATGCACACGCCGTCCGATGAGCGCCCCGGCGTGGCCGAAAGGACTCTTGGCACCGCGCCTGCCGTGGTTGAATCGTTTGGAGACATCGGCCAGATCGCCTTCGAGTTGGAAGTTCGACATGGCGGTCTTCATCGATGCCGGAAAGGCCGTGGCGAAAAGACCATCGCGCAGCAGATGATCCTCCGCGTCCTTCAGCTTGAAAAGGGCCCTGCCCAGATCGGTACTCTTGTGGAAGCCCAGGATGAACACGCGACGGCGGCGCTGCGGCATCCCATAGTCGGCCGCATTGATCACGCGCCATTCCACGGCATAGCCCAGGTCGGCCAGCGAGGCGAGCATCACGGCGAAGTCCCGGCCACGCTGTGTGGCGGGCGATTTCAGCAGCCGGTCCACATTCTCCAACAGCAACAGGCCCGGGGTATGCGCCTTCAGGATGCGGTGGATCTCCCACCACAGCACACCCTTCTTCCCGGCGATGCCCTCGGCCTGCTTCAGCGTGCGTGCCACGGAGTAGTCCTGGCAGGGAAAACCACCCACCAGCAGATCATGCGCGGGGATCTCCCCGGCCGGCACCGCGGCGATGTCCACCTTGCTGTGGCCCCCGCCACCGAAGCGCGCCGCATAGATCTCCGAGGCCACCTGCTTCCGCTTGCCCGGCTCCCACTGGTTGCTCCACACCACCTGATAACGCGGAGAGGCCGCTTCCAACCCGATGCGGAATCCGCCCACACCGGCAAAAAGTTCAACGACACGGATGGCTGCCATGGACGCGGCGAAACTATCCGCGGCCACCCGAACGATCAAGGCCTTGGCCCGCCTCTTATCCACACCTTGTCGGACCTACCTTCACGGCATGTCCAACATCGACCTGATCATTGAGGAACGCCCCGCCGATGTGGGCAACTTCCTGGTGGGCCGCCTGCTGCCCTTTTATCGCAAGCGCATGGTGGGCCCTTTCGCCTTCATCGACCACATGGGGCCGGTGGACATGCCCAACGGGGAAGACTTTGATGTGCCACCGCACCCGCACATCGGGCTGAGTACATTGACCTATCTCTTCGAGGGCAGCATCATGCACCGCGACAGCTTGGGCACGGCCATCGAGATCAAACCCGGGCAGGTGAATTGGATGACCGCCGGCAGGGGCATCGTACACAGCGAGCGCACTCCGGACCATCTGCGTGGCCGACCCAAACGCATGCACGGCCTGCAGATCTGGGTGGCATTGCCGAAGGACCTGGAGCGGATGGAACCCTCCTTCCACCACAGCGGTGAGGGTGATCTGCCCACCTGGGCGCAGGATGGCGCGCACTTCAAGTTGATCGCCGGGGAGGTATGCGGCAGAATGTCGCCCGTTCCGGTATACAGCCCGTTGTACCTCATCGAGATCAAATGTGATGAAGCCTGTACGCTGGCGATCGGCCAGGAACTCTTCGGGGAGAGCGGCCTTTACATCCTGGAAGGGGGCATCGTCAACGACGGTCAGCGCTTCGGGCCGAAGCAACTGCTGGTATCGAAGAACCCCGAGCTCTGCGCCTTCAGCATGGAAGCGGGAAGCACCGTGTACCTATTCGGCGGCGAGCCCTTTCCGGAGGAACGCGTCATCCACTGGAACTTCGTGGCCACCACACGTGAACTGATCGAGGAGGCCCGCCAGCGCTGGATCGCGCAGGAGTTCCCCAGGATCACGGGCGAGACGGAGTTCGTACCGCTGCCGGAGCGGCGGTGAGCATCGCTCAGGGCATGGTCAACTCGCTGAAGCGGTCCCACAGCACGATCTCCGGTGGCCCGGCCAGCAGTGGCATCGCCGCTTCCTTGAAGGCGCCCAGATGTGGCGTGGCGTCGTGCGGGCCCAGGTAGTAGTCCTTGTCCGCCCAGCGCTCGTGGAAGACGATCCGGTCCGCGTCGTTCTGGTCGCGCAGAATGGTGATGCCGAGGAAGTGCGGCTCGTTGCGCACCTCGGCGAGCATCCCCTTGGCTGCCGCAAGGAAGTCATCGCCCCTGCCCGGCTGGCATTGGAAACGAATGGTGACGATCACGGCCGGGGCGGGTTCCGCAACGGCGACAGGCGGTGGTGGCGCTTCAGGTGCCGGTGCTTCAGGCGTCTGGCACGAGAGCAACAATGCCGGTGTGAAGAGCAACAGCGCTTTGTATCGCTTGTTCATGGTTCCAGGGGTATCTGGAAGGGCAATTTAGCCCGCGGAGGCCTGATACGACCATGCCTGCCCATGACCCGGATCGATCGCTTCACCCCTACACGTTGCGCTCGATGAACTTCACGATCTCCCCGGCGATGTCCTTGCCGGTGGCGCCCTCGATGCCTTCGAGGCCGGGGCTGGCGTTCACCTCGATGACCAGCGGGCCGCGGTCGCTCTGCAGCATGTCCACACCGGCCACGTGCAGGCCCAGCGTTTTCGCGGCCTTGATGGCGGTGACCTCCTCGTCATGCGTCAGTTCGATCAGTTCGGCGGTGCCGCCCCGGTGCAGGTTGCTGCGGAACTCGCCCTCCTTGCCGGTGCGTTTCATGGCGCCCACCACACGGCCGTCCACCACGAAGGCGCGCACGTCCATGCCGCGGCTCTCCTTGATGAACTCCTGCACGATCACGCGCGCCTTCAGGCTGTTGAAGGCCTCGCACACGGCGATGGCCGCCTTGCGCGTGTCGGCCAGCACCACGCCCAGGCCCTGCGTGCCCTGCAGCAGCTTGATGATGCAGGGCGCACCACCCACGCTGTCCACGATGCTGCCCACGTCCTTGCTGTAGTTGGTGAACACCGTCTTGGGGATGCCCACCCCGCTGCGTGTGAGGACCTGCAGACTGCGCAGCTTGTCGCGGCTCCGCACCAGCGCCTGGCTCTCGGTGGTGGTGAAGACCTTCATCATCTCGAACTGGCGCACCACGGCCGTGCCGTAGAAGGTGACGCTGGCACCGATGCGCGGGATCACCGCGTCCACACCGGTGAGCGGCTGCCCGCCATAGATCACCTGCGGGTTCTTCTTCTCGATGAGGATGTCGCACTTGGTGTGGTTCACCACGCGGGCGCTGTGGCCGCGCTGTTCGCAGGCTTCCACGAGGCGGCGGGTGGAGTAGAGCTTGCTGTCCCGCGACAGCACGACGATGTTCATGGGGTGTGGCCACCGGGCGAACGCCGCGGGGCGGGCAAAGCTATGGCGGCGATGCGCCACGCGGCCCACGCGAAGACGGGCGCGGCCACCACATCCACCGTCCAATGCACGTGCTGGAACAGCACCGCCAGCCCCACGACGACCGTGGCCATGGCGAACAGCCAGCGCCAACCCGGGCCTGGTACCGCGAGAAAGAGCAGGTACATGGTGGCCGTGTGGCCGGAGAAGAAGAGATCCCTGCCGAAGGGCACCTGGCCGGGATAGAACAGCGTGCTCACGGGGTCTTGCAAGGGCAGATAGCCCGGTGGCACCTCCAGCGGCCAGGCGGCCATGGTGGCCATGCGCAGCAGCAGGAGCACCACGTAGGCGCGCAACGCCCGGAGCAGTCGCTGCGGGTGGCGCACCAACAGGACCAGTCCGGACACGATGCAGCCATAGAGCACGATGAACAGCGGCACGGAAACGTCCATTGCCGGCAGTCGCGGCAGCAGCGGCTCGGGTGGGATGATGCCGGGTCGCGCACCCAACCAGGCGAAGAAGCGTGGCAGGAGGAATACGATCGGCAGCGCGGCCGACACGGTGATCGCCAGATCGCGCCAAGGGCTTCTCAACGCGGCCATCGGATGCTCCATAACCCACGGAAGTCCCCCGCTGCGTACCCAATGGCAGCATCGCCGGGATGACGTGCCAGTATGGTGGCATGGGCGGCGCTGTCCAGCGTTTCGCCCGGAACGCCGTGGCACACCAGGCACAGCGGCATGCCGATGAGGATGGGCCGGTAGAAGGCTATGCTGTCCCGCAACTCGAACACCTGGTCCGTGAGTTCGGTGGGCGGTATGCCGGATGCGATCCGGTCCAGCACCTCGCGCAGGCGTTCACCTTCATGCGGGTCCGGTGCGTTGTGCGCCGCGCGCTGGCGGTCGCTCACGCGCTTCACGCGCACGCCTCGTGCATCGGCCACGGAATCGGTGATGATCGGTGCGGCCACCATACAGAATGACGCGGCATGTGCCGCACCACCCTCGTCCATGGCCTGGGTCAATCGCTTCACCAACGCCTGTGCCGTGGCCGTCGCGATCCCGCCACCCTTCCGCAAGGCGGCCGCTTCGTCCCAGGGGGCCGGTCGCTCCGCGCAGGCTATGGCGCAGGCCAGCGATATCAGCACGGCGATCTTGCGCAGCATGCGGACAAGGTAAGTGGCCTGTAGCTTCGCGCCCATGCTGGCCGGCCTGCGCTCCTGGATGGCGGATCGCCCCCTGGCCGCCCTCACGTTCATAGCCCTGTTGCCACGTCTGGTGGCGGCCTTCTTCAGCGGTGGCTACTTCGCGCACGACGACCATTTCCTGGTGATCGAGGCCGCCTCGAGCTGGGCGCACGGATTCGATTACAACCACTGGCTGCCCTGGAACCAGGGTGATGATCCGCGGCCCAGCGGCCACAGCTTCTTCTATGTGGGGCTGCACTACCTCCTGTTCGTCGCCATGAAGACCATCGGGCTGGCCGACCCCAAGGCGCAGATGGTGGTGGTGCGCCTGCTGCACGCCCTGTGGAGCCTGGTCATCGTCCGCACCGGCTACCGCATCGCGCTGCGGATGTCGGATAGTGGCATCGCCTGGCGCACCGGACTGTTCCTGGCCCTGCTCGGCTTCATGCCCTTCCTGGCCGTGCGCAACCTGGTGGAAACGGCCTGCATCCCCTTCCTCATGCTGGGTGTAATGCGCTTGCTGCGCGCAGGTGGCGCTCCCACCTGGCAGGATGCGCTGATCGCGGGCCTGTGGATCGGCATGGCCATGAACACACGCTTCCAGACGATCTTCTTCGCGGCTGGCATCGGGCTGGCTATGCTGCTCCTGCGCCAATGGCGGGGCACCATATACTATGCCGGGGGCATGCTCATCGCCCTGCTGCTGGTCCAAGGGGGCATCGACCTCTTCCTCTGGGGGCGGCCCTTCGCGGAGCTGACCGAGTACATCGGCTACAACCTGCTCCACACCACCACCTATTTCGACCAGCCCTGGTACAACTACCTGCTGCTGCTCGCCGCCGTATTCATTCCGCCCTTCAGCATCGCGGTCTTCTTCGGCTTCTTCAGGCGTGCTGGGCCGCTCGTCGCCTGGCTGCCCGTGCTGGTCTTCCTCGCCGCGCATTCGTACTTCCCCAACAAACAGGAGCGTTTCATCCTGCCGATCGTGCCGCTCTTCTTCATCATCGGCCACGTGTCTTGGGAACAGTGGCGAACGGCGAGCCCCTGGTGGACGGATCGTGCCGGTCTTTGGCGCGGCGTCATGCGCTTCACCTGGGCGGTGAACATCCTGTTGCTGGCAGTGCTGAGTGTGAGCTACAGCAAACGCGGACGCGTGGAAGCGTTGTACCTCCTGCGCGGGCAAGCGGATGTCCACGGACTGGTGGTCGAGGACACCCACGAGGGCGAACCGCCCATGCCGCCACTGCACTACTGGGGCCAGTGGGACGCCACCATCGTGCCCTGGGCCGACCGTGACGCCGACCTCGCGGAGGAACTCGCACGTTATGAGGAACACAGGCGCCCCAACGTGGTGCTCTTCATCGGCGAGGAGGACCTGGAGGCCCGCATGCGCCACGTAGCGGAACATGCCGGAGCCTTGGTCGTGATCGGCCGCGCCGAGCCGGGCCTGCTGGACCGTGTGGTACACTGGCTGAATCCCATCAATCGCAACGAGGCGATCGTAGTGGCGCGCATCGGCGCCTGATCGCCCCCCACAACCACCATTACCCCTTTCCCATGATCGAACTCGCGCAACTTGACTTCGCGGTGCTGCTCACCCTGGGCGGGCTTATCGCACTGGTCACCCTCACGGCCCTGGAGATCGTGCTGGGCATCGACAACATCATCTTCATCTCAATCGTCAGCAACACCCTGAAGGAGCCGCATCAGCAGCGGATGGCCCGGCAACTGGGGCTGGGGTTGGCGATGATCACACGGGTGCTGCTCCTGCTCTCGCTGAGTTGGATCATGGGGCTGGACAAGCCCTTCGTTACGGTACTGGACAACGCGTTCAGCGGCCGCGACCTGGTACTGCTGGCGGGCGGGCTCTTCCTCCTCTACAAGGCCACGGTGGAGATCCGCGCCAACGTCGAGGGGCACCACGACGATCCCGAACGGCCGGTGAAACGACGCAAGCTCTTCGGGGTGATCGTGCAGATCCTGCTCATCGACCTGGTGTTCTCGCTGGATTCGGTCATCACCGCCGTGGGCATGAGCAACGAGTTGGTGATCATGGTGCTGGCCGTGATGATCGCCGTGGGCGTGATGATGCTCTCGGCCGGCCGCATCAGCACCTTCGTATCGGAGCGCCCTACGGTGAAGGTGCTGGCCCTGGCCTTCCTGGTGATGATCGGTGTGGCGCTGCTGATCGAAGGGATGGGCGGCCACATCAACAAGGGCTATATCTATTTCGCCATGGGCTTCTCCGTGGGCGTGGAGATGCTGAACCTTCGGATGATGCGCAAACGCTTGTTGCGCGTGGCCGAACCACCGGATGCGCCCTCCTCAGGGCAGTGAGCCCGGCAGTACCGCCGTGGGTACCGTGCCACCCACGTTCTGCAGGACCAGGTCGCGGTCATTGGCCCCGCCGGTGTACTTCACCTGCCCGTCGAGGTTCACATCCTCGCGGTAATAACCGCTGGCCGTGGCCGAAGGCACCGTGCCACCGATGCGTGTGAGAATGGGATCGCGGTCGTTGCCACCGCCGGTGTACTTCACCCCGTTGTCGAAGTTGGTGTCGCCACTCCACAGTGTTCGGCGCGTGCCCACCACCTTCTGTGCACCTGCGCCGCCGTACAGCGCCACCGCTCCTGTGCGCAGATCGATCGGTGCGGCCACGGCCGAGAGCGCCACCGGTGCGGCGGTCATCACACCCAGGTGGTTGCGGTGGCGCAGCGCCACGTGGTAATTGCCTGCTGCCAATGGCAGGCTCACCGCGGAGGTGCCGTCCAGGTCCACCACGTCGCCATCGCGCTGGATGAGCGCCGCGCGTGAGGCGAGCACCGTGCCCGGTTGCGCGGCACTGCGCACTTCCACCACCACCCAGTCCACGATGGCGTTCGCGCCCATCACATTGAGCACCGCAGCCGCCACGCTCTCTCCTCCCCCGCCCACATGCATGTAGCCGATGCCGGCGTATGGTTCATTCAATGGCACCAGACCCTGCGTGCGCAGATCATCACGCATCAGGTCCGGTCCTGATTCGTAAGGCCCATCGAGAAAGGCGCGCAGATGGACCTTCACCTCGGGAGACACGGCATACTGGTCGTAGCCATCGAGGACAAGGACGCTGTTGGAGGGATCGAGCCAATCCCATTTGCGCTGACCGGGCGAAGGGCCATCCCAGCCCAACTCGAACTTGGCGCAACCGGTATGCACGGTGGCGGCGTTGGTGCAGTCCTGCGCGCCTTCGGTCATGTGGCCCACGATGCGCCGGTGCTGGTCCAGCATGGTGGCCCCGCTGGAAACGGCTTCCACGATGCCCAGGTCCCAGTAGTTGCGCCACATCGGCGTGCCCCAGGCATCCACATACTCCGTTACCGGCCCGTAGTTGAAGGTGATCTTCTTCACGTCGTAGAGCGGGTGGTGGATCACCGTGCCGGATTGCGGGGTGGCGCCTGTGCGATCCCAGCCCGCGTAATAGGGCATGAAGGCCGGCGGCGGCTGGTCGAACAACTCCACGATCACGAAATCCGCGGCACCATTGTCGGAGCGCTTGACACCACCCACCAGCGTGTGGTCCGTCGAGCCGGCATTGCCGATGCAGGCGGGCGCTTCATAATTGAAGTAGAAGACCCACTGGTGGAAGTTGATGGTGCTGCAATGCTGCGCGAGGTAGACCAGGGGCCTGCCGGGCACGGCGGTATTGTTGATCAGGGTCCCGGTGCAGCCGCCCATGTCCGGCCGGAAGAACATCACCACGGCGCGCTTCTCCATTTGCCAGGATGCGGCCTCGGGGCAGGCCATGTTGATGTGGCACGGTGAACTCTGGAAGCCCGGGTTGAAGTCGCGGTCGGTGCCACCGCGGCGGAAGAGGTCCACGGTCCCATGGCCGATGCCGTTCACGCGCAGCGCACCCGGATGCGCGCCGGGTGGGACGTGGTACTCCAGCACCACCTGGTCGCCGGGGATCAATTCCGTGGCCATGGTGCCATCAGGCCCGCGGTTGGCCTGATTGAAGCCGCCGATGAAGCGGGTGCGATCGGCATCGTAGAGGTAGACCATGGCGCCCGGGGGCAGGTCCCAGCGGTCGAAGCGCACGTTCATCATGGTGGCACCGGGGCTGGCGAGTAGCAGGCGGATCGATGCACCGCCATCAGGCATCAGGTTCCACTGGCCCTGCACAGGAACATCCACCGTGAGGAAGCGCGGCTCGCCCAGTTTGAAACCCGCTTCGGGCAGTTCGCCCATGGGCTCCACGGCACCCGAAAGGAAGACCGGAAGGCCGGTTTCCACCGGCACGCCAAGCTGCCAGCCGTAGGGCTGACCGCCGCGCGACAGCTGCGCCTGGGCTGCGCCCACAAGCAGGGAAAGGAAGGCCACAGGAATTAGACATCGCTTCATGGCATGGTCGAAGATGGCATGAAGGTAAAGCCGCCTCGAGGCGGTCCCATCCACATGAACGCGACTTCTTCACCGGCCGATGATGACGAACTCCGTGCGGCGGTTGCGGGCCCTGCCCTCGGGCGTGTCGTTGGTGGCCACCGGCTTGGTGGGACCGAGGCCCTTGAAGCTGAGGCGCGACCCCGCGATGCCTTTCCCCTGGAGGTACTCCATCACGGTGAAGGCGCGGTCGTGGCTCAGGGCCATGTTGTCCTCCAAGCGGCCCACACTGTCGGTGTGGCCCTCGATACGGATCTTCACCGTGGCGTTCTCCCGCAGGAATCCGATCAACTCGTCCAGGATGAATTCGCTGCTCCTGGTGATCGCCGCCGAGCCCGTGGCGAAGCGGATGTCATTCACCCGGTAGCTGCGGCCCACGGCGATCTTCTGCACGGTCATGTCCACCGTGGCGCTCCCTGCGCGCGTGGTGTCCTCGGCACTGAAGCTGCGCGAATCGAAGACATGGCCCTCCTTCTTCACGGTCATGATCACGTCGCTGCCGGGTTTGAGGCGCACAACGGTGGCGTAGCGGCCGTCGGCACTGTCCACCTTCAGCGTTTCGGTGAGGCGCGTGTCCATGTACTTGATCTCCACCGTGGCGTTGCGCACCACTTCGCCCTGCTCGTCGCGCACCTCGCCCTTCACCACCAGGATGTCCTCCGGGCGGGCTTCCTTGGGCAGTGGCGCGGTGAAGATGTCCAGTCCGCCCATGCCCTTCAGCCGGTTGCTGGCGAAGTAGGCGGTGCGGCCGTCGGCGCTCACGATCAGGCCGTGCTCATCTTCCGCGGTGTTGAAGGGGTGGCCCAGGTTCTTCGGCTTGCCCCAGGTGCCATCATCGTTCATGCGGCTGAAAAAGATGTCATAGCCGCCCGCACCGCGAAGGCCGCGTGTGAGGTCGGGCTGTCCGCGCTCGTCCACGGGCGGCCGGGCCGCGAAGTAGAGCGTGCGGCTGTCGCTGTGCAGGAAAGGCGCCTTCTCGTCGCCATCGGTGTTGATGCCCGGTACCGGAACGGCCTTGGACCATTGGCCCTGCTTGTCGCGCGTGCTTTGGTAGATGTCCAGCCCCCGGCTGCCCGGCCGGTTGGTGGCGAAGAACATGGTGCGGCCGTCGGGTGTGATGGTGGGCTGGCTCTCCCAAGTGTCCGGGCCGTTGATGCCATCGCCCAGCGGATCGAGGCCGGTCCATTCCCACACGGAGAGGCCACGGTCGAAGTCCACGTGGTTGTCGTAGTGGCTGCGGTGGATGTCGCAATTGCGGTAGCCTCGCGCATCGGGTGGGCCGCACACGGTGACGAACATCTCCTTGTTGTTCACGCTGATGGAGACACCGCCATAGCTGTCGCCCAGGTTGAAGGGTTCCGGCAACGCGCGGCCGGCATCGAATTCCACCTGGCTGCCCTTGCGCCGCGCCTCGGTGAGCTCCTCCACTTCACGCGAGAGGATGTCGCCCTTCGCGCGCACCTTGCTCAGCCGGGTGAAGAAGAGCAGGTCGTTGTCGGGTGAGAGCATCGGCAGGTATTCGTCCGCCGGGGTGCTCACATGGGGCAGCGGTTTGGGGTCGAAGGGGACATCACTCGCGTAGAAGTCGATGAAAAAACGCAGTTCGGGCATCAGTTCCTCCACGTCCTTCACGCGCTTGTCGTGGTCGCGCGCCAGCTTCGCCTTGTCATGCGCCGGAAAGTCGAGGAAGGCCTTGAACGCTTTGGCGGCCGGGCCGAAGGCACCGTTGGCGTATCGCATCAGGCCCAGGTGGTAGGGCACATCGCTGTGGTGCTCAGGACACTCCTTCAGCACACGCTCCAGGTAGCCGATGGCCGGTTCGTAACCACGGCCGCCGTCGCGTGCGATGCGGTAGGCGCTCATGCCCGTGCGGAACAGCACCTCGGCACGATCGGGATCGGCCTCCAGCGCGGCTTTCAATTTCTGGTGTCGCGTGCCCGCATCCTTGGCCTTGGCCGCTTCGTCCAGCAGCTTCAGCACCTTTTTGTCGGTGGGCGGGTCACAGGGGCCGGGGTCGTCCTGGGCATGGGCGAAGCTGATACAGCACACCACCATCGGCACCATGATCCAATGCTGCCATTGGCATTTGGCCCCTGGCCTCCTGCCCAAGCGACACTTGGACAAGAGGCCAGTGGCCATCAGCAGGAAGCGGTGGCTATGCATCCAGGCGGACCTATTTGACCGACGCGTCCTTCTCCTCCGCCTTGCGCACCAGTTCATCGCCCTGCTTGCGCGCCGCGTCCACGATGCCATCGGCACGCTTGTCGGCTTCGGCCACGGCCTGTTGCTCCTTCCTGTCCGCCTCCTGCTTGGCCTTGTCGGCCACCAGCTTGGCGGCGGCCTTGGCCAGGGGATTGGACACCTTGGCCAGTTCGTCGTCGGCGGCCTTGTAGGCCTGCGCTTTCATGTTGGCGGCTTCGCGGCGGGCGTCGGCCTTGAGCTTGTCGGACTGTGCCTGCGCCTCCGCGATGAGCCTGTCCCGCTCGGCCTTCGCGTTCGCGATAAGCTCCTCCTTGGCCTTGTCGATCTGGATGTTGATCTGCTCCTTGATCTCCTCCTTGATCACCTCCTTCACGCTGGTGGTTCCACCTGCGAAAACGGGCTTCACCACGGGCTTGTCGATGGTGCCGGTCATCTTGATGGTCACATCCAGGTTGTCGGGCACCTTCATGCCTGTGCCCAGGAAGCGGTTCGCTTCGCCCAGCAGGCCGCCCACGGTCTGGGCCGCCGCCGCTCCGAACATGGCGGTGGGCACCTTGGCGGTCATGTCGTAGTCGATGGTGTGGTCCACGAAGGCGGTGCTGCCGCCCACCCGCGCGGCGATGCGGTCGATCTTCACGTCGAAGGGGTCGGTGATCATCTTGCCGTCGCGGAACTCGTAGGTGAAGAGCACGTCCTGCAAGGTGGTGTTCTGGATCTCCTGGATCTTCAACGCCTTGGCGATGTCCACCAGCGGCTGGAATCCGTCCACCTGAACGTTGCGGGTGCGCAGGGTGCCCTTGCCCGTGAGCGTGTGGAGGTCCGGCTCCATGTGCTCGTTCAAGGTGGCCTTCATGTTCAGGTCGGTGCTGAACCTGCCCTTGCAGGTCTTGGCGATGGGCGCCATCTTCTGCACCATGTCCACGTACTTGACGGTCTTCTCGATGTCGAGGTCCTTCACGTCGTAGCGCAGGTCGATCCGCGGCGCCTTGGGGTCTTTCGTCTCGTAGCCACCGGCCATGGCCACGCTGCCATCGAAGAGGTTGAAGAAGACGTCCTTCAGGTCCACGCGCTGATCGTGCACGCGCAACGCACCGCGCACATTGGTGAGATCGAGGTTGTCGTAGATCACTTCACCGATGCGCGTGGTGAGTGTGAAGTCGATGTTGCCGGGCACTTCGATCACGGACATTTTGCTGGTATCCGCTTCGGCGGCGGTGGTGCTCTCCGGCGACGAAGGGCCCATCAACTCATTCAGGTCGAACTTGTTGGCGGCGAGGTCGAAATTGCCGGTGAGGATGCTGTCGCGCAGCCACCATTGCAGGTAGTTGTCCAGCCGGCCCTTGGCCTGGATGGCGCTGCTGGCCACGCTGCCGTTGAAGTTGCTCATCGCGAGGAAGCGCGGGCTGAAGTCGAAGCGCAGGTCGTTGACGCCCACATCGTAGGGCAGCGAGTCGCTCTTGTACACCAGGTCCTGCAGGCGCATGAAGCCCTCGGCGGTGAACTTCTCGTAACGCTGCGCCTCCACGTCACTGATGCGTCCCTTCATGCGAACGTCGGCGTTGAAGCGCCCCTTGAGGTCCTCCTCCATGGGCACCACCTGCTTCAAGCTGGCGAGGTCCAGGGCGGCCTTCAGTTCGGCGTCCACGTTGGGGTCGCTGATGGGTGTGGTCAGATGCATCCGGGCTTCCACCGGATTGCCGGCCATGGTCATGGCGAAGCGCTTCAGGTCCACCACCAGGCCGTCCATGTCGGCACCGCCGGGGCTGTTGAGCTTCAGGTCCACGAAGATGTTCTCCACGGCGGCGGGCAGGTCAGGATACTTGAAACGCGCGTTGTCCACGTCCATCAGCAGGCCGAAGCCGGGCAGGCTGTTCTCGTTGTAGGTGCCCTTCACGTGACCGCTGAAGGCCGCCTTGCCGCTCATGCTCACACCGCTGAGATCACTGGTGAACTCGGCGGGCACCAGGGAAAGCAGCGTGGCGAAGTCGGTCTTCTTCGCGCTCCAGGTCAGGTCCATGTCGATGTCGTCCGCCGGCATGGCCAGCCAGCCATCGAAGCCGAGCACCAGCTGGTTGATGGTGGCCTCGTTGTCCTGGAAGGTGAACTTCATGTTGGCGAGGTCCATCTCCAGGTCGGCCTTGATGTCGGCCTTGGCCCGCTTCAGATAGGTGATGCCGTCGAAGACCACATTCACGGTGTCGGCCGTGGTGGTGGTGCGCAGCGTGAAGAGGTCCTGCGTGAAATCGCCGCTGCCCTGGTGCTGCAGCCCGCCGAGTTCCAGCAGGAAGGGCAGCGTGGCATCATCGTAGATCACGTGGCCGTTGGTGATGGTGTACTCCTGCAGGGCGATGTCGAAGGCGGTGGCCGAGGTGTCCACCTCGGCCGTGGCGGCTGTGTCCGGCAGGGCGATGTCGTAGTTGGCGCCGCCATCGGCCAGGACCTTCACGTGCACATACGGCCGGTCGATAGCGATGCGCTTGAGCTTGAGCTTCTCACCGAAGAGGACCCAGAAGTTCACCGTGGCGCTGAAGGTGCCGATACGGGCCAGGTCGACCCCCTCGAAAGGCGCCTTGTTGCTCACCCGGATGTCGTTCACCTCCACACTGATGTTGGGGAAGCTGCGCAACAGGCTGATGTCCCATGGGCCCCAGTCGACCTCGGCGTTGACGTTCTTGTTCACCTGCTCCTTCACCGCCGCCTCGATCTTGTCCTTGTAGATGATCGGCAGGATCACCGCCGCGGCCAGCAGCAGCACAAAGAGGATGACCAGGGTGAGCAGGATGCGTTTGATCCACTTCTTCATGGGTGGTTGAGGTGGTTGGATGTTGGACTTTGAAGGTCGTCCCTGCGGAACGCGATCGGTGTACAAAGATCGTTCCCTGTACCAAGCTCCACCCGTTCAACCTTCACCGAACAGCCGTTCACCTTCGGCATGCGCCACCACGCTGGCCACAGTGGCGTCACCGGTGACATTCACCACGGTGCGGAACATGTCCAGCGGGCGGTCCACGGTGAAGACGATGGCCACCCAGGCGGGATCGAGGCCCAGGCTGGAGAGCACCACCACCAGCAGCATGAGGCCCGCGCTGGGGATGGCCGCCGCGCCGATGCTGGCGAGGGTGGCGGTGAGCACGATGGTGAGCTGCTGCCCCAGGGTGAGGTCCACCATGTGCAACTGGGCCAGGAAGACCACGGCCACGGCCTGCAGCAGGCTGGTGCCATCCATGTTCACCGTGGCACCGATGGGCAGCACGAAGCTGGCGGTGGGCTTGCTCACCCCGATGTTCTCCTCCACGCATTTGAGGGTGGCCGGCAGGGTGGCGGCGCTGCTGCTGGTGCTGAAGGCGAGCAACTGGGCGGGGCTCATGGCTCTTAGGAAGCGGCGGAAGACGTTGCGGCGCATGAGGGCGGTCATCAAGGTGGGATAGACCACGAAGACCACCAGCGCCAGGCCGATCACCACGGTGAGCATGTAGCCCGCCAGTCCTTTGAACAGTTCCGCCACGGCACCGGGATCGTCGCCGGCCATCTTCGCCACCACGCCGGTCATGAGGCAGAACACGAAGAAGGGCGCGGCCTTCATCACCAGTTCCACCATCTTCATGAACACCTCGTTGCAGCCGTCCATGAAGGCGGCCACCGGCGCGGCCTTGTCGCGTGGCACCAGCAGCAGGGTGATGCCGAAGAAGATAGCGAAGAAGATCACCTGCAGCATGAGCATGCCGCTGATGGAGAGGATGATGTTGCTGGGCACGATGTCCACCAGGAATTGCAGCGGCCCCTGTGTCTTCGTCTTCACCGCTTCGCCTGCCTTGGCCCAGTCGTTCGGCTCCATGTTGCCACGCGCCGTGGCGATGCTGTCGCGCAAGGCGAAGTGCCTGGGGTCACAACTCAGGCACTTGCCGTCGAGGGGCTTGGGCACATCCGGCGTTTCCTGCACCCACAACTCGTAGCTGATGCGGTTGGCCACACGTTTCCCATCATCGCCCCAGGTGCCGGGCTTCAACAGGTTCACGGCCACCAGACCGATGGCCACGGCGATGACCGTGGTGGCGAGGTAGATGGCCAGCGTGCGCACGCCCAACCGGCCCAGTTTGGCCACCTCGCCCATGCCGGCCACGCCGCTGATGATGCTGAAGAGCACCAGCGGCACGGCGATCAGCTTCAGCAGGTTGATGAAGATGGTGCCGAAGGGATCGATCCACGCCAGGTTGAAGGCGCTCCAGCCCAGGAAGCTGCTGAGGATGGCATAGCCCACACCGGCGAAGAGGCCGATGAGGATGCGGGTGTGGAGGGGAAGCTTCATGGCGGCGGTGCAAGTTGCGGAAGGGAGCGGGAACCGCGAAGGAGAAATGCAGGAACCACAGATGCACAGAGAACACAGAGCCCCCGTTCACAAGCCTTTCAACATCCCGCGATGCTCACAACGAAACGCTTTGGAGCCCCGTCCGGTGCGGCATGGCCATTCCTCTCCGTGCCCGCTGTGCCTCTGTGGTGAAAAACCCAGCGGCCCCGTTCCCCCTAAACCCGCGCCACGCGCTGCCGCAGCAGGTGGTCCGCCAGCACCAGGCAGGCCATGGCCTCCACGATGGGCACGGCGCGGGGCACCACGCAGGGATCGTGGCGGCCCTTGGCTTCCAAAGTCACTTCCTCCCCTGCTGTGTTCACGGTGCGCTGGGGTCGGGCGATGGTGGCCGTGGGCTTGAAGGCGACCTCGAAGGTGATGGGCGTTCCGTCGCTGATGCCGCCCAGGGTGCCGCCGGACGACAACGTATTGTGCAGCGAGGCCCGCATCGCCGCCGCCCCGAAGCCACTGCCCAACTGGAATCCCTTGGTGGCGTTGATCGAGAGCATGGCCCTGGCCAGATCGGCGTCCAGCTTGTCGAAGACCGGTTCACCGAGGCCCGTGGGCACACCGGTGATGATGCAGGCCACCACACCGCCGACGGAATCCCCTTTGGCCCGTACCTGCTCGATGAGCTCGGCCATGCGCCGTGCTGTGGCGGGATCGGGACAGCGAACGGAATCGTTCCAAAGCGCATCGAACGACAACTTCTCCGCCGGAATATCCAACACCACCTCCCCCACCTGGCCCACATAGGCCCGCACCTGCACGCCCTGCCGCGCCAGCAGTTGCCGGGCGATGGCGCCGCCCACCACACAGGCCGCCGTGGTGCGCGCGCTGCTGCGGCCGCCACCGCGGTGGTCACGGATCCCGTACTTCTCCTGCCAGGTCCGGTCGGCATGGCCGGGGCGGTACACGCTCTTGAGGTGGTCGTAATCGCCGCTCCGCGCGTCGCCGTTGCGGATGAAGAAGCCGATGGGCGTACCGAGGGTGGTGCCCCCCAGGATGCCACTGAGGAACTCCACCACATCCCCCTCGTTCCGCGCGGTGCCCAGCGGTGTACTGCCCGGGCGGCGGCGGTCCAGTTCCTGCTGGATGGCGGCCAGATCCAACGCCAGCCCGGCGGGGCAGCCATCCACCACCCCACCGATGGCGGCCCCGTGGCTTTCACCGAAGGTGGTGAGGCGGAAAAGCTGGCCGAAGGTGTTGCCGGGCATGGTGCGTGGATGGGCGCACGAAAGTAGCCCTGGCCCATGGAGCTTCTCCCTTGAAAAATACCCGGAACCGGGTATGGTGAGGACGGCGTGGCCACCTCAGCTTTGACCCGCTGGTCGAGGTCGTACCGGACCATCACCTACAAAACGACCCTACGGGAGCAGCGGAAGGTCTACCCGAGACCGCCGTGTAGGGAGTCTACAAGGGAAAGCCCGCGTGCCGATCGGCATGCGGGCTTCGTAGTTCCAAGGCCGGTCAGACCCCGGCCGCCGCAGCCTGGGCCACCAAGTGCGGGACCGGGCAGGCCCATAGCTTCGCGGCACATGGCCGAGGCTTCCCCCATCACCCTGTCCATCGTGGTGCCCGTGTTCGACCGGCCCGATGAAGTGGACGAACTGCTGGCCAGCCTTTGCGCCCAGACCGAAGCACCGCACGAGGTGATCATCGTGGAGGACGGTTCGCAACGCCCGGCGGATGAAGTGGTGGCCCGCTACCGCGATCGCCTGCCCTTGATCTACCACAGCAAGCCCAACAGCGGCCCAGGCCCCAGCCGCAACGATGGCTTCGCGCGCAGCACCGGCAGCCATGTGCTCTTCCTCGATTCGGACTGCGTGCTGCCGCCGGGCTACATCGCCGCCATGCGCACCTCCATCGCCGCGGACCCCGCTGACGCCTTCGGCGGACCCGACCGCGCCGACGAAGCGTCCACGCCATTGCAGAAGGCCATCGACCATGCGATGACCTCCTTCCTCACCACCGGCGGCATCCGGGGCGGGCGTCGCAGCATGGAGCAGTTCCATCCGCGCAGCTTCAACATGGGTGTCAAGCGCGAGGTTTTCAGCGAACTGCGGGGCTTTTCGCCCATGCGCTTCGGCGAGGACATCGATCTGAGCATCCGCATCCTGAGGGCGGGCCTGCGCACGTCCCTCTACCCGGATGCGTACGTGTACCACCGCCGCCGAACAGATCTGCGCCGCTTCTTCAAGCAGGTGCACAACTCGGGCATCGCGCGCATCAACCTCCACAAGCGGCACCCGGGATCCCTGAAGGCCGTGCACACCTTGCCGGCCTTGTTCACCCTGGGATCCCTGGCGATGGCCACGTGGGCGATCCGTTGTTCACCGTGGTGGCTGCTGCCGAACGCGCTCTTCGCCCTGGCGCTCCTGATCGATGCCAGCCTGCGGACAAGGAACGTTCTGGTGGGTATGCTGGCGATGGTCGCCGGGCATGTGCAGCTCTTCGGCTACGGCACCGGCTTCCTGCGCGGCGTGTGGCGCAGGATCATCCTGGGCCGGCCCGAGTTCCACGCCTACGCGAAGAATTTCTACCGCTGATGGCCATGGCACCGCTTCGCCGGATAGGCCATTGGGCCACCGAGGTCCACGCCAAGGTCTTTCGTGAACGGCCCCTGGTGCTGCCCTGGCTGTTGCACAAGCTCTACCCATCGCGCGCCGACGTGCTGCCCATGAACGGCACGGTGAACGAAGGCATCACCGTGGCCCAATTCGAGGAATTCCTGCGCTGGCACCAGGCGCGCGGCATGGCCTTCATCGATGCGGACGATCTGGTGCGCGGCGACCTCGACCCGGGACGTGTACACGTGATGATCACCTTCGACGATGGCTACCGCAACAACCTGCTGGCCGTCGATGCGTTGGCGAAGTACCGCGCCAAGGCCACCTTCCACATCAGCACGGACCATGTGAAGCTTCAGCAAGCGTTCTGGTGGGACGCTGTCTATCGCGAGCTGCGCGCGAAGCATGTGTCGCACGAGCCGGCCATGCGGCGCATCCGCGCTTGGAAGGCCTTGCGGCATGAGGAACAGGAGCGTCAGATCGCGGAGGAGTTCGGCGCCGCGGCGCTCACACCCATGGGCGACCAGGACCGGCCCATGACGGTGGACGAGTTGCGCGCTTTCGCCCAGGCGCCGGAGGTGCACATCGGATCGCACACGCATCATCATCTTGCGCTGCCGATGTACAGCGATGAGGAGATCCGCGGATCGTTGCGCCAGGCTTGGGGCGACCTCACCGCGATCACCGGCCGTAAGCCTGTTTCGCTCGCCTATCCCTATGGCCATTGGGACGAACGCGTGGCCCTGCTGGCGCATGAAGTGGGGCACCGTGTGGGCCACACCTATGAGCAAGGCCGCGTGATGCCGGGCGGGTCCAATGAAGTCGCCGCCATGCGCATGCCCCGCAACAACCTCAGCGGCTACTTCGATATCGACGCGCAATGCCGGCAACTGCTGATCGGACGGTCCACGCGATGAAGCACGCCTCCTACGACATCCGGCCCTGCGGCATCGGCGATCTGGAAGCCTTCCGCCAGGTGTTCCAAGCGGCCTATGACAAGCCCGCGGATGCGGAATACTTCAGGCGGAAGTGGAACACCGGACACACCGGACAGGCCACGGTGGCCCACCTGGCGGTCACGGAAGATGGGCGGCCCGTGGCCTGGTACGGCATCTATCCGCAGTGGCTCCGAAAGGGTGACACCCGATCGCTCGCCGCGCAGGCCGGTGATGCCGCCACACTGCCGGAGACCCGCCGCTCAGGACTATTCCGCGCACTGGCCATGGCCGCTGAAGCGAAATGTGAGGCCCATGGCATCCGGACCCTGATCGGTTTCGCGCAGCAGCAGCGCGGCAGCTTCATCGGCCTGGTGGACATGGGCTGGACCCACGTGGCCGACCTGACGATCCACCGCTGGCTCACGCAGGTGCCCATGACCATGCGCCTGTGCAGGAAGCTCTCACGAAAGACTTTCGCGCGGAGCATGGCCACCCGGTGGAACGCGGTGACCGTACCGCATGACGCTCATGGTGCGGTCGCCCTGGACCAGTCGCTCGTGGCACGCACTGAGGGCTGGCACAGCGAACGGGCTCCAGAATACCTGCGGTACAAATGCACGCTTGGATCGCGGGTGGTCCGGCTCCCTTCGGGGCATGCCTGGATCGCCGTGCAGGGCAACACCGCGCGCATCGGCGACCTCTTCGGCCGGGACCATGTGGCGCTGCTGCACGAGCTGATCGCCCTGTGCAGAACGCTCGGCGTGGATGTGCTGGAGATCACCACCACGGCGGATGCGATCGCGGCT
Source organism: Flavobacteriales bacterium (assembly GCA_026129465.1). Classification (NCBI taxonomy): domain Bacteria; kingdom Pseudomonadati; phylum Bacteroidota; class Flavobacteriia; order Flavobacteriales; species Flavobacteriales bacterium. The sequence continues at coordinate 1,196,953 of JAHCIA010000001.1, forward strand.
CCCCTGTTGTCCGCGATACCTGCTGACCAAAGTGTGCAGGCAGGCGGTCTCATCGTGAAACCGCTGCCCGGGTCGCCCTGCCACGTGGATGAGCCGCTCCTGTTCACAGGCGGCGACATCGACACCTTCTAAGGCCGTTGCGGCCATCGCATCCGCGTTCTACCTTCGGCTGCATCATCCCATGCGGCCGCTGATCCTCGTCCTCCTGGTCCTGCACGGCTTCCACACGCATGCGCAATGCGTGGAGTCCACCCGCACACGCGTGCTGCTGGTGGGCGATAGCTGGGCCTTTTTCATGGGCGTGGACCAGACGATCAACGAGGTGCTGAACAAGTGGGGTCATTCCAACTACCGCTACTACACCAACCTTACCCTGGCCGAGAACGGCGCCGAGACGGACGACTTCCTCCAACCCGGCAAACTCGCCGAGATCCAGGCGCGGCTGGATGCCGACCCCGACCTGCGCGTGGTGCACCTGAGCCTCGGCGGCAACGATGTGCTCGGCGACTGGCACACGAGCTTCACGCCGGCCCAGACCGATTCACTCAAAGCCGCCGTGTACGACCGTCTGCTCACCGTGATCACGCTGATCAAGGACATGCGGCCGGACATCCACATCCTGTGGAGCGGCTACATGTACCCGAACTTCCAGGAAGTGATCGAGGACCTCGGTTTCCTGCAGACGCTGCACCCCTTCTATGGGCTGTGGTCCGGCATGGGCTTCCCCACCTTCGAGCAACTCAACGTCATCCTCAATGAATTCACCGCCGAGGTGATCGCCTATTGCGCCACCGACCCGCGCGTGGACCATGTGGACGCCACCGGGCTGATGCAATACGCTTACGGACAGAACGCGCCGCTGGGCGTGCCGCCGGGTGGCAGCTATCCACCCCTCACCGCGCCGCTGCCGCATGGCTTCGTGGACTACCCCTCACCGAAGAGCAGCATGCGCAACTACGGTCTCACGCTGGACTGCTTCCACCTTTCGGCCACGGGCTACCGCCACATGATCGAGCAACACGCCCGGAAATTCTACCAGAAGTTCCTGATGAACGACCAGGTATCCGTGGCCATGCCGGGCAATGTGGGCGGAACGGTGTCGAACATGGGGACGGTGTTGCCCGATTTCAAAGTGGGTTCACAGAGCGGCGAGCACTTCGCCACGCTCCTCAGCTTCCCGGTGGGTGCGGCGCTGGGCCAGCCCCTACAGGGCGCGAGCATCTTCCTGCGGCGCGAGGCGCTCAGCGGAAGCGACCCCTTGGCGGTGACCTTGAACGTGAAGGTGCGCAGCGGCCATTTCGGTGGCTCGGCGGCGGTGGAGCCGGTGGACTATTGGGCCACGGCCGACGCCAGCGGTGCCCCCTGCCGCTTCGGCAGCAATGCGGGCAACGGCCACTGGACAAGGCTTGAGCTGCCGCAGAGCCTGCTCCCACACATCACCAACGGCACCACGGTGCAGTTCCTGATCCAAGCGCCCGGTGCGCCCAATGGCCTCATCACCTTCACCGGCGCCGACGATCCCGAGCTCGCGCCCGTACTGGACCTCACCTACGGCGATCTGAGCACGGCGATCGAGGCCGTGGAGGCGGGCAACGCGGCCGCGCCCTTCCCCAACCCCACGGCTGGTCAGCTGCATGTACCCGCCCAGGAGGAGGTCATCACCGGCATCGTGGTGCACGACCTGACCGGCCGCACCGTGTGGGAGCGCATGGGTCCGGTGAACGTGGTGGACCTCTCCCACCTGCCCGCCGGGGTGTACCTGGTGGACCTGATCAAGGGTATTGCGAAGGAGACCCATCGCGTTGTGAAATGGTAAGCGGCATGTGCATCACGAAACCTTCGCTGCTCCTGATGGCGGTCGTCGTATTGATCGCCTGCCGCTATGACAAGCCAGGTGATTGCCCCAAGGACATCATCTGCACCATGGACTTCCGCTCCGTGGGTGTGCAAGTGACCGACACCGCAGGCGCCCCCGTGGTCCTGGACAGCACGCGCACCATCCACCTCGCGCACGGCGCCGTGGTCCTGCGTTCCAGCGGCCCCGAACCCTTCCCAGCCGGCAGTTGGTACGCCGTGCTCACCGACAACCACATGTCCTTCACCGACACCAAAGGCCGCGACTTCCGCTTCGAGGGATTCCTGGGCGGCGCGCGCAAGGCCCAGGCGCTCTTCCGCATCCGTCACGACTGCTGCCACGTGGACAAAGTGAGCGGGCCGGAAGTGATCGTGGTGGAGTGAGGTAGCACGATGGTTGGCCACAAGTGCTCGGTGGGCTACATGCCCGGATCACGCCGATCCGTATTTTGTAGCTCCGCGATCGACATGGAAACCGACAACCGCAAGCGCAACGTGGTCCTGGAGGCCATCGTCCATGAAAAGGAACGCCGCATCGCCTTGCGCTTTCCTTACGATGTGGAGTTGATCACCGTGGCCAAGGAGCTGGGCGCCCGTTGGAGCAACACCAGGAAGGTCTGGCATGTTCCCAATGGCAGCGATACGCTCAAGACCGTCTTCGCCGCTTACAAGGGCCGAGCCTGGGTGGACTACAGCGCGTTGAGGAACAATTCCCATCAAGCGAAGCCCAAGCCCATACCGGCCGCCCCGCCGCCCATGGTACCGGAGGCCTTCCTGCGGAAGTTGGAGCGCATGCGCTACAGCCCCAACACCATCCGGGTCTACACCGATCACCTTCGGCAATTCATGGCTTTCCATTCCGGCAGGGACCTGGAACAGATGGGCCAGGCGGAGATCCATGCCTACATGGACCACCTGGCGGCCCGGAAGGTGAGCGTGAGCCACCAGAACCAGGCGGTGAACGCCATCAAGTTCCACTACGAGAAGGTGCTGGGGGGATCGCGGCGCAGCTATCGGATCGACCGGCCTCGCGGCGAAAAGCGGCTGCCCAATGTGATGAGTGAAGCCGAGGTGAAAAGGCTGCTGGATGTGCCCATGAACATCAAGCACAAGGCCATGCTGCTGCTCATCTATTCGGCCGGACTGCGCAGCGGCGAACTCCTTGCGCTGCGGCCGCACGACCTGGACCGGGACCGCATGCTGCTGCGCGTCCACCAAAGCAAAGGGAACAAGGACCGCTACACGCTTTTGTCGCCCAAGGCTCTGGCGGCCGTTGATGCCTACCTGGTCCAATGGCAGCCCAGGCGCATGTTGTTCGAGGGGCAGGATGGCGGGCCCTACACGGCGGAAAGTCTGCGGCAGGTATTCCGGACCGCATTGGCCAAGGCCGGCATCGCGCGCAAGCTCACCCTGCACTGCCTGCGCCACAGCTTTGCCACGCATCTTTTGGAACACGGCACCGACATCCGCTACATTGGAGCGTTGCTGGGCCACAGCAGTGTAAAGACCACCGAAGTGTACACCCACGTCACCCCCCGCACCCTGGGCCGCATCACCAGCCCATTGGACCGGCTATGAACCCAGGCCAGCAAATATCACAAGATCGGGCCGGTGGCGCATTTACATGCCCTTGGTCCACAGCCACTTCCCAAGCCCAAGCACCACACTGCGATAAGGCTGATAACACAAGATCTTGCGATAGCAACTAGTTGGGTGCCATCGCGAAAAAGCCAACGCGCAAAGCCCACGCACGAAAATACGCCAACGCTACCAAGGCCCACGCTCGACTGAAAGACAGAACCCGGCCCGGCTGAGAACCCAAAAAAGGGCGGCAGCCAATGCCGCCCGGAGAACTTCGGAGGACTGCAGAAGAAGAACCGGCTCCGCCGGAAAGGACTTGAAGAAGGCGGCTGAAGGCCGACCAATAACGACGATTACCTCTCCGTTGACACCGAACAGCCCAGCGGCTCAGACCATTGAACTGACCCATATCTTTGCACCGTGAGCAACCCACTACGACCATGAGCGAAACGACCATCCACGCAACCATCGGGAAGCGGGTCGATCCCGCTACCAACGAGGTGACCCTTTTCATTGAGGATCAGCCTTGGGGGCCTATTGTAACGGGTGCAACCTTTAAAGAGGCCAAGGCAAAGTTCTTGAAGGTGCTGCCTGCCATCATGGTGGCCAATTCTTACTGCGAGATCAAGCATAATCCTGTTGACATGGAGGCCATCAAGGAACGCATCGCTGCGGCCCGAATCGAAATGGAGCGCCTGTCCAACAAGCTCGAAGAATGCGCTGCCTGACATGCTGCGACAAGAATCACTCGACGCGGTGTTGACCCGCCATGGCTACTACCAACGTTCCTTGAAGGGGTTGCGCGAGGCGCACCCCTTCGAGTACGTGGCCTTTCAACGCATCTACATCCAGGTGGAGGCGTATGCTGAACTCGATGTCATGGTACATAAGGAAAGCATCATTGACCGGGACTTCCAGATTTGGATTAAGCCCGGGCACTATGCATATGCCATCGAAAAGAAAAAGGTCTACAACAGGACCGAGACCGAAATATTCGCACAGAAATTTTCCATTCCATTTTCCGAGTTCGAGGAAATCGCCGTATCCACTGGCACTATGTTGCCGCCTAATCCTGTGGTTGACTTGTCGGCTGCTATTCAAGGCCCGGTTTCTCAGCAACGGACCATTCCTGTTGGCTCAGTAACTGTGACCCGCACTGACGGGAAAGTACAATAAGGGTTAGTACTTGGTGCGCCAGCGTTGGCGGTTGCGCCACCACTTGCCGGACACCAGCCACCAAAGACCTTTGAGCAGGTCAAGAAGCATCCGGTGGCGTGGG